>CAZGGZ010000038.1:0-29331 GCA_964525415.1 uncultured Rikenellaceae bacterium | reverse complement strand
TAACCCCGGGCTTCAGCCCGTAACTTCCTGAAGACCACAACACAGAACACCAGCCCGCCTGCGATACCAGCGAGGTTGCTTATTATATCCTTCGGATTGAAGGTTCTTCCGGGAATGATCACCTGATGCCATTCATCAGCCATCGCGAATATTATAAGACAAACCGTCAGGATCAGGTATTTAAGCGCAGATACCCTGAAATCCTTTCCTGCAAAGGAGAGATATGCAAGAAATGCAAGTGAACCGTATTCAAGAAAATGGATAAGATAATCGAGCCTTATGTCTGCCTTTTGAGTATGTATTTTAAGAGTCGGAATAGAAGGAACTGAAGAGACTGTTATAATAGCAATTATCCAAACAGCCAGAAAATACTTTGCATACGGTCGGAGAAAAGTTATCAGCTTATACATACTTATTTTTTGTCACGTCAAAAATAAACCTTTTAAATAACTATTTTTGCCAAAATTTGTTTTATGATCACCAACGAACAGGTTAAGGAATTATCGGAACGCCGTGATGCGTTAAGGAGGTATCTTTGACATCGACGGCAAGCTGAATCTAATTTCGGAAAAAGAAAAAGCATCACAGCAGCCAGGATTCTGGGACGATCCCCGGCAAGCCGAAGAGCTCCTCAGAAGCATTTCACTTCTGAAAAGCTGGACAAACGATTTTAATAAGGTCAGCACTGCCGTGGATGACCTGGCAGTAATAAATGATTTTTTCAGAGAAGGTGAAGCAACAGAACAGGATCTTCAGAACCACTATGATAATTGTCTGATACTGATCGAAAACCTTGAAGTCCGCAATATGCTCAGAAATGAAGAAGATCAGCTCGGGGCCATACTTAAGATCAATTCCGGAGCAGGGGGCACTGAAAGCAACGACTGGGCGGCTATGCTGATGAGAATGTACCTTCGGTGGGCTGAGAGAAACAATTACAAAACCAAAGAACTTGATTTTCAACCTGGAGATGAAACAGGGATCAGAACCGTAACGATTGAAGTAGACGGGGAACAGGCTTACGGATACCTGAAGAGCGAGAACGGAGTCCACCGCCTGGTGAGAATTTCTCCCTTCAACGCCCAGGGTAAGCGTCAGACAACCTTTGCATCGGTTTTTATCTCTCCGCTTGTTGATGATAATATTGAAATCGAGATCAATCAGTCGGATATAACATGGGAAACTTATCGCTCAAGCGGGGCAGGCGGGCAGAATGTGAACAAGGTTGAGACAGCTGTCAGGCTGAGGCATCACCCGACAGGCATTGTGATTGAAAACCAGGAAACCAGATCACAGCTCAACAACAAGGAAAATGCAATGCGCATACTCAGGTCGCAGCTCTATGAACTTGAACTGAGAAAAAGGATGGAGGAGCAGGCAAAGATAGAAGGGGAGAAGAAAAAAATAGAATGGGGTTCGCAGATAAGATCATATACAATTCATCCGTACAAGCTGGTCAAAGACCACCGGACAGGATATGAGACGGGGAATGTCCAGGCCGTGCTTGATGGTGATCTAAATGATTTTATAAAATCATACCTGATGGAATTTGCCGGAAAATGAGCACGAGAGAAAAACTGTTTGAACAATTCCCTCCGGTAAGCACAAAGGAGTGGATGGATAAGATCACCGCCGATCTCAAGGGAGCTGATTTTAACAGGAAACTGGTATGGACAACAATTGAGGGGCTGCAGGTAATGCCCTTCTACAGGCAGGAAGACATTGAAAACCTGAAGTATATCGATTCCCTGCCCGGTGAGTTCCCTTACATGAGAGGCAACAGAGTACAAAACAATAACTGGGAAATACGGCAGAGCATCACTGTCACTGATTATTCAGCAGCCAACAGGAAAGCCCGTGAAATACTGATGAAGGGCATCGATTCACTGGGATTTTTTATTGCTGATCCGGCAACGATCAGCGAAAAGAATGTTGACCTTTTACTCAGAGACATTTGCACCGAAGCTGTTGAACTGAATTTCCTTTCAGACGGAAAGGCAAAAGAGATAGTGGAATTGTTCATGTGCTATCTGGAAAAATCGAATGCCGATCTTAATATAATCCATGGTGCTGTTGAAACAGATCCCCTCGGCAGGCTGATGCTGAACGGGACGCTTTGCATTCCCGTGGAAAAGGGATTCGATTACCTGGCAGATGTTGCAAAGCTTGTTTCACCTCTTCCAGGGTTCAGGGCAATTCATCTCAATGCATCAAATTTCGGGAATGCAGGCGCAGATATAGTGCAGGAACTGGCATTCGGATTGTCAATGGGAACGGAATATATTTCACAATTATGCATGAGGGGAATGAAGCCTGATGAAGCCGCATCAAAAATCAGGTTCTCATTCGGAATCGGATCAAGTTATTTCCAGGAGATTGCAAAATTAAGGGCTGCCCGTCTGATATGGTCGGTGATCATAAATGGTTTTCATCCCGACGGAATTAATTCTGTCAGGATGGAGATCCATTGTGTAACAAGCAGGTGGAACAAAACGGTTTACGATCCATATGTAAATATTCTAAGGACACAGACCGAAGCAATGTCTGCTATCCTTGGCGGAACAGACTCCCTTACTGTTGAACCTTTCGATATAATTTTCAGGGAGCCTGATGAGTTTTCTGAAAGAATAGCAAGGAATCAACAGCTTATCCTCAGGGAAGAATCATATTTTAATAAAGTTGCAGATCCTGCTGCAGGCTCATACTATATTGAAAACCTTACCAGTCTTATCGCTGACAGTACATGGAAGCTCTTTCTGGAAACGGAAGCGAACGGCGGTTTCCTTGAGTCGCTGAAGAAAGGATTTATCCAGGGGAAAATAAAGGAATCAGCTGACAAAAGAAAAGCGGAGATCGCTAAAAGAAAATTGACATTCCTGGGAACAAACTTGTATCCTGTTCAGGATGAAATTCTTCCGGAAGGAGCTGATCCCGGGAAATTGATAATGGATAAATATCCGGTTCAGGAGATGGTTGTTGAACCGGTAAAGCTGTTCAGAGGTCCGGAAGTCTTCGAAAAACTCAGGCTGTCAGTTGAAAAAGCCGTAAGAAAACCTGTTGTTTTCATTTTTACAACAGGCAATCATGTGATGAGGAAAGCGAGAGCGCAGTTTTCCCTGAATTTCTTCGGTTGTTCGGGATACCATATAATCGATAATCCCGGATTCGAAACAATTGAAGAAGGTATCAGGGAGGCAAATGATTTAAAAGCCGACATTGTAGTATTATGCAGTTCAGATGAGGAATATGAAACGATTGCACCGGAGGTATTCAGAAAACTGAAAGATAAAACCATATTTGTTATTGCAGGCAATCCTCCATGCATTGATGATCTTAAAGCAAAGGGGATAGAACATTTTATAAGCGTCAGGTCGGATGTTATAGAGACTTTGAGATTATTTAATTCACATCTGGGTATCAATTCTTAAATATTTCAGGTAAGCATGAGACCGGAGTTCAGATATGACGATTTAAAAAACCTGCCTTTCAGGAAGCAGGATTTCGCTGAATGGGAAAGGGAACACGGAATTGAAAAGGGATGGATAACAGCCGAGCAGATTCCCGTAAAGAGTGTTTATGGAAAGAGTGATCTGAATGGGATGGAACATCTGTCGTATGCAGCCGGATTGCCGCCATACCTCCGGGGTCCTTATTCAAGCATGTTCACGATACAGCCATGGACCATAAGGCAGTATGCAGGCTTTTCAACAGCTGAGGATTCAAATGCATTTTACCGGCGCAATCTTGCTGCCGGACAGAAAGGACTCTCAATAGCGTTTGATCTGGCAACCCACCGGGGATATGACTCTGATCACGAGCGTGTTGCGGGTGATATTGGCAAAGCAGGGGTAGCCGTGGATTCAATCCTCGACATGAAAATACTGTTCGATCATATTCCCCTGAACAGGATGTCAGTTTCAATGACTATGAACGGAGCGGTTCTTCCAGTTATGGCTTTTTATATAGTAGCTGCCCTTGAACAGGGTGCAAAGACCGAAGAGCTTACAGGGACAATTCAGAATGACATTCTGAAGGAGTTCATGGTCAGGAATACATATATTTATCCGCCGGAATTTTCAATGAGGATCATTGCAGATATTCTGGCATACACGGCTGCTAAAATGCCGAGATTCAATTCTATCAGCATTTCAGGATACCATATGCAGGAAGCCGGCGCGACCTTGGATATTGAGCTGGGGTATACTCTTGCAGACGGACTTGAATATCTGCGAACCGGAATCAGGGCGGGTCTTGATATTGATGCTTTCGCACCGCGGATCTCATTTTTCTGGGCTGTCGGGATGAACCATTTCATGGAGATAGCCAAAATGAGAGCAGCCCGGATGTTATGGTCAAAGATCGTCAGCGGATTCAATCCGGAAAATCCAAAATCGATGGCTTTGAGAACCCACAGCCAGACATCAGGATGGAGCCTGACCGAACAGGATCCTTACAACAATATCGGAAGAACATGTATTGAAGCAATGGCTGCTGCACTTGGACATACTCAAAGCCTTCATACAAACGCGCTTGATGAAGCTATTGCATTGCCGACAGATTTCTCCGCCAGGATTGCACGAAACACCCAGATCTATATACAGGAGGAAACGCAGGTATGCCGCGCAGTTGATCCATGGGGAGGCTCTTATTATGTTGAATCGCTGACGCATGAAATCACCCATAAAGCCTGGGAGCGTATTAAGGAAATTGAAAAACTCGGAGGTATGGCCAGGGCTATTGAATCGGGGATTCCGAAGATGCGCATTGAAGAAGCAGCGGCAAGGGCACAGGCAAAAATTGACTCAGGGATACAGGCTATTGTCGGGACCAACAGGTACAGGCTTGAAAAAGAGGATCCCCTCGAAATACTTGAGGTGGATAATACGGCAGTACGTGATTCCCAGATGCAGCGTCTGGCTGAATTACGGGCTCAAAGAAACGAAAAAGAATGCCAGGCTGCGCTTGATGCCTTGACGAAATGTGCCGCAACAGGAGAAGGCAACCTTCTGGAGCTGACAATTGTGGCTGCATCAAAACGAGCGAGTCTTGGTGAAATATCTTATGCAATTGAAAAAATAACAGGGAGGTACAAAGCAGTGGTACGTTCAATATCAGGTGTTTATTCATCCGAATACAAATCGGACAACGATTTAAACGATGCAAAAATGCTGGTTTCCAGGTTTGCCGGGAAGGAGGGCCGCCAGCCGAGGATAATGATCGCAAAAATGGGGCAGGATGGCCATGACCGTGGTGCAAAGGTTGTCGCTACCGGGTATGCGGACATTGGCTTTGATGTCGATATAGGACCCCTTTTCCAGACTCCGGCAGAAGCAGCAAAGCAGGCTGTTGAGAACGACGTTCATGTTCTGGGTGTATCGAGTCTTGCAGGCGGACACAAAATCCTCGTTCCGCAGGTCATAAATGAACTCAGGAAGCTGGGAAGGGAAGATATTCTTGTGATAGCCGGCGGAGTTATACCGCCTCAGGACTACCAGGCGCTTTACAATTCCGGAGTTGCTGCAATATTCGGTCCGGGGACTTCCGTTTCAAAAGCAGCGAAGCAGATTCTTGAAATATTACTGCATAATATGGATTAAGGAAAAACCTTAGAAAGATGAAAAGTACCTTATTCTCGATTATCGTGTTTATAGCCTTGTTTTACGGCTGCAGGACAAAGAAACCAATAGCTGAAACTACCATCGTACCCATGCAGACTGAAGCAACCACACCCTCAGTGAATTTTTCGGAGCAGACAACCTGGATACTTGGATATTTCACCAGGCAACAGCTTGAACGTCCACCCCACTCTGAATGGTTTCTGAAAGGGTATAATGCCTATATGTTCGGTTCTGATGCTGTTAATAAATTAACAGATGTCAGCAAGGAGGATATTACAATAAAGATCGTAATGGGAACATGGTGCCCTGACAGCCGCAGAGAGGTACCGCGATTTATGCGCATCCTGGATGTCTGGAATTTTCCCGTGGATAAAATAACTCTCATAGGAGTTGATAATGCAAAGCTATCACCTGTGGGAGAATACGAAAAGCTGGATATACAGAGAGTGCCAACCTTTATCTTGTATAAAAATAATATTGAATCGGGACGCATCATTGAAAATCCGGTGACGTCTTTAGAGCAGGATATGGTAAATATCCTAAACCAGGAATGAATAATAATATAAAGTTTCAAAACATGGAAGAGACAAAAAACAACACAGGACAAAACCTGGGTATTGCCGCCCTGATTACAGCGATTATTACCTTTGTGCTTGCGGTAATACCATGTGTCGGGCTGATTGCAATTATACCGGGGATAATAGCGATAGTGCTTGCTTCGGTAGGACTTTCAAATGCTGCCCGTAACGATTCACCCCGTGGTGTGCTTCTGGCAGGCTTGATTATTGCAATAGTTGCTTCATTAATCTCGTTTTCACAGGTTTTTGTGGCAGGCAAGATCGCTGAAAAAGCTGACAAATGGCCCAACAGGATCGAAGAGATAATAACTGATGTCCAGGAAGATGTTCTCAAAGACCTTGAGGATGCCAATATCTCAATTAAAATTGAGAACGGGGATGAAAAGATTGAGATAAACGCCGACGCCAACAAGAAAAACCGCGAGGAAACACTTGAAGAACTTGAAGGACAAGACACGGGTGTGAATGACTCCGTTGACAAGAAATGAAAGTCATAATACAGCATCAAAGGTAAGGTACAGTAAAGAGCCTTACCTTGTTGTTAATATTGTCTTTGCCGGAATAATATTGCTGATAATGCTTTATTCCGGCATTTTTTCGCCTGAAAAAGACAATTACCCTGTTACCTGTATCCACAGTGAGATTACCGGAGAACCATGTGTATCCTGCGGGCTTTCACACAGCTTCTCATTAATAATCAGAGGGAGAATCAATGAAGCTTATATATGGAATATTTACGGGATGAGAGTATTCCTTTTCTTTTGCTCACAGCTGTTCATGCGGATTATCTTTTCCATATTATATATAAGGTATCCCGCAACACGTAAACAATTAATAATCCTTGACATTGCCGGTTCATCAGTCATTTTTCTTATCTCTTTCTGGCATTTTTTTGCATATCTTTTAAAATTCTCATAAAAAATCATTAAAAAACTTGCATCTAATAAAAATCTGTCTTACATTTGACCAGATGGTTAAACTAAGTGGTTTAATATTATGGTTAAATAAAATGGTCAAAAGTTATGACAGAAAAAGACAAGCAAACCGAAGAAAAGATCTTTGAATCAGCCACTGAGGTATTCATTGAAAAAGGGATGGATGGTGCAAGGATGCAGGATATAGCCGACCATGCCGGGATAAACAAATCGTTGCTTCATTATTATTACCGCACAAAGGATCATCTTTTCAATGCGGTTTTTGAGATGATTGCAGGACAGATGTTCAAGAGATTTGCCCCCATGTTTGACGAAAAACTATCCCTTGAAGAAAAGCTCAGGTTCTTCTTCAGGGAGCATATTGCTTTCATGCAAAAGAATCCCAGGCTTGCTTCATTTGTCTTAAACGAATTTCACAGGAATCCTGAAAAAATCAGGAAACTTGTTCAGAGTATTGATATTAATAAAATCTGGACCACTCTTGAAGCGCAACATAAAGATGAGTTTATCAAGTATAATATAACCAAAGAAATAATCCCTCAGTTGATGACTTCAATTGCCGGAATGAGCGTCTTCCCTTTTGTGGCCAAACCAGTGATTTCCAGTTTAATGGAGAAAATGGGATACAGCTTTGAGGAATATATTGAGGCGAGGAAAGAGTATGCGGCACAATTTGTGATAAATGCGATAACTAAATAAATAGGAAGGGGAGAAGAGGAGAAGGGGAGAAAGGGAGAATAGAAATTTACAGGTTAAAAACATAACATAAGGCATGAAAAGGAATACTTTGATATTGATTATCTTGATGGTACCGGTCACAGCATTTTCACAAAAGGTAATGACTCTTAAGGAGTGCTATGAAAAGGCGTATGCGGTTGCTCCGTCAACCGCAGAAAAAGAAGCCTATAATAATATATGGCAGATAAAGGACAAAAACCTTTCAAAAGGATGGCTGCCCTCACTTGATGCAAACGGAAGCTTTATCTATAACTCATCTGTTGTCGATGTTAGCGAAATGCTTCCTGCCGCAATGGCTGGCTTAATAGAGCCATTGCCTCACGAACAATACAAGATTACAGTAGATATCAACCAGGTCATTTACGACGGCGGTGCCATAAAGGGTGCAAGGGCTCTTGAAATGGCAGACCTTAATATCAATGAGAAGCAGACAGAAACAGATCTTTATAAGCTTCGAGGACAGATAAACAGCTATTATTTCAACCTGCTTCTTCTGGACAGGCAGAAAGAACTTCTGCAAAACTACATGGAACTGATGAATAAAAGGATCACATCAATGAATTCTGCCCTGGCAAGCGGGGTGATCCTGAAATCAGATATTGATGTAATTACATCTGAAAAGATAAAGCTTGAGCAGCAGCTCAGTGAAAACGGGATCAGGAAAGCATCATTGCTGAAGATCCTGTCAGGCATCACAGGGAGTGAGATTGATGCTTCAACGGAATTTATGCTTCCGGCAACAGGAGATAAGCTTACAGATGAATTAACACGTTCTGAATTACAGATATTCGATCTGAGAAAAGAACAGCTTGATGCTTCACGGCAGGTAATACAAAGCAAAAGAATGCCAAAGGCATTCGGATTTGCAACTCTTGGTTACGGAAATCCTCCCGGCAGCAATTTTTTCAAAGATGAATTTGCACCTTATTACATTCTCGGGGCAGGTGTAAAATGGAATATCTTCGACTGGAACAGGGTTAAGAATGAAAAACAGGTTATATCCTTTCAGAAGAGCATAATTGACAGCAGGAAGAGCGACCTGACAGACAATCTGAAAAGGCTTCTTGATGCAAAAAGTGCGGAAATCGCAAGCCTGGAATCACTTCTTAAAACCGACACGGAACTTATTGAGATAAGAAAAAGGATAACCTCCTCTGCAGAATCTCAATATGAAAACGGAACAATTACCGCCACCGAATACATGAATGAAATTAATTCTGAAAGACAGGCTCTGATAAATTATGAAATACATAAAATCAATCTTGCTATGGCAAGGGTAGAATATATAAACATTTGCGGAAAAGAAATTGAATAATATGAAAACCAGATCATTAATACTAATCGCAGCAGTGATTCTCACAGGCTGCAACAATAAAGCCGATGAGGCTGATGCTTTCGGAAACTTTGAGGCAACCGAAGTGATTGTCTCTGCAGAGACCAGCGGACGGATCCTGAAATTTGATGTAACAGAGGGATCAGAAGTTGACAGGGGAGAAGAAATAGCTCTTATCGATACAACTCTGTTCCATCTTCAGAAGGCTGAGATCAATGCCGGAATGACAAGCGTCAGGACCCGTATCAGTACAATAAACGCCCAGAACGAAATCCTGAATCAGCAGATATCCAATCTGAACGTTAACATTGCAAGAATAGAGAATATGCTGAAGGATGATGCGGCAACCAAAAAGCAATATGATGACCTCACGGGCCAGGTTGCAGTCCTGCAAAAGCAGATAGCCGCCAATAACACACAGAAGACATCTATAGCAGCCGAATTATCGGTATATGAATCGAAAAGGGCAACACTTAATGAGCAGGTCACCCGCAGCAGTGTCAGGAGTCCACTTAAGGGAACCATTATTGAGAAGTACTCTGAAGCCGGAGAGCTTACTGCAGCAGGCAGGCCGCTGGTAAAAATAGCAGACCTGTCAGTGATGAAGCTGAAAGTGTATGTAAGCGGAGCCCAGCTTGGAAGCATAAAAATCGGACAGGAATGCACTGTAAGAGTTGATGAAGGGGAAAAAGGATATACCTCATTCCCTGGCACGATAAGCTATATTTCCGGGAAGGCTGAATTCACTCCAAAGATAATCCAGACAAAAGAGGAGCGTGTTACCCTGGTATATGCAATAACAATTGATGTAAGAAATGACGGCACCATGAAATCGGGCATGCCGGGCGAAGCTATATTTTAAATGGAGCCGGAGTATGCAGAAAGCTATTGAGGCATCGGGAATCAGCAAGAAATTCGTGGATACACAAGCTCTGAAAAATATTTCCTTTGAGGTGTCTGAAGGTGAGATATTCGGTTTTATTGGTCCCGACGGAGCAGGGAAAACAACACTTTTCAGGATAATAGCAACTCTTCTGATCCCTGACGAAGGCAAAATGGAAGTCATGGGATTTGATTCTGTTTCCGGATTCAAAGAGCTGAGAAAAAACATAGGCTATATGCCAGGGAGGTTCAGCCTTTACCAGGATCTTTCGGTCGAAGAAAACCTTAATTTCTATGCAACTGTTTTTGGGACGACCGTTAAGGAAAATTACGATCTGATTTCTGATATCTATTCACACATCGAGCCATTCAGGAAGAGACTCGCAGGCAAACTTTCCGGCGGTATGAAACAGAAGCTGGCATTATCATGTGCATTAATACATAAACCAGGACTTCTTATCCTTGACGAACCTACGACAGGAGTAGATGCAGTATCGCGCTCAGAATTCTGGGGGATGCTCAGGAAACTGAGGCAGCATAATATAACGATCATCTTATCAACGCCTTATATGGATGAAGCTATGAAATGCGACAGGGTGGCACTGATCCAGGAAGGACACATTCTTTCAATCAATCAGCCGGAAAAGATAAGGGAAGAATTCAGCAGGAAGCTGTTCAGCGTAAAAGCTCCCGAAAAATACAGGCTGATAAATGCACTGAGAAGTTATCCCGGTACTATTACAGCTTATCCGTTCGGGGATTCGGTTCATGTAACCTTTAAGGATGACATATATGACAGATCAGTTCACGACTATCTAAGCAGTGTGGGATTGGATAATGTGGTGATAAGTGAAACCAGGGCCGGAATAGAAGACAGATTCCTCGAACTGATGGAGAAATCAACAGCTCCCCTCTCTGGAGGGGTTGGGGGTGGGTATAATAAAGCAGAATGACAAACAATCCAGTCATATCAGTCAAAAACCTGGTGAAGAAGTTCGGAAGCTTCACAGCCAATGATGACCTGAGCTTTGAGGTCTATGAAGGTGAGATCTTTGGCTTCCTGGGTGCGAACGGAGCCGGAAAGACGACAGCAATCAGGATATTGTCAGGTTTGTCGGAACCTACTTCAGGTGAAGTGATTGTTGCCGGATACAATGCGAAAAAACAGCCGGAACAGATAAAGAAGAATATCGGTTATATGTGCCAGAAATTTTCACTCTATCCGGATCTGACAGTGAAGGAGAACATCATGCTTTACGGTGGAATATACGGGATGAAAAAAGCATTGATAAAGGAAAGGACAGATCTCCTTCTTGACAGGCTTAATTTCAGGGAATACGGCGACAGGATGATTGCTGTACTTCCGCTGGGGCTGAAACAAAAACTGGCCTTTTCAGTAGCAGTGTTCCATGAACCAAGGATTGTCTTTCTTGATGAGCCCACCGGGGGCGTGGATCCTATTACACGCCGGCAGTTCTGGGAAATGATCTATGAAACAGCCGGAAGGGGCATTACGATTTTTGTAACAACCCATTATATGGATGAAGCAGAGTATTGTGACAGGATATCAATAATGAGCGAAGGGAAAATTGTTGCGCTTGACACACCGGCTGATCTTAAAAGACAATATAATGCAGCTTCAGTCGAGGAGGTTTTTGTGAAGATAGCAAGACCGAAGGACCTCATCCCCCCGGCCCCCTTCTCCCGGAGAGAGAAGGGGGAGTGACTCTGTGAGGCATTAGTTATAGCCCCTCTCCCTTGGGAGAGGGGTTGGGGTGAGGTTGATGATGAAAGGAACGATTATAATGAATATGAAATGAAACGTTTTCTTGGATTTGTAAAAAAAGAGTTCCTGCATATATTCAGGGATATCCGGACACTGATTATACTGTTCGGAATACCTGTTATACAGATACTTCTATTCGGTTTTGTGGTAAGCACTGACCTTAAAAATGCCCAGGTGGCTTTTCTTGATCTTTCCGGAGATGAAATGACGCAAAAAATATCAGATAAAATATGTTCATCAGGTTTTTTTATGAGGAGTGAAACTCTCCTGAGTTACAATGATATTGATAAAGTACTCCGAAAGAACAAGATCAAAGCAGTAATAGTTTTTGAAAAGAATTTTGGCCGAAAGCTTATCAGCGAAGGCAAAGCAGCTATAAGTATAATAACCGACGGCTCTGAACCCAATATGGCAACCCTTATTACAAATTATGTCACAGCGATTATAACCGATTTCAACAGGGAACTGGCCGGGACACAAGCCGCCGGAACGTTTCTGGTTCAGCCAGAAGTCAGGATGTTCTATAATCCTTCCCTGAAAAGTCATTTTATGTTTGTCCCGGGTGTCATAACCCTTATCATGATCCTTATCTGTGCTCTCATGACCTCTGTCACCATCACGCGTGAAAAGGAATTCGGAACAATGGAAGTGTTGCTGGTATCTCCTCTTAAACCTGTTCAGATCATCCTTGGTAAAGTGATGCCATATTTCCTGCTTTCATTCATTAATGTGATAATGATACTTATGCTCTCATGGTTTGTGTTTGGACTCCCTGTAAAAGGCAGCCTTGTCCTGCTTCTGGCTGAAAGCATGCTCTATATTCTGATGAGTCTTTCACTTGGAATACTTATTTCTACAGTATCAAAAACCATGCAGCAGGCTATTTTTATCTCGTTTGTAGGCATGATGCTGCCGACTATCCTGCTTTCGGGATTTATTTTCCCTATAGAGAATATGCCTGACGGATATGGATGGGTGGCTGCTTTGATGCCTCCCAAATATTTCATAATAATCATTAAGAACATTATGATAAAGGGGACAGGTTTCCTTTATGTATGGAAGGAAACACTGGTACTGACTGTAATGACAACGGCATTTATCTGGCTAAGCATCAGGAAGTTTAAAATCAGGCTACAATAATCAGGAAAAAAGGAGAAGGAATAATGAGGACTATATTTTACCTTATAAGAAAAGAATTTCTCCAGATATTCAGGGATAAATTTATCGGAAGGGCAATTTTTGGAGTTCCTATTGTTCAGATGCTGTTACTGGTCCCTGCAGTAACATTTGAGATCAAAAATGTAAAGCTGTGCATAATTGACAGAGACATGACAGCCGAATCAAGAGGACTGGTAAATCAGCTTGAAGGATCAACATTTTTTAAGGTCAGGTTCTCAACTTTCTCTGAGCAGGAAGCCAATAATCTGTTGTACAGGGGCAAATGTGATTTAGTGCTGCAGATACCATCGGGTTTCGGGAAAGAAACCGGGAAAGGAAATCCCGGCAAGTTACTGGTCTCTGCAAATGCCATCAATGCTGTTAATGCCCAGCTTTCCTGGGCTTATTTGAACGGAGTTATCCGTGATTACAACATTAATATCATTGCTGAAAATACGGGCAGCCTCTCTTTTGCATCTATCCCGCAGATACAGGTCACCAACAGGTACTGGTACAACGAATTGCTTAATTATAAATATTATATGCTGCCAGGAGTGCTTGGAATACTTATCCTGGCAATAGGATTCATTCTTGCAGGGCTTAATCTGGTAAAGGAAAAAGAAAGCGGTACTATTGAACAGATAAATGTTACACCTGTTAAAAAATATCATTTCATAATAGCCAAAATGGTACCCTTCCTGATAATAGGACTTATAGACATTGCAATAGGATTAATAATAGGAAAGCTGACTTTCAACATACCTTTTGAGGGCAGCATTGCCCTTCTATTCCTGGGATCAGCTATCTTCCTGATAGCAGTTCTTGGTCTTGCCCTCTTAATGTCAACTTTTTCAGGCACGCAACAGCAATTCATGTTCACAGCATTCTTCTTTATCATCATTTTTGTGCTGATGAGCGGCATTTTTACTCCCCTGGAGAGCATGCCTGTATGGGCACAAAAGTTAGATCTGATTAATCCTGCTGCTTATGTAATGCGCATTAACAGGATGGTGATGCTTAAGGGATCAACATTCCGGGATATCAGCAGGGATATCTTTTCCCTGACACTGATCGCGATTGCATTTACATCCCTTGCAGTCAACCGGTACAGAAAAACAGCGTAATAGTCTGAAAGTCAAAAGTCCATAAAGTCAAAAGTCAGTGAAGTTCACTGACATACAGGACCTGCAAGACCTGCATGACTTGCAGGGTATTTTCATATCCTTATCCCAAGCAAGATTATATCATCGATCTGTCCCACGGAATGTTCACCTGAAGGATAACTTATCCACTCATCGAGGATTTTCTCATAGACCTCCTTCTGTGAATTCATATCCAGCTGCTGGTTTTCAAGCAGCATTCCCGTAAACCGGGGTTTCATGAATTTTCTTCCGCTCGGTCCGCCAAACTGGTCGCAGAAGCCATCGGAGAAAAGATAAACCGTGTCTCCTTTTCTTAAATCAATTTCATGAAGAGTGAAATCGCTCATTCTTGAATAGACACCAACAGGCATTCCGTCAGCTCTTTTTTCAATAATTGAATAATGTCCGTTTTCCTTCCTTACCAGGATCATCGAATTATTCGCTCCGGCAAACTGCAGGCGCAGTTTTTTCAGGTCAATTGAGCAGATTGCCATATCCATTCCGTCCTTGCTTGTCTCATGTTCGCCTTTTTGCTTAAGGGAAAGAACTACATTTTCGCGAAGCTCATTCAGTATCATGTCAGGCTGAACGATCCCGCTTTCATTGACGATCTTGTTCAGGAAGCTTACTCCCAGCATGCTCATGAATGCTCCCGGCACTCCATGGCCGGTACAGTCAGCAGCTGTAAATATGATATGTTCTCCTTTCTTCGACATCCAGTAAAAATCGCCGCTTACGATATCTTTTGGACGGAAGAGGATAAAATAATCACTGAAACTGCTTTTCAGAATAGCTTCTTCAGGAAGGACAGCTCTCTGGATTGTTTTGGCATACTGGATACTGTCGGTTATTTCTTTTTTCTGATAGGTAACTATGTCCCTCTGTCTTTCAATTTCATCTTTCTGCTCCACAACCTCCCTTGTCCTTTCCACGACAATCTTCTCGAGCTTTATTTTTTCTTCAATGAGCTTTTTCTCCCTGTACCTTACAAATGCAACTATACATAGAGCTGAAGTAAAGATTGATAAAACTATAAACCACCTGGTTCGCCAGAAAGGGGGTTTGATCAGAAAACTGTACTGCACTATATCACCGGTTACATCGTATTTGTTTTTTGCCTTTACGTCAAAGGTATAATTACCTGAACGGAGATCGGATGATGTTATGCTCCTCGCAGTAGTAAAGGGCGACCATTCTCCTGAACCGTTTCTTTCAAGACGGTATGAGAATGTCAGGTCATCAGGATTGCTGAAGGAGAGGCCGGTATATTCAAATGTAACATGGTTATCCTTATGAGACAATACCAGATTTTCAGGCAGTCCCGACCATTTGCTCAGTGCATAGTCTCTAGCTTCCCAGTCAACATCCTCAAAAAACAGTTTTATGGAAGTAATATGGGTTTTCGGCTGATTATCGAAATTAACATCAACCTCAGGATTGAATCTGATGATTCCGTTCTTTGTTCCAAACCATATCATTCCCGAATTATCCCTCGCAATGGAATTTGTATTATTTTCTCCGCCAGTGAATCCGTCCTGGTTGCTATATGGGATTACTCTTATAATTGACAGTCTGTCATCCAGCTCAAGGAGATCAAATCCTTTATCTGTACCGGCGACAACCTTATTCGGATTTATAAAGAAAAGAGAATTAACAGTTCCGGAGGAAAGGACTCCCTTTGTCGCAAGCAGGGAGACCGGAACAGAATCAGAATCAATATTGAATTTGTATATTCCACCTCCGAAAGTGCCTATCCAGATATTTCCCGCAGGATCTTCTGCAAGGGAATTAATACGCAGGAAAGTCAGTCCATCCTCCTCGTTATAATCAGTATAGATTGTATCTTCAAGTTTTACCAGGCCTCTGAATGTTCCTATCCATATTCTGCCTTTTGAATCTTCAATGATAGTCTGAACTTCATTATTGATCAGTCCCTCATCCTCGCTCATTGTAAAAAGGTTATCACCCGTGAACTTGCCGTAGCCTCCGCCTGTGCCAATCCACAGGTTGTCACGGCTGTCTGCAAAAAGAACATTGACCTTCTGGTCAGGAAGCCTGTGATTAAACTGGAATGCTGTAAGGTATCTGCCGTTAAAGACATTTATGCCATTATTTGTGCCTATCAGGATTTCACCCTTGTATCCGGTTATAGTTGTAGCTCCCACGTCGTTCAAACCCCCGGCAAGTGAAAAATGATGCAATTTTTTTATTTGGCTTCCTGTCTTTCTGAAACTTGTGAATCCCTCTTCAGTAGCTGTATACAACATGTCATCAGAGCCAATATAGATACTTAGCACCTGGTTTCCTGTAATATTTTCTGTTGCGCCATAGGACAGGAATTTATCGTCACTGAACATTATTGCCCCCTGCCCGAAAGATGCAAGCCAGGTGTTATCCTCATTATCGAGCAGGATATTCAGTATCTGATTTGAAGGAAGTCCGTTTTCCCTGTTGAATTCACCAGCGTACTTGTCATTTGCAAGCCGTAAAATGCCTTTATTGTTCGTTGCAAGCCATAATTCTCCATTTTTACGGGACAATACATCCCACACTGTCATGCCGGGGAAACCGTCATTTATCTGATGCCTCTCAATTTCATATTCCTTATTTTCCCTGCCGGGCATAGCCCTGAAAAGTCCGTCGCCATAGCTGCCAAGCCAGAATGTTCCGTCATTGCCAGGCTCAAGTGAAAGAATGATGTCAGAAGGGATGATCGGATCCTCGATGTTTTCTATTGCCAGAGTATCTGATTGCGTAAATGTGAGAATGTTAACGCCGCCTACCATTGCCAGCCATAATCGTTTTTCCACATCTTCGCAGATATCAAAAATGAAATTGCTTATCAGTCCGTCATCAATTGAAAAATTCCTTATCATAAGGGAATCCCCGGGTTGAATTGCAACAAGTCCCCTGTCGTTGGTTCCCACCCAGATTATTCCATTGCTTCCCTCAGTTATTTTCAGGACAGAAGTACCTGATAGTCCCTCTTCTTTTGTGAAGGTTGAGAATTTCTTACCGTCATAGATGGTCAGGCCGCTGAATGTCCCTATCCATATATTGCCATTGCTGTCTTCGTACAATGATCTGACCACATTGTCAGAGAGACCGTCAGCTTTGGTAAAGGTCTCAAACCTGGTTCCGTCAAACCGGGAGAGGCCTCCGCCGTCGGTTCCCATCCAGATGAAGCCCCGGCTGTCCTGGATTATGCAATAAACCGTCGATTGAGGTAATCCCTCTTCAACCGAGTATCTCCTGAAAAAGTACTGCTGGGATAATAATTCTGACGGCAATAAAATTAATACCAATGAAAAAACCAGGCCTCTTATATACATCATTTTTTTTCAGGTTAAGGGTCCGACAGGCTTTTAACTCCGTTTATCTTCTGTGCCCTCAGTATATCCGTAGTTGTAAATTATTTCAGCATAAAAATAAACTGCCCTCCCTCATCGCCTGAGTTTCTTATCGGGTTGTAAAGCGGGGTCTGGTATGAATTATTTACCACAGGTATTTTAAGGGATTCAAAGACCTGTCCGGCATCAAGATATTTTTCCGAGTTTTTGGTCAGGGCCTGCAGGAAATAATATGCAAATACCGAATGTCCTTCCTTTCCTTTATCCAGAACAGGTTCAACGCCTCCTGAAGTAAGAGCTTTCCTGCTGTTAAGCGAATATACTTTCTGGTAGTATTTTGTGGAATTTTCATATGGGATTGTCATTGTTTTTCCCCTGAAGATATCGCCGCTGAAGCATGCATCGGTGACAAGAAGGGTATGTTTTGAGTTTATGCCCGAGAGGAATGAACGGATATCCTCATTGGAAATATACTTTGAAATGGTTTTTGACGCAGCGTCACTCGGCACCCAGAATCCCTTGTCCATATTCTGCAGATACTCTCCGTGTCCGGAATAATATATAAAAACGTTATCATTCGACTTGACATTCTGCATCAGCCATTCAAACTCTTTCAGGATATTGTCACGCGTGGCATCCTTGTTATAGAGCGTTTTCAGGTAGTGGAAGGTATATTTTGAGGAAAGGGTCAGGGCAACAGCTTTGGCGTCATTCACCGCGTTCTGCAGCTGCGGCCATTCGCCTGCATACTGGTCAATGCCTATAATAAGGCCATAGTATTCTCCTACCTGGACAGATTTCATTGCCTGGGCAACATTCAATCCTTTGAGAGGATCATTTCCTCCCCGGAATTCACTGAAATTCTGAGCAAGGGATTTATCTATCTCCTTTTTTACCGGTTTATCAACCTCGATTGAAAGATCGAGGTCGTTCACATTTGTAATATCGGCTCCGGTGATCTCAAAGCTGACTGGAATTATTGAATCAGTGTAGTTCTTGTTGGCGAAGAATTGAAGCGTAAGAAGCTGTTCTTCACCTGCCTTCAGTGAGGGTACCTTTTTAAAATCGACCACTTCAATATTTGCAGGGACTTTGTAGATGATTGAGAGGTTCTGAGCATCCTTATTCCCCACATTGGTGACATTGACCGTCAGTGTGACAGCCTTGCCTATTGCCACCTTATCGCTGTTGGAAATGAACTTGTAGTCCATTATCAGGACCTTTGATTTTTCCTCTTTTGCCTCGTCGAGGTAAGCGATTTCAATATGATCGATCATTATGGTTGAGTTATCGCCCACCTGGAATCCAAGGAGGTTGCCGAAGAATGGTTCAAATGGCATTGAATGGACAAGTTTCTCATTGAGGAAAAAATAGTACTTATCTGTAACTTTCCTCACAGTGAGCTTGTTAAATGCATACCTGTTAACGTCATCTGAAAGAGTGAACGGGACGTAATCAGAAAATATGCCATCATATTTATCAATAGTATAATGTCCACCACCAGTAAGCAGAAAATCGAACTGACGGACAGGATTGATTGATTTGCCCCACTGAAGGCCATACCCTTTATCCATCATACCCTCGACAAAGCGTATTGAAGTTTCAATTTCAAAATCGCGCTTCTGGTCTATTATAGCCGGAAGGAGGTCTTCCTTCGATTTGTTGGTCAGCGACTGGAATACGAGCTTCCCGTCTTCAATGCTTTCCGACCAGCTGTTTTCCTCAATTCCAAGCAGCCAGTAGTTGTTGAATTTGGTGAAATCGTCCTGAAGTATGTACTGTTTTCTGAGCTCCCTGCTGAAGCTGTAATATGCAGGAGTAGCTTTTTCCTGGGCTGTAATGACAGCAGCTGCCAGTAGAAATGAAATTGCAAATAACACTTTTCTTGGTGACATGACTATACAATATTTAATTTCATGAATTTACATTATTGTAAACGGTTACCGGCTGCCGGATGTAATCCGATTCTTGATACTCTTTCATCAAACCTTATGCCAGTTAAAAAATCTTAACCACTGTACCATTGCACCATTTCGCCGTTTATTAACCTAAAGTTACGACATTTTAAGGATATGGTTGGTTTTTAGATGAATTTTTTGATTAAACAAATTTCTCCCCATCCCCCTTTCTCCCCTTCTCCCCCTCTTTCTTCTTCATTCAGCTTTCTCTTCTAAAGGCAAATGCCCAAAATAAATTTGTTTTTGATAAAAACCCGTCGTAAATTTTGTAGGTGTTTCAAAACTGTTCTGATCTAATTATACCATTCATATGAAAAAAATGTCGTTAAACAGATTTATGCCATTGTTATTCATTGGCGTTTTGATGCTCCTTAATAGCTTTTTGTTAAACGCTCAAAAAGATATTCTTGATTTGTATAGTGGAATTGCAAATGATTGTGTGGCCGGCGCTAATTTGAATATTGGTGTTAATCTTGACAATGTAACACCTGATACAACAGTAATTATCAGGAATGTTTTGGGTTACAGAAAGCTCGAACAAACCCCTCCTGACAATATCTATAAATTTATTGCACCTTATGATCCTGATTGCAATCCGAATGGAGTCTCGGGTGAGACAAACATCTTATTCCAGTCTGGTGCCGGCAGTATTAAAGTAAAGAACCTGAGCTTTAATATTTTAATTAATTCAAGTGCAGTAGTCACGGTATTGTTTTACAATGGGGGCAGTACAGTTACTTCAACTCAGACTCCCATAACCGGCGGAAATAAGTATGAGTGTATTGAAAATATTACCGGTTTTGACAAAGTTGTAATATCCTATACTTATGTAGATTTTGATGAATCCAGATTTTTTGTGCTTGATAAAATATATATGCCTTCATCCTGCCCTACAGTATCAGCACCGGCAATTGGAACCATAACCCAGCCTACCTGTACAGTTTCAACGGGAAGTGTTGTGTTGAGCGGGCTTCCTTCAGGCAGCTGGACAATCAATCCCGGAAACATAACAGGAAGTACTTCGAGTTTCACTGTAACGAATCTGAATACAGGAACGTATAATTTCAGAGTTAGTGATTCAAATGGTTGCACATCGGCAAAATCAAATAATGTTGTTATCAATGTTCAACCTTTAGTCCCGGGTGCACCTGCCGGCAGTACAAACCAGAGCTTTTGCGGCGGCGCTACAGTTGCTGACTTAGCTGCAACCGGCACAGCTATAAAATGGTATACAGCATCTACCGGCGGCACCCTGTTATCATCAGCAACAACGCTTGTCAACGGGACATATTACTATGCAAGCCAGACAGTTGATGGATGCGAAAGTACAAGTCGGCTGGGGGTATCTGTTACTGTCACTACTACTCCTGCACCAACAGGAGATACAAATCAAAGCTTCTGTGGCAGTGCAACAATAGCAAGCCTGATTGCCTCCGGAACATCATTAAAATGGTATACTGCATCAACCGGTGGAACTCCACTGAATAGTGCAACATCGCTTGTTAACGGGACAACTTATTATGCGAGTCAGACTATAAGCAGTTGCGAAAGTACCGCCCGCCTTCCTGTAACCGTAACTATAACTGCTATCCCGTCAGCCCCGACAGGAGGTGCGAGCCAAAGCTTTTGCAGCGGTACTACGGTAGCTAACTTAACTGCAACCGGAACAGATATTAAATGGTATTCATCATCATCAGGAGGTACTCAGCTAGCACCTGCCACTATTCTGGTAAATGGCACCAGTTACTATGCCAGCCAGACTGCAGGGGGATGTGAAAGTACAAGCAGATTTGCTGTTGCTGTAACTATTAATTCTACTCCTTCGGCACCAACCGGTAACGCAGCTCAAAACTTCTGCGGCAGTGCCACAGTAGAAGATCTTACTGCTACAGGCACATCTGTAAAATGGTATACAGCATCCACAGGTGGCAGTTCCCTGGCATCATCAACAGCTTTAGCAACAGGGACAAATTATTATGCCAGCCAAACTATAGGAACCTGCGAAAGTACAAACCGCTTAACGGTAACTGTAACTTTATATCCATTGCCTGATGTCAGCATCGGAGCCTATGGGCCATACTGTATTGATGCTGCACCAATAATTCTAACAGGCAATCCTACTGACGGAAATGGTGATTGGAGCGGCCCGGGGATCACTGATAACAATGACGGGACCGCAATTTTCAATCCTTCTGTAGCAGGAACTGGAATTCATACTGTAACTTATTCTTATACAGATAGTAATGGATGCCCTAACAGTGATGTAACTTCGATAGAAGTTCAGAATGACTGTCCGGAAGTGGTTTGTACAGTTGATTTATCAGGAAGTATGACTACTGATTATGCAGGCTATTACGGGATGCCATTAAATCAACAAAGAATTGCATATGCCAAAAGAGCTCTTACGGCATTTACTGACCTGCTAAATGCAAACTTCGGAAATGGTATATATTTTGGCCTTGCAGGATTTAAAAATGCTTATACACCTTTTAATCCGGCTGAATGCAAGGGATACAGGTATTATCCGGTAACCCTCATCAATAACGGCAATCTTGCTGCGATTAATTCGACTATAGCAAGTTTAAGCACAGGCTTCAGGACACCGTTACTTGCAGGACTTGATACGGCAAGAAATATGTTTCAGCATGGCGGCAACAAGGCAATTGTCCTTTTCAGTGACGGGGCTCACAATTGCCCTGACTGGATTCATGATTACAATACCGGCCCATATTATGACCTTATGTCACAGATATCGGGAATAAGCATACATACTATCGGATTTGGTTCGGGCGGTGAGGTGGACCTTGACCTGCTCTCTAAAATAGCAAGTGATAAAGGTGGGATCTTTTGTGATCTTACAAACGGTTCAAATTCAAATATGAAGCCTGCGTATGTCCTTGATCCCTCTCTTACTGCTTCTGATGCATGGGATGCCGGTGCGGCTCTTGATCAGGCATATTCAAATATTCTGACCAGTTTAGGTCTGACATACATAGCTGAGCCTATTGGTATTATCAACCGTGGTGCAACTGCACAATTTGATATTCCGGTATCTGTATTCGATACTAAAATATGCTTCTTTATCAGCTGGGTGACTTTACAGCCTGAATACCTGAAGGTTAAAATAAGAACCTCTGATAATGCCGAGCTGCCTTCAGACCACCCGGATATAAGCTTTGTTAACCGTGACAACTATACAATAGTAACTGTTTCAGGCAGCTATCTTACCAAACAGGATGTGGTTGGAACAAATCCATGGAAATTGGAGTTAAGTGCAGCAGATATAACAGGTGAATCTGAGAAATTCCAGTATTTTGTTATGAACAAATCAAAGGAACTAAACTTCAATACATGGTTTGACAAAAAGTGGTATTTGACCGGCGACAGAATTAAAATATTCCTGGAATTGCTGGCCGGAGGACAGCGACTAAATCCGATCAATAAAACCGGTATTATCGGAACAATGCCGGTAAAGGGACTGGGAAACCTTATGACCGCGACCAAAGTGACTCAAAAACAACTTGAAGAATTAAAACATACACGGTCAAATATTATTCCAGACGACCTGCCTGTAAGTTCATTAAAAGCCAGGCTTATTGAAAATGCTCGTCCCGGGATTCTTTCTCAAAGAATAAAGATCAAAGGGTTGCTGTTCAATGACGAAGGCTTGAACGGTGATGAAAAAGCAGGTGATGGTATTTATACGGCCCAGACTCAAAAACTGAAAAAGGAAGGTTTATACTCTTTTAACATCTCAGCTTCTGATACAAGCAAAGGGAAAAATATCGGCAGGGAAAATCAGCTGAGTACATTTGTGAGGGTAAAAGTCAAGCCAGGTAATTTTATTAAAGGAGTATCACAAATTGATACACTTATTAAAGGGGAAAAGCTCTATAAAATAAGACTTAAATTAAAGGATCAGTTTGGTAATATGCCTTCACCTAATTCCTTGAGAAATATTAATCTCTCATTGGATAAGGGTGTATTAATAGGTAATTTGCAGTCCAATCCCGATGGATCATTTACACAAATGGTCTTAATTCCTGAAAATATTAAGCCTGCAGATGTTAAGATTATGATGAAGGCTTATGATCAGGAAGGGGTACAACGGCTGAAATCACGCATCCCCTGGTGGATATACATTGGCGGTATTTGTGTAATTTTGGTTTTAACCGGTGCAGGTGTAAATGTCAGTAGAAAAAGGAACAGGGGGAAAAGTAAATAACCGTCAAAATTGTTTAGCAGCTAAACAAATTGAGAAATATATCTGGACATATTAAAACATTATTCATTTCAGTCCTCCTATTGTTTTTGTTTATCCCGGAAGCATTTAGTCAATATGTAAAATCATCTGTTTCTCTTGCAAAAACACATAATTCAGGAGTAAACTGGATTGACATTGACGGGGACGGTGATCTTGATCTGAGCATTTCAGGAGATGACCTGGGATATAGTTATGGATTTGGCAAATTATATCTCAATAGTGGTTCTCCAACTTTTACCATATCTTATAAGAGGGATATACGTGCAATTGAAGATGGCGACCAGAAATGGAGCGATTTCAATAATGACGGTTACCCGGATCTTCTCTACGCAGGGGAGGATGTTGGAAGAATTGCCGGAATAGATACTTTTAAAGTCTCCGATGCTGCTCTTCCATATTATAACAAGTATTCGGGATTTACAGCTGTATCAGACGGTTCTGTAGACTGGGGCGATTACGATAATGACGGAGATTATGATGTATTGATTGCAGGGCAGGATGCATCCGGTCTGATCGTAACAGATCTCTACAGGAACGACAGGAGTGCCTTCACAAAGGTAAATGCCGGATTACCCGGTGTTATCCTGGGGAAAGTTGCTTTTATTGATTATGACCTGGATATGGATCTCGATATTTTCATTTCTGGCCGGGATATTAACACAAACAAATATACCCGCCTCTGGAAGAATACAGGAGGCGCTTTCCAGGTGACCAGTGATGTATTTGTTAACCTTGAGTTCAGCCAGTTTGACTGGGGCGATTTCAACGATGACGGTTACCCTGATCTTATTCTTGGCGGATCCAGCATCGGAATTGCCCTGGGATATATCTATTACAATAATTCAGGAACGGGATTTACATTATCCGGTATGAAAGTACCGGGTGCACGGTATGGCAGCTCAGCTTTCGGAGATGTTGATAATGACGGCGACCTTGATGCATTTATCTCAGGATATAAAGCAAAAAAAATATTCAGGGACAAATATATTTTTCTTAACAACGGAACGGATTCCCTTATCCCCTTAACATCATTTACATCTGATACAGTATCCAGGAGCTTCATACAATTTGGTGATTACAACAGTGATAATAAGCTGGATTTTGTCACAAACGGGATGGATGCATATAGCAACGGATTGACTTATATTGCTGATAATACTACCGCTACAGCAAATACCAAACCATCTGCTCCTCAAAACCTTCACTCAACGGTTGAGGGGAAGAATGTAATCTTAACCTGGGATCCTTCAACAGACAATAACACTGCACCAAAAGCCCTTACCTATAATATTTATATGGGAAAAACAAGCGGCGGTATCAATGTCGTATCTCCGAATGCTTCCATTGCGACCGGATTCCGGAGAGTTTCAAGGCAAGGATATATTCAGGACACTGCATGGATGATCAGGAATCTGCCGGTTGGAATATATCACTGGGGAGTACAGGCAATGGATAATGCGCTTGGAGCATCGGCATTTTCAGCAGAAGAGATTTTTGAGATTAAGGAGCGGTTTACAAAAGTCCCTTATACTGAAGACCCGAGCTCAACATCTCCGGCAGTTTATTTTGACAGTGACTACGATAACGACCTTGATATGGTGCTTAATTACAGTACTCCTGCTCTTAAAATTGCTGAAAATGTCAGCGGCTCTTTCAGCCAGGCTAATTACAAAACTGCACTTGACGCAGGACCTTACTACATTTATACAATAACGCCAAATGATTATGACAATAACAATCTGATTGATCTGACCATTTCAGGAAATTACCTTGCCGACAATCCGCTCGATTCAACCATAGCCTTGCTGGGTTACAAGAGTGCTTTCACTTACGAATTTATTGACAGTGCGCTGCTGAAGAACGCAAACTTTGAATATGTTCTGTGGTCTGATCTGAACAATGATGGACTACAGGATCTTATTACATCCGGGAAAACGCTGAATCTTGACCTTAATAATAAACCTGTTACTTACATTTTGAAAAACAAAGGGGACGGTAATTTTCAAAAGATACTTCATGCGATACGCGGCTTCGAGAAAACCGGTGCAGTAGCCGCTGATTTTGATAATGACCTTGATAATGACCTCATTATATACGGAAAAGACTCGCTCGGAATTGCCAATACCTATTTGTATATCAATAACGGGGATTTCAATTTTTCTGAAAACCTGATACCAAATAATGAGCTTTACAGGAATTATCTGGACTACCAGATCTACTCCGGAGACTTTGATCTTAACGGGGAGCTTGATATTTACATGGCGGGAGTCACTTTGGCCAGTGATAAATACGTACGGGTGCTCCTGAATCATGGCCTTAACTTCACTGATGCCAACCTTCCTCTCAGAAGTGCAGCTGTAATGTCAAATTTCTGGGCAGATTATGACTATGACGGCGATCTCGATATCTACATGGTCACTGCGTATACTGCGCCCGACAAAGCAAGGTTATACCTAAATAATGCCGGAATACTTGAGGAAATAATCACGGAACTCACAACAGGTCAGCAAAATCAGCTGGACCTGCCGTTTACTGCTGTAAACCTTGATAATGATAACGGTCTGGATTTTATCATGAAAGTCAATGCCGGGACGTATAACCAGTATTATGACAACTGGGGCTCCAACGAACGGATAACAACAGCTCCGGCAAATACGCGGTATGATCAGGATAAGCTGGACATTATCCTTAAATGGAACAAATTATCAGAATGTCCGGCGTGCACATATAATATACGCGTAGGGGCCCACCCTGATAGTATAAGGATAGTGTCACCAATGTCAGATATAATTACCGGCTACAGATATGTAGTCCAGCCCGGCAATGCCGGTCTGAATGACAGCTGGAAATTATGCGATCTGCCGGTGGGAACATATTACTGGAGTGTTCAGGCAGTTGACCCTTCCAATACAGGAGGTCCATGGGCCCCAATCGATGCATTTACAGTAAGCCATATTGATGCAGATTTCTCATTTACTACAGTGTGCCTGGGGGATTCAACTGCCTTTACGGATCTGACTGTTGCAACTGATCCTGTAACAAAATGGAAATGGAGTTTTGGTGACGGAGCATCAAGTACATTAAAGAATCCGAAACATCTCTATACAGCTGCCGGGGTATTCAGCACAGGATTGTGGGCTTATACAATTGCAGGAGACAGTGCATATGTGAATTATAATGTTCAGGTCAAAGCGGTCCCTGTTGCCGGCTTTTCTGCAAATATTGCCTGTCAGGGTACACCAACAACTTTTACAAATACTACTAATACAAACGGACTGACAATCCTGAACTGGCTATGGAACTTTGGAGACGGAGAATCTTCCAATCTTCAGAATCCAGGTATGCATGGATATTTAAATCCCGGTGATTACCAGACAAATCTGGTTGTTACCGCAGATAACGGTTGTGCAGATTTAATAACCAAAACAGTTACAGCAGCCAGCTACCCTGTTGCTATGGTTACATCAGACGGACCCCTCACTTTCTGCAAGGGAGACAGCGTAACGCTTTCAACTAACTTTAACAGCAGCTATACTTATAAATGGATGATAGGCGGAACAGGCCTGACCGGTGCAGATTCAAGTAAATATGTAGCTAGACTATCTGGAAATTATACAGTGGAAGTAGTAAATCCATCAGGAAACTGCAGGGATACCTCTTTAATTGCAGCTGTAACAGCACAGGATTCTCCGGCAGCTCCTTTGATAACTTCAGGCAGCTCAACGGTATTCTGCGAAGGCGATTCGGTAATACTCAGCGTCACAAATATACCGGGATATACATACCAGTGGAAACGCGACGGTGGAGCTATCGGAATAAATTCAAATCAATACACAGCAAAAGCTTCCGGTACTTATTCATTGACAGTGTCCAACTCAACAGGATGTGAAGCTGATGCAACAAATCCCATATATGTTACGGTGAATACCAAACCTGCGCTGCCAACAGTTAACATAAACGGTTCCGCAACTTTCTGCGAAGGAGCGAGTGTTGAGCTCAGTGTAACTGATAATCCGGCACTTACATTCCTGTGGGAGGAAAGTGGCATTGCAATAACCGGAGCCACCGCTCACAATTATAATGCTCAGACAACGGGCTCATATTCTCTTAAGATCACCGACTCCAACGGTTGTTTCAACAGATCAGAAAATATTGCTGTTAATGTTATAACGCCACCATCATCTCCGCTAATCACCGCATCAGGGGCTCTTGAGTTCTGCCAGGGAGATTCGGTTGTATTAAGTGTAACAAAAACACTTAATTATTCTTACCTGTGGAAGGTGGACGGAGGGGCAACAGGCAGTGATTCAAACCAACTGGTGGTCAGGGCATCAGGTGCTTATTCACTTACTGTATCGCATACAATTAATACAACGACCTGTTCTGCGAATTCTGCAAATGTTGTTAGTGTTATTGTGAATCCAAATCCTGCCATCCCGACAGTAAGCCTGAGCGGAAATACAAATTTCTGTGAGGGAGGAAAAGTCACAATAGATGTGACTTCATCACCGGATAATACATACAACTGGCGAAATCAAATCGGGCTTATTTCCGGAGCAACTTCAAACAGCTATGTAGCAGGCACATCAGGAACATACCAGCTTGAAGTTATAGATATACACGGATGCATATCCTGGACATCACCTGTTGAGGTAACGGTAAAACCCACACCTGCCAGGCCGGTTATAACATCGATGAATTACACAGAAGGGGTATGTCCGGGTAAGAATCCGATCAGATTAAGTGTCAGTAATACAGCACCGGATTACAGGTACACATGGATAAAGAACGGAGAGCTTCAGTACAATGATACACTTAAGTATATCGAGTTTTATGAGAAAGGCACCTATAAGATAAGAGCGGAATTAGGAGGATGCACAAGTGAATCGGATGCAAAAATTATAACTCTGCCGGATGCACCGGAGAAGCCGGTAGTCTATGTCAGGGGTCCGGTAGTATGGTATATGGCAGCGAGCAGCAACACGGCGGACCGGTACCAGTGGTATCGCAATGGTGAACAGATACAGGGGGCGACAAGATATATTTACGTGGCGAACAAAACCCCGGGCACATACAAGGTAGCAGTAGGCAATCAGAATGAATGTTATACCATGAGTGATGATATAACAATACCGCTCGCCAAATCACAGATGACCAACTTCTATATTCCCTGGGAATTTCTTGTTGGAGAGGATCGGGATCTTTCAGCGAGCATACAGGTATATCCGAATCCAACGACCGGATTAATAACAATTGAAATGGAGAACGATCTCTTTGGCAACCTTGATATGAGTATCATCACCGAACAGGGCAAAGAGATCAGTAACATCAGGACGGAAAAAACATCAGAACATTTCTTGACTGAGATTGATCTTAGCAGCCAGCCGGGTGGAATCTATATAATTAACCTGAAGATAGAGGATTACATCGTAACGAGGAAAGTGATAATTGAATGATATTCCGTGTTGCAGGTTCCGGGTTGCAAGTTATTTAACGTGTAACATGGAACCTGCAACCTGCAACAGTTTTTCTCCCCTTCCCGCCCTCCCGCCCTCACCCCATCCTTCTTCTTCCTGTCGCCGTTTCTTC
>CAZGGZ010000037.1:0-29711 GCA_964525415.1 uncultured Rikenellaceae bacterium | reverse complement strand
AATCCCCTTCTTAATAGCAAAGTATTAACATATATGTGTATAAAGGGTAGTGCTTTAGCAGAGAGGGGGCAAATACTGAGCGGAGTGAAGTATTGGGGGTGAGTACGTGTAGTTTCAGAACCTGAAATAAATAAATGGTATTATTTCCGTTGTCCTCATCTGCCAGAGGAGTATTACCACCAGCATAACGGCAATGATCTGTAGAATCAGAGGCATCTTGATGAACAGCCCCCTGTATGATTCCTTTACCCTTTCAGGCAGAAAATGAATAAAATACCCGGCAATCATCAGCAGAAAAACATCTGCATATGCCGGCACGACCGACATATATGATCCCGGAGAGAAATTCTCAGCTATCTGGGTGAGCATCAGCCTGGCACTTTCCATATCCTGCGCTCTGAAAAATATCCAGCAGAAGCTGACAAAATTAAACGTTATGAATACTGCCAGGACTCTTCCGAAACGGTTTTGAGTAATCCGGTCTCCAAAAATTGAATTCCATATCCTGTTGATTACCAGGCCTATACCATGAAGTCCGCCCCAGACAATAAACCGAAGGCTGGCTCCGTGCCATAATCCTCCAAGCAGCATCGTGATCATCAGGTTAATTCCTGTTCTGACCTTCCCTTTCCGGTTCCCGCCAAGCGGAATATAAAGGTAATCCTTCAGCCATCTTGAAAGCGAGATGTGCCACCTCTTCCAGAAATCACTTATTCCGGCAGCTTTGTAAGGTGAGTTGAAATTTACCGGAAGTCTGAAACCCATTATCAATGCCAGTCCGATAGCTATATCGGTATACCCCGAAAAATCACAATATATCTGGAGGCCATACCCGTAAACTGCCATAAGGTTCTCAAAACCTGAATAAAGGGAAGGCATATCAAACACCCGGTCAACAAAATTTACTGCTATGAAATCCGAGATCACTATCTTTTTTATGAGCCCCTTTGAAATAAGGAACAATGCGTGGCTGAATTCTCTTTTCGACAGGCTGAATTCCTTATATAACTGCGGTATGAATTCAGAAGCTCTTACAATAGGTCCGGCAACGAGCTGGGGGAAAAACGAAACATAAAATCCAAAATCAGCAATATTTTTTACAGGTTCCAGCCTGCCTCTGAAAACATCAAATGTGTAACTAAGTGACTGGAATGTGAAAAAAGATATTCCAACAGGCAGTATAATATTGCTGATATCAAAGGAGGTGCCGAGGTAAGCATTTGAAAATGAAGCCAGGAAATCGTGAACCTGTAAGTTCGTACCAAATAAATCATTCACTGAATCGACCAGGAATCCTGTATACTTGAAATATGCCAGTATACCAAGGTTTGATAATATGCTTATAAGAATAAAAAGTCTTTTAAAAGATTTTCTGTCTGACTTAAATATCAGAAGACCACATGTATAATCAATAATAGTTACGAATATCAGGAGGAAGAGGAAAAAGCCACCTGATTTGTAATAAAAGAAAAGGCTGACAAGTAGTAGATAGAAGTGCCTGAGAAACAGTTTTTTGTAAATCAGGGAGTATCCGGCCAGTATGATAAGGAAGAAGATCCAGAAAACAGGCGCGGTAAATATGAACGGCTTGTTTTTATCATACCTGAATATCTCCTTAAAAAGAGCTTCTGCCTGATTCTCTTCCTCTGATATCTCTGCCTGCTCTATTTCCTGAAGCATATCCTGTAGCGGAAGTGAATCAGCTTCCGCAAAATAATATATAGTATCCTGTGCGTCTGATTTGAACATCGCTTCAACGAGCATCTGCGAAAGCGTATCAGCTCCGGGATAGGTAAAATGGACATAATCGGTTTGCGCCAGCGGAGGTCTTTTTTCAGCCCATTTAATTATTGATGAACGACCCCCCATAGCCTCATACGGATCCCAGAAGGCAGCTCCTGCTTCGTAAGCAGCTTCTTTCTGTGCATTTATTATTGCAGGAATATTGCTGTATGATGCTATGCTGTCGCCCTCAGCTTCAGCCATATCGGTGACGCCAATGACCAGCACCGGGGTTCCCGGGGCAACATCTTTCAATAGCATAAGCTGCCTGAACAATCCCTGCTTATAAAATCCATACTCTTTCCGTACATTCCTGACTATGTTCAAACCATATTGAAGAACTATCAGATCAGGTGAAAGAATGATGAACGATTCCTTCAGGTTATCCCTGTTTACAAGAGTAAATTCGAGTCCTGCACTGCCCCTCCTTGGTATGTTGTCAACAATAATTCCTTCTTTGCTTTCAATACTTATACCCAGAATATCAGGACTGGTCGTCCCTTCAAATTCTATAAGGATATCATCCGCCCCGTTAAGGTTTGCCCTTATTTCTTTCACTCCCTGGCCGCTTTCCAGCAAACCCTCAAATACCTGATTGTCATTGGCGCTAATAATAACTCTCTCTTCTCCCCGGGAATTGCTGTAAATGAGCCGTATTATTTCAAATTCCGCTGTGGTGCCGTCTGCAAAAACCGAGGGGCGGATCCTGACATCTGCCTTTACCGGGTCGGGTGCAGTCATTCCTTCCGGCAGGTAACGGCAGATGGTTAATAATGGTCCCAGCCGGTTATGGGTCAATTCTCCGTTCCTGTACGAAACAGAATTATACCTCTCCCAGTTTGAAGATGATCTGAGCCATATCGATTTTGTGTACATCACAGGCATTGACGGGAGGAATAATCCCGAACCTGTTCCTCCCCTTCCGCAACGCAGCAACTGACGGAGGTGAGATGTTACCCGGTCGCCTTCAATCTGTGAATCACCGTAATACATTATCCTTACCTGCCCTTTTCCTTCAGTCAGCGAATCGAGGAATGGTGCAAGCGGATCTGCCGGTGCAGGCTCATCAGATAAAGTTGTGTCAGGAGGGCTTTCTTCAGTATCCGGAACAGATCCGGGAGTCTGTTCACGGAAAATATAAAACAGACCTGAGAGAAAGGCCATGGTGAAAAACAATAATAAGAACGACCTGAAAGGGCGCATATCTCACTCAGGGATCAGCTCTTCTTCTTGATCTTAAGTTTCTGTCCGACCTGTATTTTATCAGGATTGCTGATATTATTCAGGGTAAGCACATCGCTTGTCGTAACGTTGTCAAACAGCTTTACAATATCCCAGATGGTATCTCCTGAACGCACTGTATAGGTAATATAATCACCGTCAATTCCTGTCGATACTGAACCAGTGGCTGTTGTTGTATTTGCTGGAACAGTTTTACCGTTCATCGCCTGCTTTTCGGTAAAAGTCATTGAACTGACTTTTGAATAATATTCCGATTTTGAAGGATCAACATAAACCACAAGCTTCTGCCCTATATAAATGGTATTGCGGTAAATGTTATTCCAGTATCTTAACTCTGACAATCCCACATGATACCATTCTGATATAAATCCCAGGTTATCTCCCTCCCTGACTGTATATACAAGTCTGGCCTTCCCTTTGATGTCAGCCGGCATATATGTCGACCTTGAAGGATCAGCAATCATGGTTGAACTGTTGAGATAAACATCAGGCTTATAGCTTCTTATCGTATCATTAAGATCAATGAAATCGCCCAGGTGGTTCATAGGCAATGTCAGCGCAAGTGGTTTGGATGAACCCGGAACCAGCCCGGTCCTGTACTGCGGATTCAGCGCACGAAGCTCACCATAAGGTATTTTCATAACTTCAGATATCTGGGCAAGATGGATATCCTTGCTTATCATGATTGTATCAGTGGCAACCGGTATATTGAGCGGTAAAGGCCTGATATTATGTTCCGCGTAGTAATTAATAGCATAAGTCGCTGCAACATAACCCGGAATATAGCCTCTTGTTTCCCTCGGAAGCCTGTAGAATATCTCCCAGTAATCTTTCTTGTTTCCCGACCGGCGGATTGCTTTATTTACATTACCCGGTCCGCAGTTATATGCAGCTATTACAAGGAGCCAGTCGTTGTAGATATTGTAAAGGTCCTTTAAATATTTGGCGGCTGCATGAGTCGATTTTACAGGATCCCTGCGTTCATCAACAACTGAATTTATTGTCAGTCCGTAAAAACGGCCCGTGCTGTACATGAACTGCCAGAGACCGGTTGCCCCTGCCCTTGAGACAGCATTCGGATTGAGAGCTGATTCAATCACAGCCATATATTTAAGTTCTGCAGGAAGGCCGTATGAATCAAATATATCCTCGATCATCGGGAAGTAATAATCCTTTAATCCGAGAACTGCGCTGAACTTGTCTCTTTGCTTGATTGTATAGACATGGATATGGTTCCTGATAATGCTGTTATACCGGAGCTTAATAATTGAATTTATTTTGTTCAGTCTGCCAACATACACTGAATCAGGATATTGAACTCCTGCTGTATCATAAAAGAAGATATCAGGATTGTTCAGAAGTGCCATTCTTACATACCAGCTGTTTACAAGGCTATCGAGATCGGCAGATATTTTTTCAGAATTTATATCTGATTTAATGATAATTGTATCAGAAGCCGGAAAGGCTTTTAAACTCAGAATGCTCAGGAACGCAACTATTGTTAATGTTTTAAATCTCATTATTCAGGTCTTTTTAGAACGACAACAGCATGCTTATATTAACTCCAACACCAGTGCCTGATGCCGGAATTTGCACAGGTGCTATAACAAGATCAAGGTTATCGCTTATATCATAATTGAAAAGGCTCGCATCAACATTTGCATCAAGAACAGTGACAATATACCATAAAGCGATGCCGATATACGACAGGTCACGGTATTTCTTATTGTAATCGATACGGTTTAGCATAGCTTCCTTATATTGTGCATAGTACGATGCATTATAAGTTTCCGGGTACAGAACAGGATCATATGTTTTAGGATCAGCAAATATCAGGATCTCCAGGTAAGAATCGGTCTCCGGTATAACATCGGTAAAATCCTGGTATGCTTTCATAAATTTTGTATACTGCGATGAGTTATATCCGATAGCATAGACCAGTCCTCCGAAACCGGCGTAGACAAAAGGCACTTTCCAGAACTTCCTGTTGTATATCTGCCCGAATCCCGGAAAAGTGAGTGCAAGCATAGTCGCTCTCTGCGGATCAGCGGTGAATTCTGATTTTGCATGTTTTTTTTCAGACTTAACTGACAAAGAATCCTGTGCTGTGTTGTATTGCTGAAAACAAAGCAACATCACAGACATTAGAATTGTTATTTTCTGATACGCCTTCAAAATAAATATGCGCCGGGAAATACTCCGGACTCAATAAAACGGCGCGACAAAGATAATTATTTTCAGGAGTTCAGCCGGTCAAATACGCCTAAAATGCGTTCCATCTCTTCAGGGTTCTCAAACGGGATAACGATTTTACCCTTTCCCTGTTCATTTATCCTGAAGTTCACTTTGGCAGCAAATATATTTGAAAGATGGTCGGAGAGTCTTGAAAAATCTTCATTCAGCTTTTGCTTTCTCTCAATCTTTGCAGGGTCTTTCAGCTTTTCTGACTGAAGCTGTCTTACAAGGTCTTCAGCCTGTCTTACTGACAGTTCCCCGTCAACAATCTTATAATAAATGCTGATCTGCTTTTTGGGATCCTCAATATTGACAAGGGTTCTTGCATGACCCATCATAAGCTGTTTGTTCCTTATTCCAAGCTGTATTTCCGCAGGCAGTTTCAGAAGCCTCAGATAATTGGCTACTGTTGATCTCTGCTTGCCAACTCTTTCGCTTAATTCTTCCTGTGTGAGTTTGCATTCCTCAATAAGACGCTGGAAACTGATGGCTACTTCAATTGCATCAAGATCCTCACGCTGGATATTCTCCACAAGGGCCAGCTCAAGCATTGCCTGGTCATCAGCTGTTCTTATATAAGCAGGAACGCGCGTCAGTCCTGCCCTTTTTGCTGCCCTCAGGCGCCGCTCACCCGCTATCAGCTGGTACCGTCCGCTGCCTGTTTCCCTTACTGTAAGAGGCTGAACTATTCCAAGCTTCTTTATTGACGTGGCAAGCTCCTCAAGTGACTGTTCATCAAAGCTGGTTCTGGGCTGAAACGGATTGCTGTCAATCGCATCAACAGAAATATCCTGGTTCACTTCAACTTTTTTCTCAAGAACCTCCTTTTCAACGCCTTCAATCAAAGCTCCAAGGCCCCTTCCCAATGCATTTTTCTGTGTCATGATCGTTCCTTTCTCTATGCTGTTTTCAGCCTGGCTTCCTGTTTCTCTATAAGCTCCCGGGCAAGATTAAGATAGTTTACTGTTCCTCTTGAATCAGCATCGTATAATATTGCCGGTTGTCCAAAGCTTGGAGCTTCCGAGAGTTTGACATTCCTCTGGATGATTGTCCTGAAGACCATCTGCTGGAAATGCTTGTTAACCTCTTCAGCAACCTGGTTCGATAACCTTAACCTGGAATCGTACATTGTAAGGAGAAAACCTTCAATTTCGAGTTCGGTATTGAGGTTATTCTGTATTATCTTTATGGTATTCAGCAGCTTGCCCAGTCCTTCAAGAGCAAAGTATTCACACTGAACCGGTATGATTACTGAATTTGCAGCAGTAAGTGCATTAACTGTGAGAAGTCCCAGGGAAGGAGAACAGTCAATTAAAATGTATTCATAATTGTTTTTAATCTTTTCAATGACATTTTTCAGGATTTTCTCCCTGCCCGGCCTGTCGAGCATTTCAATCTCAGCGCCAACAAGGTCAATATTTGAAGGTATCAGTGAAAGATTCTCCACCTCACATCCCATAATTGTCTCACCGGGCTCTTTACCGTCGATAAGACAATCATAAATAGTGCTTGCTATTTTCCTGGTATCAACTCCTATTCCGGAGGTTGCATTTGCCTGCGGGTCCGCATCCACAATAAGTACTTTTTTCTCAAGAGCTGCAAGACTGGCTGCAAGGTTTATTGCAGTTGTCGTTTTCCCAACTCCGCCCTTCTGATTAGCTATCGCTATTATCCTTCCCATCTGAATCCTTTTATATTTTTAGGTTTTGTTTTGAGCTTCAAATTTACTATTTATAGCTCCACAGCCTCCGGAACGTAAAGACGTAATTGTAAACAATTTTTTTGTGGTTTTCAACATCTTATTAACATAAGCTTACTGGTTTTATTTACATCTTTGCTGTACATAAAACCTGATTTTATATGTCAGAAAATCCCGTATTGAAGGAATGGTACGCTATTGTAAATCCAAACGCTGGAAACGGTAAGGGCAAGAGAGACTGGGACAGGATTTCGGGTCTGTTCGAAAAGGAAAATATTCCTGTCTATTCGCAATTCACCCAGAAAAAAGGCCACGCTATCGATTCTGCCAGAAAGGCCATAAATACCGGCTTCCGGAAAATCATCTCGGTTGGCGGCGACGGAACCCTGAATGAGGTTGTAAACGGTGTTTTTACCCAGGAATATTGTTCCCCAAAAGAGATTACCGTAGGAATGATGCCGGTAGGAACCGGGAACGACTGGGGACGGATGTTCGGAATCCCACTGGTGTATGAAGGAGCCGTAAACGTGATAAAGGAAAATAAGCTCATGCTCCACGATATCGGTGTGGTTACATTTCATTCAGGCAGCGAACAGCATAAGAGATATTTTATCAATATTGCAGGACTTGGATTTGAATCTCTTGTCGTTAAGAAGACAAACAAGCAGAAAGACAGAGGCAGAAGCAGCCAGGCAGTCTATTTCTATAACCTTCTGTCAAGCCTTCTCTCGTATAAAAACATAAAAACGGATGTTATAATTGACGGCGTAAAGAAAACGAGCAATGTATTTTCCATTAATGTCGGCAATGGAAGGTATTGCGGAGGAGGAATGCGGCAGACTCCTGATGCCCTGCCTGATGACGGGTTGCTGGATATTACAGTGATCAGGGAGATGGGCAGAATTGAAATAATAAAAAGCCTGAAGCTGCTGTATGACGGCACTATACTAAGTCATCCGAAAATTGACGGATACCGTTCAAATAATCTTCGTGTTGAATCTGAGTCTCTGCTTTATCTCGAGGCTGACGGAGAATCACTTGGCCACACACCGGCTGAATTCAGCATTATTCCTGCTGCAATAAATATTGTCTACGGCACCAGGATCATTCAGTGAGCTTAATCTCAAACAGTTTCGGCCAGTTTTTGCCTGTTACAAATATCCTGTTCCCTGCTTTGTCCCAGGCAATGCCGTTCAGCACATCCGTGCCTGTACTGGTATCAGGATCTTTCAGTATACCCTTAAGATCTATATAAGCAATTACCTTACCGGATACCGGATCAATTCTGGCAATCAGGTCGGTCATCCACATGTTTGCCCATATCTCGCCATTGATATATTCAAGCTCGTTAAGCTGATCTGCCTTCTTCTCGTTATCATAAACCTCCAGCCGGGATACAACAGTAAACATTTCAGGTTCAATAAAATACAAAACATTGGACCCATCACTCATAACAATCTGATCCTTTATTGTTGTCAAACCCCAGCCTTCCGTCTGATAATAGATTTTATTAATCTGGCTGAAAGTAGTCTTATCATAGACAAAACCGACTTTTGACCTCCAGGTAACCTGGTATATCCTGTCTTTAAACAGGGTTATGCCTTCACCAAAAAGAGGAGGTTCAAGGTTCAGCTGACGAAGTACCTTACCTGTATTCAGTTCCACCTCCCTCAGGCTTGAGCCGGATTCCTGACCGGTTCCTTCATACAAAACACCATTATCATAGAACAGTCCCTGCGTAAATGCTTCCCTGTCGTGCGGATAGGAATTAATTACCAGGTAACCATTCCTTCCGGGGATGACATCCGACAGGACAATCATGAATCTTGTGATGGTTGTCCTTGGTTTGCCGTTCCTGAATGCTGATACTTTCAGTGATTTCCTTCCTGTGCCTGCCGTAAATGTTGCAGGTATCGTGTATTCCCATGATCCTGCTCCAAGTGAGGTAACCGGTTTACCATCAAAGAAGATAAGTATCGAATCGGGAGGTTCTCCCCTTCTGTCCTGTTCCATGACAATCCTGACAGTTTCGCCCAGCCTGAATTCGGTATTCTCTGCAGGCAGTTTCAGTGTTATTAAGTTTGCCGGGGAAACCTCTTCGGTTTTTATATCCGGATCCTTAATATCTCCGGCTGTATTCCCCGGTTTGCCAGAACATGAAATTATCCATGTTACTGAAAGCAGTATAAATACGGAAAGTATGTACCTCAGGTAATTAGTTCTCATCTGTCCTCTTTTTCCTTGCGAATAAACGTCTGAAAATATTTTTTCGTGCTGAAGTGATCCTTTTTTCAGCTTCTTTTTGCTGAATCTCAAAAGGATAAAACATCTGCCATACTTCGCTCCATCCCGGGAATCCTCCGATATTCTTATCATCAATATAAATGTCCGCATCAATCTTCCTGCTCACAGTCTCATCCTGCACCTCCTCGGGATAATTCTTATTTACTGCATAAAATTCAATACCGTTCTGCCTGCAGAAGCTGACGGCATCTTCAAGCTCCTTGCCTGTCCTGAATGTCCACAGGATAATTCTGGCGCCCTTCTTTTCAAGCTCCTTCAATGTCTGGAAAGCGAAGAGTTTCTCCTTGCCGATTTCCGGGTACTGGTGTTCCACGATTGTTCCGTCAAAATCAACTGCGATCTTTATGCCGTTGAAATCATCCATGGGCAGATTATATGTGGAGCCAAATTTAACCAAAATGGCATTATTACTGAAATTTATCTTAATTTTACCCACCTCTTGAATAATTATTTATCAGGATGAAGCACCTCCCCAATTTTATTACTTCCCTTAATATTGCCGCCGGTTTTATTTCCATAATTTATGCCCTGGACGGTGATCTTGAAACAGCTTCATGGTTCATTCTTGCAGCAATGATTTTCGACTTCCTGGACGGATTAACTGCAAGGCTGCTAAATGCATATTCCAGTATAGGAAAAGAACTTGATTCCCTTGCTGATATTGTCAGCTTTGGTGTTGCCCCTGCAGTACTGATATATCAGCTTCTTGGAGCATCTCTCTCACTATCAGCTCCTGTGATAAGAAATGCTGAAGGAGTTTTACAGGTTTTAGTACTGCTTTCACCGGTTATCATGCCTGTTTGTGCCGGCCTGCGCCTGGCAAAATTCAATATTGATGACACACAGGCTGCTTCGTTCAAAGGTCTTGCAACACCAGCTAACGCACTTGCAGTTGTCGGGATTGTAATTGCGAAGAATTATTCCGGTTCAGCCTGGATAGAGAGTCTTGCCGGTTCATCAGTTGCATTAATCTCAATCACATTGATCCTTTCACTGCTTATGGTGACACGTATTCCGATGTTTTCGCTGAAGTTCAAAAACCTGAAGCTGAAAGGAAATGAGGAAAGGTATATCCTTGCAGCGCTCGTAATTGCAGTCCTTGTAATATTTGGTTTTGCCGGAGCAGTCCTCATAATACCATTATATATTGTCATTTCCCTTATCTCTCTGCTATTCAGATAGGAGGGTTTTTGTCTGATTGTCATTACTACCTGAAGCCGGTCGCCGGTAGCCATTAATACACATGTCCTTCCTCTTTCATTTCATCCGCCGTAATTCTTTTCCTGTTTATTGATTTCCATGCATACCATATGTATGCAACAACAAAAGGGATAATGAACGAGACATACATCATGGTCTTGAGAGTAAACTGGCTTGACGAAGCTTTGTATATTGTAAGTGAGCTCGGCAGATCGTAAGAAGAAGGATAAAAAGATGTGCCGTTGAATCCTGCGACCATGAAGAGAGAAAATACAGCAAGAACAGTTCCTGCACCCGCGAACCAGATCCCTTTCCGGCTGTTCCTGGAAATTGTGATCCCGATTCCATAGAGAACCACTAAAACTCCTGCAAGGAACAGAATAAGTACCGCAGGCATCTGAATTAAATTATGGAGGTATTTGTATTTTTCCATTACTACCTGACCTGTTTCTTTATCTGCTGCATACCCTTCGGATAACAGCAGCGTAAAAAGAAAGAAAAGGAAGAATACAAGGAATGATACTGAATTAATTATCAGTTTTTTAACTGACCTTGCAGTAAGGTCGGAGTCATCCACTGAATTGATTATGTACAATAAGCCATTGACTCTTGCCAGGAACAAAACTGCCAGTCCAAGAGCAATATTTCTTCCATTTAAAAGAGCCTCCAGACCATGCCATCCGTTAGCCCATTGAACATTATTCATGTCATTCAGGCTGAATTGAGAGCCGGTGAAGAATGTACCTACTGCAGTTCCGATAAGGAAAGGTCCAAGTGCTCCGTTAATAAGGAGGAAAATATCGAATGTCTTCTTGCCAAGAACATTAGCCGGTTTAGATCTGAATTCGTATGCGATTGCCTGTACGATGAAGCTGAAAAGAATTGCGATCCAGACCCAATATGCTCCTCCGAAGCTTGTTGCATAAAAGAGAGGGAAAGCTGCAAAGAATGCACCTCCGAATGTCACCAGTGTTGTAAAAGTGAATTCCCATTTTCTGCCCAATGCATTTACTAACATTGTTTTATGCATTTCGCTGCCAGGAAGCGAGAATATCATTGACTGACCACCCTGGACAAACATCAGGAACACCAGAAGGCTTCCCAGAAGCGAGACTATCACCCACCAGTAAGATTGCAGAAAAAGATATGATATCATTGTTGTCATAATTGTGCCTCCTGACTTTTTGGTCCTGTTTTGATCTGGCGGATCATTATTGAAATCTCGGCTATGAGGAGTGCTGTGAAAAGCACTGCAAAAAGGATAAAAGTGGTCATAACCGCACCCGGACTTATCTGTGATACTGCCGCTGAAACCGGCATAAGGTCCTGTATTATCCAGGGCTGCCGTCCCATTTCAGCAAGCACCCAGCCCGATTCACTTGCAATATATGCCAGCGGAATTGAAAACAATGCAGCCCGGAGAAACCATCTGTTTTTCGTTATAGTTCCTTTCCATAGCAGGTAAAGTGCAATACAGATGATAAGAATAAAAAGGAATCCAAGCATTACCATAAGGTGGAATGTGTAGAATGCCACAGGTACATTCGGAACAACATCTTCCGGTTTGTCAAGGAAAGCATACCCGAAATACCTGAAATAATCGTTCACGAAATTCTTTTCCTGAAAAGTATTCCTTATGGTCTCTGCCTTAACCAGGTCATTTTGCCTTTTGGCTTCCTTGTACTGATTCAGAAGGTTCATGGCAACCTTTCCTCTTTTCATCTTTTCAGCCACAGCAAGGATTGAACTGTCGGGAAGTCCATATACGAGATCATTAATTCCCGGAACGAATGCTTCCCTGCTGCCTCCGGTCATTAATGAAAGCAATCCCGGTATTTCAATACGGAATGCAAAATCTTTTTCTTCAGGAGCTCCTGATTCCTTTTCAGAGTTTTTAAGGAAACCAAGAGCTACGAGTCCGGCATTTCGTTTTCCGTTGTAATGTGCTTCAAAAGCGGCGAACTTAACAGGCTGAACCTCAGCGAGGGTTCTTGCGGAGGTATCACCGGTGAAGATTACCAGCAGGGACGAGAACAGACCGAATATTCCGGCGATAAGCATGCTCCTTTTTGCCAGCCATTCCTCCCGTTTTTTAAGCAGGAACCATGAGCTTATTCCCAGAACGAACAATGAAGCAAGCAGAAATCCTGATGAGATAGTATGCAGAAATTTATCCACTGCAACCGGATTGAACAGTACCGCCCAGAAATTTGTCATCTCATTGCGGGCTGTATCAGGATTGAATGCCATTCCCACAGGATTCTGCATCCAGGCATTGGCAACAAGGATCCAAAGTGCAGACAGGTTAGCTCCTAAAGCGACAAGCCAGGAAGAAGCCAGGTGAAATTTCCTGCTCACCTTGTTCCACCCGAAAAACATCACTGCAATAAATGTTGACTCAAGGAAGAATGCCAGGATACCTTCAATTGCAAGGGGAGCCCCAAAGATATCCCCGACAAACCATGAATAATTTGACCAGTTTGTCCCAAACTCAAATTCCAGGATTATTCCGGTGGCCACTCCGATTGCGAAATTTATTCCAAAAAGAGTCATCCAGAACTTTGTCATTCTTTTCCACTCCCCGTTCCCTGTGCGGACAAAGATCGTCTCCATTATGGCAATTATAAACGACAAACCCAGGGTAAGGGGAACAAAGATCCAATGATACATCGCGGTAAGGGCAAACTGGGCTCTCGACCAGTCTGTAAGAACAATATCTGCATTTTCAATCATTTGTCTCAGATGATTTGGTTAGTTGATCAAGAACATATTCACTTCGCTGCTCATCGGTATCATATCCTCTTTTCAGAAGATCAGGGAAAAAGAACACTTTCAGAATAATGAAGATTAAGAAGAGTTTAATGAGTATTATGATCCATAGCTTCTTCCCCCACAACGACATATTTCTGAATCCGTCGTAGTAGAAATGGAATACTTTAGCTGCAGACGCAAGGAGGGGATTCTTCATTCAGGATCAGGATTCTTCTCGTTTTTTATGCTTCCCCATGTTTTCAGGTGAGAGACCCGAAGTCAGTTTCTGCACAGGTTTGAAGTTGTTGAAGAACTCCCTGGCAAACACCCTGATGACTGTATATGTGGGAATTCCAAGGATCATCCCGGGAATGCCTGCGGCAAATCCTGCTGCCAGAATCACTATAAAGATCTCAAGAGGGTGCGCCTTTACACTGTTTGAAAAAATAAGCGGCTGGTTAACTACATTGTCAATTGCGTGTATAATAACTTCGACAAGGATCATGTAGTAAACAAGCGGCATAACCACTGTTGAAAAATCCTGGTCAATATGAGATGCCACACCCATAATTATGGCAATAAAAAGGCCGATCCATGGTCCGACGTAGGGTATTATATTCAGGATTCCAAGGATAAGTCCCATTACCAGGGCTTGCTGAAAATCGATACCTGCGATCGTCATTCCGATATCGACCATTATCATAATACCCGTACATTGGATTAGAACGCCTATAAAATACCTGGTAAGAAGGTTCTTTATTGAATAAAGGGCTCTGGTGAAATTCTCTGTGTATTTGTCAGGAACCCACATCAGTATTGATTCAAAAAACAGTTGCTGGTCCTTCAGAAAAAAGAATGTAATAAAGGAAATAGCAAAAACTGCTACGATAAGGTTTCCCATCATGCTGATCAGAGATCCCAGGAAATTCTGTATCATATTGATATTCAGAACCTCAGAAACTTTACCCGTAAAGTAATCTTTTAATGATAATTCCTCAGTTATCTTTGAGTTGAATGACTTCAGTACATTCTCTATTTTACTTATCGGGGTATCGACGAGCTGTACTATCTTTTCGCTGTCAATTGATGAAAAATAGTTTATCTGTTTTGTGACGAGAGGAACGAAAATTATAAAAAACAGAACAATCACTCCCCAGATGATAAGCAGCGTGATCAGAGCACCCAGACTCCTTGGGAAATGCCATTTTTTTATATGGATCCTGCAAAAAAGGTCAACGAGGGGACGTCCTATAATCGATAAAACACCCGAAATAAGTATATAAGCGACTATATTCCGGAAGAACCACGCGCCTGCAATCAGAAGTATGATTGCTAAAAAAATCAGGATGTTTCTAAATGTGGTCTTCATATCACAGACGTTCCTTTTACAAACCTAATCTAATTTTTTGTAATTATACAACTGCCATTTTGTCTGCCATTTTTTCATGAATACTGCCATATTGACATGTTTCTTGATTTGGAACAGAAGTTGACCATATGAGAGTATAAAAAGCGAATATGTTAAACTAAAAATAATGGAGGACAAAGCTATGTTACCAACAATTACAAAAAGAACTTTCAGCCCGTTTCTGTCAAATCTTTTTGATGATGATTTTTTCCCTGTATTAACCAACAGATCCAGCTCAATGCCGGCAGTTAATATCAAGGAAAACGAAAAGAACTTTATTCTTGAACTTGCTGTTCCAGGCATGGACAAGAAGGATCTGAAGATCGACATCAATGAGGATGTTCTTACAATCTCATCTGAATCGAAAAACGAGACAGAAGAAGAAAAAGACGGTTATAAGAGAAAAGAGTTCAGCTACTCATCTTTCTGCAGAAGCTTTTATATTCCTGAAAATGTAAACAGGGAAAAGATCGGAGCAAATTATAAGGATGGTATCCTGAACATCGAGCTTCCTAAAATGGAAGAAGAAAAGAGCAAGATAACCAGGCAGATCAAGATTTCATGACGTGGTTCAGGATTGGTTAAAAAAAAGAGGCTGTGATTTTTCAGCCTCTTTCTTTTAGTGCACATTCTTCTTCAAATTTAGCTCCAAACTTCCGCCCGTATTCCTTCAGGGCTTCCTCCTTTGATCCTGAAGGCCTGAATTTAAATGAAGCGCTTTCTTCAAAAACTTTCAGCTTCAGATTTTTCAAAGTCTCAAGAATTATCCCGGGAGCTTCTCCGCTCCAGCCATAGGATCCGAATGCTCCGGCAAGCTTGCCTTTATCCCTTATGGGATTTATCAGGGCAAACATTTTATAAACCGGGAGCAGAGTATTCTGGTTTATGGTGGGAGAACCAATAAGGATTGCATCATTTGCAGTAATTTTAGTATCCAGTTCGCCCAAGTCAATATTCTCAATATCAACTATATCTATACAAAAATCGGATATTTCCCTGATCCCTGAAGCAATATGCCCGGCAGCTTCTTTTGTAAACCCATAAGCTGAAACATATGCAATAAGGATATGTCTTTTTGCTTTTGATGTGGTTATATCAATATATTCCCTGGCATATTTTTCAGTGAGATCCACAATTGTTTTCCTGTTTTGTCTGAGTACAGGGCCATGACCTGGACAAATACAGTTGATATCAAGAGGCCTGATCCTGTCAATGGCCCTTACCATGAACCTGCTGAAAGGTTTCAGGATTACATCAAAATAGTATTTGAAAGCATCAAGATAATCCTTGTTAAGATCATCCGTCATCTCAAAGGAGCAGTAATGGGCTCCGAAAGAATCACAGGTAAAGAGCACCTTCTCCTCAACAAGGTATGTATAGACCGAATCAGGCCAGTGAAGGTTGGGCGCTGCGATGAACTGAAGTGTTTTGTTGCCAAGGTCGAGAGTGTCGCCATCTTTTACAACCATAGACCTGAAAGGTACATTTACAATATCTTCCAGGTATCTGATTGCATTCCCGCTGCCTACTACTGTCGCCGAGGGTGCCAGTTCAAGAAGAAGCTTAAGACTGCCCGAATGGTCAGGTTCAGTATGATCCAGAATAATATAGCTGATCTCAGCAGGATCAGTAACTGATCTCAGCTTTTTGAAATAAGTATCCTTGAATTTCTCCTTTGCAACCTCAATGAGCGCTTTCTTTTCAGCATTCAGGAAGTAAGAATTATATGTTGTCCCATATTCTGTGGTCATTACAATATCAAACGTTTTGATATCATAATCAAGGATGCCGATCCATTTTAGGTCATCTGTAATATCGATGATTCTGTCGTCGTTTTTTTTCATAATCCGTGATTTTTCAGATCCTGGCAATAATGCTTTTATTTGCCTTTACCTGCTGAAGTATCGGGATCTCTATTTCAGTTCCAAGAGGAAGGAAAACATCAACTCTTGAACCGAATTTGATGAATCCCAGTTCGTCACCCTGCCTCACCATCTGGTCCTCCTTCGCATAGGTCACTATCCTCCTGGCAACTGCTCCTGCAATCTGCCTGATGAGTATTTCGGTACCTGTTTCCGTCTGAATAACTATAGTGCTCCTTTCATTCTGCTCTGATGATTTGGGATGCCATGCCACCATATAGTTGCCCGGATGGTACACGACATATTTGATATGGCCTGAAACCGGATACCTGTTGCTGTGCATATTGAAGGGCGACATAAAGATTGAGATCTGCAGACGCTTATCCCTGAAATACTCCTTTTCCTCTGCTTCCTCGATTACAACCACCTTGCCGTCAGCCGGTGCATATACAAGCCCCGGATCAGGCTCCAGTTCTCTTACGGGAAGCCTGAAGAAAAAGAGGACAAAAAGATACAATATCAGGCAGAATGCAAGGAAAAGCCATTTCAGCAGGATCTGATCAGCCAGGAAGATATTTACCAGCACATTAAGAACCAGCAGTATGATGAATCCATAAATTAAAATTTTATATCCTTCCTTATGAATGGCCATCTTTGAAAATTTGCACAAAACTAATCAAGTCATGCGAATCAACCAAAAAGTGCAATAAAAAGAAATACAAGGGGGAAGGATGTTACGGCACTGTCAAAACGGTCGAGGAATCCGCCGTGTCCGGGCATTATGGTCCCGGAATCCTTTACTCCGATACTCCTCTTAAGCATTGATTCGATCAGGTCACCATATGTTCCTGATATTGTGATTATTACAGCAATAATAATCCACCCTGTTTTATCGACCACGCCCAGCCAGCCCGAAAGAAGCCAGGCTATAAAGACAGTTAAAATCAATCCTCCGAAAAAACCTTCCCATGATTTTTTGGGTGAGATTCTTTCCATCAGCCGGTGACGACCGAATGAAACACCTGTCAGATAAGCTCCCGTGTCATTGGTCCACAGAAGTATAAAGAATCCAATGATTATCCCCGGAGAGAACGGTTCCGGTCCATGGGGAAGCAAAGAATCAAGACCGGCATGTCCAAATGCTGCAAATGGAAACAATGAGAAAGGCAGTGCGGTATAAAGCAGTGAGAAGAGTGTATGGGCAAGCGAATCAAAAGGTTTTTCTTCTCTTCTGTAAAGTTCGATCACCATAATTATTATTATCAAAGGCAGGATGACAAGAAGATATTTCATCGGTATCTTTCCTGCAGCTGTCAGTGTGGAAATAATGTAGGCTGCAGCTCCTGTAATCATCCCGGGGATCATCTGCGTCCTGATGCCTGTATCCTTTATCATCAGATAATACTCATACTGGCATCCGGCAAGCACCACCAGGCCGGTAATGAAAAAAGAAACCGGGTGAAGCCAGAATCCACCCAGTATAAATATCACTATCCAAGCGCCGGTTATAGTCCTTCTGAAGAAATTATTCAAGCTGAATCGGTTTGTTTATTCCTTATATTTTGGTTTCTTCTTCTTCTTTTCCTTAACTTCTTTAGCTTCCTTCTCTTCTTTTGCCTCCTTCAGCAGTTCTGCTTTTCTCTTTCCGAAGATCTTTTCCAGGTCTTCGCTGAAAATGACCTCTTTTTCAAGCAGCAGTTCAGCAAGTTCGACAAGCCCTTTCATATTGTTTTTAAGTATACCCTTTGCTCTCTTGTACGATTCATCAATAATATCCTTCACCTCCTGGTCAATTACCTCAGCAGTTTTCTCACTGTACGGTTTTGTGAATCCAAAATCTGATTGCCCTGATGAATCATAAAAGCTTACATTTCCCACCTTTTCACTCATCCCGAAGAATGACACCATAGCGTATGCCTGTTTTGTGATCTTTTCAAGGTCGCTCAGAGCGCCTGTTGAAACTTTTCCAAAGGTCAGCTCTTCAGAAGCACGTCCGCCAAGTGCGTAAGCCATTTCATCGAGCAGCTGTTCGCGTGTTGTGATCTGTCTCTCCTCAGGAAGATACCATGCTGCTCCAAGAGCCCGCCCTCTCGGTATAATCGTAACCTTTAAAAGTGGACTGGCGTGTTCAAGAAGCCAGCTTGCTGTTGCATGACCGGCTTCATGGTATGCTATTGTCCTTTTCTCCTGCGGTGATATGATCTTGTTCTTTCTTTCAAGACCTCCTATTATCCTGTCAATGGCATCAAGAAAATCCTGTTTTTCAACAACAGTCTTGTTCTTTCTTGCTGCTATAAGAGCTGATTCGTTGCATACATTTGCTATATCTGCGCCCGAGAATCCCGGAGTCTGTTTAGCCAGAAATGCAATATCAAAATCTTTTACAAGTTTTATGGGGCGCAGATGTACCTTGAAAATAGCTTCTCTTTCCGTAAGGTCGGGCAGCTCAACGTGAATCTGGCGGTCAAACCTTCCGGCCCGCAGCAGAGCCCTGTCAAGAATATCAGCTCTGTTTGTTGCTGCCAGGATAATCACCCCCATATTGGTGCCGAATCCATCCATTTCAGTAAGAAGCTGGTTAAGAGTATTTTCGCGTTCGTCGTTTGAGCCAAAGTTGACATTCTTGCCTCTTGCCCTGCCGACTGCATCTATCTCGTCGATAAATACTATACATGGGGCCTTTTCCTTTGCCTGTTTAAAGAGATCTCTTACCCTGGAAGCGCCCACGCCAACAAACATTTCAACAAAATCGGAACCTGAAATTGAGAAGAAAGGCACATTCGCTTCTCCCGCGACAGCTTTTGCGAGGAGCGTTTTACCTGTTCCCGGAGGTCCGATCAGTAAGGCTCCCTTTGGTATCTTGCCGCCAAGCTGTGTATATTTCTTTGGATTCTTGAGGAAATCCACTATCTCCATTACTTCGGTCTTTGCTTCTTCCAAACCGGCAACATCGCTGAAATTGATCTTTACGTTTGATTCCTTGTCGAAGATCTGGGCTTTCGATTTGCCCACACTGAAAATACCGCCACCGCCTCCTGCGCCTCCGCCAGCCATGCGTCTCATAAAGAAAAGCCAGAAGATGATCAGCAGAGCAGGGAAAAGAAGCCATGACAGTACATCGGCAAAATAGTTCTTCCTTGTAACATATTCAGGATAAATTGTCTCTTTCTCCCCGTATCCTGCATTCTTCTGTATCTCCAGGATCGACGGCTCAAAATTACTTATATCCCCAATATTATAAGTATACTGTGGTTTTGGTGCCTGGAAGCCTATGCCTCCTCCGGTTTTAGGCAAATCAGGGTATCTTCCCGATTCAATTGCATCCCTTGTGAGGTATATCTCAGCCTGATCCTTGTTAACCACAATCAGCTTCTCTATATCATGATTAACAAACATATCCTTGATCATGCTGGTAGTGGCTTTCTGAACCGACTTGCCGCTGAAGATGATCTCAAAAAGGATTATAGCAACAGCCAGGATCGCAAAGATCCAGTTAGTATTAAAACGCTGCCTGGCATTCTTGTCGTTCCTGTCCGGTGTTGTTTTATTTGATTTATCAGCCATAAATTTCACTTACTTTTTTTATCAGCTATTTTCTCTATTTCCGCATCTGCCCACAGCGACTCAAGACTGTAAAAGTCCCTGTATTCCTTAAGGAAAATGTGGACAACCACATTCCCGTAATCAAGAAGAACCCAGAAGCAGTTATCGAGTCCCTCAATATGCAATGGTTTTTCCCCTGCAGTTTTTCTTACAATATCTTCAACAGAGTCAGAAATCGAATCAACCTGTGTTGTTGAAGTGCCATGACAAATAACAAAATAATCAGCTATACTGTTCTCAAGCTTTCGCAGATCAATTTTCAGAACATCATGTCCTTTTTTTTCGAAAATTCCTTTTGCCACACTATTTAAAAGAACTTCAGCTCCGTCGGATCTTTTCTTCATCAAAAATTTTCAGTTGATTATCAAGTTGCAAAAGTACGAACTTTTATCCGTATTTTTGTCACAGATCTCCTATTTTGCAATTTCAGTGCCAACAAGGGAAAATGTGCCGGTAAAAGCGACTTTTACATGTTAATCTATTATAAATCATGATCATAGGATCAAATATCATTCCCTATGAAAACCTGACATCCACCAACACGGAGGCGGCTCTGCTTCTGAAAAAGAATAATATACCTGAAGGAACTGTCATCCATACGGAATATCAGACTGCCGGCAGAGGTCAGCATGGTAACAGGTGGGAAAGCGAAAAAGGTAAGAACCTGCTGATCAGCATTATACTATATCCCGGATCAGTCAAATCCGAGGAACAATTTCTGATTTCAATGACAATTTCCCTGGGAATCTGTGATTTTGTTGACAGGTATCTGGAAGGAAGTAAAGTAAAATGGCCTAATGATATCTATTTTAAAGATGACAAAATAGCAGGTATCCTGATTGAAAATTCGTTAATGGGTGATACAATTGAGAGCAGTGTAGCCGGAATCGGACTTAATATCAACCAGGAAAATTTCCCGGGCGAAATCAGAAATCCGGTGTCACTCAGGATGATAACGGGCAGGGAATATGAAAGGGAGATTTGCCTGAAAAACCTGCTTTGCGACCTGGATAAAAGATACAAACTGCTGCTTTACGGTGACAGGAGAAAAATCCGCGATGAATATGTGAACCGACTTTACTGGTTTAACGAGCTTCATGAATACATGGCGGGAAAAACCATTTTCAAAGGCAGGATATCGGATGTTTCGGTTTCAGGAATTTTAAGCATCATTGATGAAAAAGGGAAAATCCTGAAGTTCTCATTTAAAGAGGTCGATTTTATTCCTTAGTTTCCCGCCAGCCATTAAATTTCTCCATTTCATCTGCAAGCGCAGCAAGAAACCTGTTTACCGGAGCCATGGCAAGCATTTTAAGCATCGGATTCAGTTCTGCCTGAAGTGTCATATTCACCTCCGCGTTACCTGTATCTGATTCCGCAATGCCGGCAACAAGAGAGAAATCTTTTACCTGTTGATTTTCACCCCTGTAAACGATCCTGTTATACATGGTTTTTTCTGCTATACGGAGTTTTACGGTCCCCATGATATTTACCTGAACGCTCAGTGAATCCTTGTCAGTAATAACGTTGCCGAATGTATCGGTTGAAATGAACCGCACAAAATTTCTTATATCTGTAGCAAAATCGTAAAACTCTTTTGCGCTGCAGCTGAGTTTTGCAGTTCTGCTGGTGTAGGTAGATATTTCGGTCATAAATAGTCATTAATATCAAGTTACTTTAACAGATTTACCCCCTTTTTCTTTCCCCCAGGGGGGAAATAAAGAACCATCTCCTTCCCCCTGGGGGAAGGCCCGGGAAGGGGGTAATTGTCACTTTACTCCCCAAACCGATGGATCCATTCTCCATTTTTTTAGTGTTTCGACGTCTTCTGAGGTTATATATCCGGCTTTCACGGCTGTCTCGATGAGCACCGAATAACTGCATAAAGTATGAAGGATGCATTTCTCCGCTGCAAACGCATCGGAAGCTTTCTTAAACTCGTAGGTAAAAATTGCAGTCATCCCAAGAACTTCGCAATCTGCATCCCTCAGAGCTTTTACTGCATTAAGGCTGCTTCCGCCGGTGGATATAAGATCCTCAATGACAACCACTTTCTGTCCTTTTTCATAATATCCCTCTATCTGGTTTCCAAGGCCATGTTCTTTGGCCCCTGATCTTACATAAATAAAAGGGAGAGCCATTTTATCAGCAACAAGAGCGCCATGAGAAATTGCTCCCGTGGCAACCCCTGCTATCATTTCAGCCCCCGGATAAAGCCTGCCCACAAGTGAAACAAATGAATCGCGAATGTATGATCTTACCTCAGGAAAAGAAAGAGTCTTTCGATTATCGCAATAAATCGGTGATTTCCATCCTGAAGCCCAGGTAAAAGGATTTGACGGTTGCAATTTAATTGCTTTAATTTGTAAAAGATATTCAGCTATTCTTATTGCACTATTTTCCATACAAAGATGTATAAAGTTCATTTTGAAAACAGATTCATCCTGATAAGTCCTGAACCTGACCGGCTACAAAAATACGGCTTATTCCATAAATTCTATGATACCAATGAACTTTATAAGATCATCTCTGATTTCCAGTCAGATACAAAAATCCATGCTATAAATATCTACGGACCTGACATTAAACACATCTGGAAAATCTTCAGGATCTACTTTACAGAGGTAGGGGCTGCCGGAGGACTGGTGAAGCACACTTCAGGGAGATTTCTGTTCATTGAGAAGAAAGGCAAGCTTGATCTGCCAAAAGGTCATATTGAGCAGGATGAGGAACCGGAGGCTTGTGCCATCAGGGAAGTTAAGGAAGAATGCGGAATATCGGGTCACTCCATTGTAAAGACTCTTTTCCCGAGTTATCACACGTACACGTGGGAAGGGATATCCTATCTTAAAAAGACTAGCTGGTTCCTTATGGAATATAACGGACCTATGGTCACCGAACCGCAACTGAAAGAGGGAATAACGAGGATTGAATGGCTTCTTCCTGAGGAGATAAGTAAAATCAAAAGCTCAGCCTGGCTTTCACTTATGGATCTGATTAACGCTTCAGTCTTTAAAAGCTAGATCTCTTCTCCTTTAAAATCGTTCAGGTTTATTGTGGACGGGACAAATTTTGAAGCATCACCGCCGCTCCGGATTATGTCACGGACAATAGTTGAATTTACATGAGTATGTTCAGGAACAGTCAGCAAGAAGACAGATTCAATATCCTGAGCCATTGCTTTGTTTACCTGGGCAATTGCCCTTTCAAATTCAAAGTCAGCTGCAGTTCTCAAACCCCTGAGAATATACTTCGCACCGTACTTCTGGCAGTAATCAACGGTTAGCCCCTCATAATGGTCAACTCTTACACGTGATTCATCCTTAAAGACAAGTGATATCATTTCTTTCCTGGTATCAAGTGAATAATAGCTTTTTTTAAGAGCATTCGCACCAACTGCGATGATTATCTCGTCAAAAATGCTGAGAGCTCTCTTCACAATGGCTTCATGGCCAATTGTGAAAGGATCAAATGATCCGGGGAAAACTGCAATCTTCTTCATTCGAATGTTATTTTTTTAGGATTCCTCACTTTTTGATTCAGCAGGGATAGTTCAAGGACTCCCATTATTGTTTCAACATAATGAAACTTTAATCCGCTGATATACACATCTTTGATATCTTCAACATCTTTTCTGTTCTCTTCTGAAAGTATTATTTCCTTGATACTGGCACGTTTTGCTGCAAGGATCTTCTCCTTGATACCGCCTACCGGCAGTACTTTTCCTCTCAGGGTTATTTCTCCGGTCATTGCCAGGTACTTCCTGACCTTCCTCTGGGTAAATGCGGAAGCGATGGAAGCTGCCATCGTTATACCCGCTGATGGTCCGTCCTTGGGGATAGCTCCTTCAGGGACATGGATATGTATATTCCATTTTTCGGAAAAATTGTCAGGAAGGTCAAGCAAAGCTGCATTTGCCTTAAGGTATTCAAGAGCGATGATTGCTGATTCTTTCATCACTTCCCCGAGGTTACCTGTAAGAGTCAGTTTTCCTGAACCTCTGCTTATGCTTGTCTCCACAAAGAGTATCTCTCCTCCGGAAGCAGTCCATGCCAGACCGGTAACAACTCCTGCCTGATCGTTTCCGGAATAAATATCCCGGATATACCTGGGCGGACCCAGTGTCCTGACCATCACTTTTTCTGACAACGCAGTATTGTATTCAGTTCCCGAAGCAATATTCTTTGCAGTAACCCTCACTATTTTTGCCAGCCGCTTATCAAGTTCCCTTACACCTGATTCACGCGTGTATTTTTCGATGAGCTTTTCCATCAGGTTGTTGCTTATTGTCAGCTGCTTGGGCTTAACTCCGTGGTTTTCAAGCTGTTTTGGGAGAAGATGCTGTTTTGCTATTTCAATTTTTTCCTCAACAAGGTATCCGGTAATTTCAATGGTTTCCATCCTGTCACGGAGTGCCGGACTTACTGTTGAGAGTGTATTGGCAGTGGCTATGAACAAGACCTTTGAGAGATCGTACTCCATTTCCAGGAAGTTATCAAAGAAGGTGCTGTTCTGTTCCGGGTCAAGCACTTCAAGCAGAGCTGCGGATGGATCTCCCCTGAAATCCTGTCCTACCTTATCGACTTCATCAAGAATGAATACAGGATTTGAAGATCCAGCCCTTTTAAGATTCTGGACTATTCGTCCGGGCATTGCACCGATATAAGTTTTGCGGTGTCCTCGTATCTCCGCCTCATCGTGCAAGCCTCCGAGAGACATTCTTATATATTTTCTTCCCAGTGCCTTCGCGACCGATTTCCCGAGAGAAGTCTTTCCGACTCCCGGCGGTCCGTAAAGACACAGTATGGGAGATTTCAGGTCGCCTTTCAGCTTGAGTACAGCCAGGTGTTCGAGGATCCTTTCCTTTACTTCATCAAGCCCGAAATGGTCATCATCAAGAACTTTCCGTGCATTGATAAGATTAAGGTTGTCTTCAGTATATTCTCCCCATGGCAGATCGAGAAGTGTCTGGATATAATTCACCTGCACCGAGTATTCTGCTGCTGCAGGGTTCAGCCGGCGCAGTTTGTCAAGCTCCCTGTCAAATGTCTTATTGATTTCCTCTGTCCATTTCTTTGATTCTGCTTTCTTCCTGTATTCTTCAATCTCCTTCTCAAGCGGATTCCCTCCCAGTTCATTCTGGATGGTTTTCATCTGCTGATGAAGGAGAAACTCTCTCTGCTGCTGATCAAGGTCGCTCTTTACCTTTGACTGAAGTTCATTTTTCAGCTCCAGAACCTGTATCTCCTGTACAAGAAATTCAAGAAGCATCAATCCTCTCTCGCGAATGCTATTTATCTCCAGCAGTTTCTGTTTGTCCTTCACCTTTATATCGGTATTGGAACAAATGAAGTTTATGAGGTATGTATTGTTCTCGATATTCTTTATGGCAAATGAGGCTTCCGGACTTATATTGGGATTTATCTTAATGATCTTAAGGGACAGATCCTTTAACGACCCGACGATGGCATCAAAATCCTTGCTCCTGGATTCCGGCTTCGCTTCCGGCATTGTTCGTACATTCGAAATGAAATAAGGATTGTCCGAAACAAGTGATCCCAGGATCATTCTTTTGCGTCCCTGGATAATGGCAGTGGTTGAACCATCGGGCATTTCGAGCAGCTTGACAATCTGGCCTATGGTGCCCACAGCATGAAGATCACTGAATCCCGGGTTTTCAATGTCAGGATCCTTTTGAGCTACCGTGCCTACAATTTTGTCATTTCTGTAAGCATCCTTGATAAGCTGGATGGAACGGGGTCTGCCAATTGAGATTGGAAGAACCACTCCGGGAAACAGAACGGTATTGCGCAGTGACAGAATCGGAATTGTCTCAGGTACTTCAACATCCTCAAGATCATGGTCATCGCCGTCAGCGATAATCGGAATTATATCTCCTTCCCCGTCAAGCATATCAGGCAGTAGAAACTCGTTTACCGGTCGTCTGTATTTCTTTTCCATCTGAGCCTTCTCTATTTCCCTTCTTCCGGGAGTGTCAAATTTACTGAATATTTTAATAACCACCTCATCCCCCAACCCCTTCTCTCAGGGGAGAAGGGGAGTTTTGGCTTCCCCCTCTCACACAGGGATAGGGGGATAGGAGGGGGTGAGGTCAATCAATAAAAAAGGGGCGTTATTGAGCCCCTTATATTCGTGATCAGATACTGATTACTTTTTGTTCTCTTTGTTTTCTTTTTCTTTGTCTTTCTTCTTCCCTACATGATCCTTGTAACGGTTCATGAACTTATCAACCCTTCCGGCTGTATCAACCAGCTTCATCTTACCGGTAAAGAAAGGGTGTGATGTATTTGATATCTCAAGCTTGATAAGAGGATATTCCTTGCCATCTTCCCATTTGATGTTCTCTTTTGAGGGAGCTGTTGATTTGCTGAGAAAAGAGTATCCGTTTGACATATCCTGAAATACCACCATTCTGTAATTTTCCGGATGTATTCCCTGTTTCATTGCTGTTGCTTTTTTATAATTGCCTGATAAATAAATGCCCCTTTTCAGGGACTGCAAAATTAATGAACAAATTTAAATTTACAAACGGAATCCGGAATTTATTGATTCTTTGTCCTGTTCTTCTGTTTATTCTCCGGTTTAATTTCCTGTTTTTCAGCCATTTCGTCAATATATCTCATGAACTTAAGGCTTTTATTTATCATATACCTGTATGTAACATGTACTTTTGCCTTTTTAGCCCCCAGAGCTTCGTAGATAGCCAGCATCTTGGGGTTATAGTCCCCTACCCATGAAAGTTCCATTTCCCTGATCCATTTCTTTCTTTTAAACACCTGGTAAAGCTGGTAGAAAATTGCTGATTCAACACCGGTATTCTGGTATGAATACTCAACCCCTCCGACAACTGCCCTGACACGTGTGATCGTATTAGTAATCTTATAAAAATAAAATTTAAGAATATTCCATGGATTGAATTTGCCATCAAGATGCCTGAGTATCTGGTTAAGGTCAGGGAGCAACACAAAAAAGCCTATAGGTTTGTCATTGAAATAAGCGAACCACATCAGTTCTTCATCTATGAATGATTTTGATCTTCCAAGGGATTCTTCAAGTATGGACGGCTCCATGGGAGTGAAATCTTCTTTTAGATGTGTCCAAGTGGAATTGTAGATATCACAGATGTCCCTGAAATATTTCCTGCTGTTTTTAACCTCGAAATGCCTGAATGAGTACCCCGGTCTCTTCGACAGCCACTCGGCTATTTTCATCATCCGTTCCGGAAAGGTTTCGATCTTTTTGTCAGCACCTCTAACAGTCCTGTGGCAGGAGAATTGCCGGAAATAATCCCTGAACCCGTACTCCTCAAAATAATCCCTGTAATACTTCTTATTATAGGGCATTCCGAATCCCTGCTGCATGAATCCTTCAACCAGCAGTCCCCAGTAATTGTCATTTTCACCGAAGTTTATTGGTCCGTCCATTGCTTCCATGCCGCGGGCTGTGAGCCAATCCTTGGCTGTATCAAAAAGCCTGAACGCAGCTTCCCTGTTTTCGATGACCTCAAAGAATCCTATCCCGCCTGTAGGCTGCCGGTATGCGGCTGATCTTACCTTATCAATGAATGCTGCAACACGTCCTATCGTTATGCCTGAATCATCAGTGAGTATCCACCTGACAGCTTCACCATGACTGAAGGAGTGATTTCTTTCCGGATCAAAATATCCTTCAACCATCGAATCCAGCGGGCATACCCAGTACGGATCATTCTTATACAATCTTTTAGGAAAATCATGGAACTCCTTTTTCCCCTTTTGATTATTCACCTCAATGATATGCATAACATTAAAATTGTATGATAAAGTTAGATATCAATAAGTTATGTGTCGACTGATACTGCAAATATAAATATTTTACCCTTTACGCCTTACGCCTTACGCCCTATGCCTTTTATTGTATATTTATTATCCTGTGGTCGATAAGGACAAACAGAACTGATAGAAGCAGGGAATAGAAAGCGTATATTTTAAGAGGAATATATTCTGTTGGCTTTATTTTCATCTTAATCCATATATATCCTATGAGATAGACTTTGCTTATCATATATACTGCAAAAGTCGCAAGAGCAACTCCGACAATATTGTATCCCATTTTGATCATCAGCAGGCTTAAAGGAATATTAATTGCAAGTTCCAGTATAGCGGCAATGAGTGTAATATGTGTTTTCTTCCTCCCCACGATGATCGTCTGAGGAAAGACCAGCCTTGGAATTACGAGCAGGGTGTAGACAAGGAAGACGTCAGCGCTTTTCTGGAAGTCAGGATTGAAGATACGGGGATAGAACCATCGGGCAAAGAGCATTATCATCATTGTGGCCGGGAACAAAAGGTGCATAAGTCTCTTTGATTTGATCCTGATCTTCTCAAGTGACTCCTTCATCCTTGAGCGTGTCGAGAATTCAGGAAGCATTGCGCTGCTGAGTCCGTTTGCCAGTAGCAATGCAAGCGGGAATTCTTTTGCTCCATATCGAAACCACGCGAACCATGCCGGATCGCGGTAAACAGCTGATACTATAACACCATCGACATATTGAGCTGATCCGGAGATAAGCGTTGTAAGTATCAGCGGTGTTGCAAGGTAAAGATGTTCCTTCATGTATTCCCATGAGACAGTCATTTCAGTGTATCTCCTGAGCAGAATCAGAAGCCATATCCACCTTGCCACTGAGATGAGCAGCAATCCGTATATTGACCAGATTATATCCTTTCCGATTATAACCGGTATAAGAACAAAAATAAGCTGGGCTATGAAAGTATAGAGTCCGTACTGTAGAATACGGTGAGCTCTGTTGTTGAGCAGGTAGATATACTCAATGAGGCATACAGGGCTGCTTAACAGCATATAAAGCAGAAGCAGATTAAGGTAAGGGACATTACCGGAAAGATGGAACACCGAAAAACTTCCTTTTACAGAATGTCCGAGGATAAAGAAAAGAATACTAAAGATACTCAATAACAGGAATGTGTTGAATATTTCAGGGGATTTCTCTGTTCCGTTATCGCCTAATTTTCTGTATGTTTTATTGCGGTGGTAGAGAGGAAGCAGCGACTGAATGATCCCTGTTACCCAGAAGAAGCTTATCAGTCCTGCGATAAAGAGGAACATTTCCCATTTCCCTATTTCAGCGCGCGACAGGTGGCTTTTTGTCAGAACAATGCTGATGATGAGGAATACAGTAAATTTCATCAGCTGGAATATCTGAAGGCCTGAGATATTGTCGACGAATTTTAGTTTCTTCAATACTGATCAATAAAACTTTCCCGGTTCTTTTAAAAACCGCTCAAAGATACTAATTGAATGATTGTATCAGAAAACAAAACCAAAATTTTGTGAATATGATTTTTGGGAGTATTTTTGCAGCTCATGACACGGTGGATGTAGTTCAGTTGGTTAGAATGTCGGATTGTGGTTCCGAAGGTCGTGGGTTCGAATCCCATCTTCCACCCTAAAAAGAAAAGGCCTTTCCGCGGCAGCGGAAGGGCTTTGTTTTTTCATAGCGTTGAAAGCTTGCTTTCAAAAGCGTAATGAAAGAACAAAGCCCGTAATGAGCGAAGCGAATGAAAGGCCTTTTCTTTTTGGCGGCTCCCCCCAGGGATCGCTGGAG
>CAZGGZ010000036.1:13590-29990 GCA_964525415.1 uncultured Rikenellaceae bacterium | reverse complement strand
TTTCGCTGGCATCAAATGGACAAACTACTGCTGTGGCAGACACAACTGGCGATTACGCAGCTGTAAAGCACACGATTGAGCAGGGTATTGGTTGGGCCATTGAGAAGGATTTTGATGCCATGTACAAGATGTGGGCAGACAATCTATTCCTTTTCTGGCTAACTTCAGACAGCAAAGTAATAGGACTGGAGGACTTTAAAAAATACTCTGAAGTCTGGAAAGATCCCGATTTCCGTGGAACACATTTTGCATTCAGGGACTTGCGCATTATCTTTTCGCAATCCCGTGACGTAGCCTGGTACTCCTGCTTTCTCGATGATTGCAGCTCATACAAAGGTGTAGAGTCATGTCTGACGAATGTCTTCCAGACTGGGGTATTGGAGAAGCGGGATGGTCACTGGGTTCATGTGCTGATGCACGGAGCTTATCCTATTGATAAGATACCCGAGAAATATGTTAAGAGATTTTATTCCAATCTCTTTGAGAATAAGAACGGGAATTAACCGGCTTACCATTCAACATTCACAACTGACCACTTATAGCTTTTTTTTACCTCTTGCAGAATTTAATTGCTGGCTTGCTTTGTCATCTGTAATTTTCAGATGATTTTATTTTGACCGCAGTCATCAGATGTTTTTACTGTAACTGACGCGGCGAAGCTGTAAGATTTAAGTAAATTCGTTATATCTTTTATTAGTTATGCCAGCAATTTCAATTAAGAGGGAATTTAAACCGGGATTCTGGTTCTTCCAGATTTCAGGATGGACAGGATTTGCCATTACTGATGCATTAATCGGTGCTTCACATTTTGTAACCAATCTGACAAACTTTTTTATATGGCTCATATCTATTATGGTAGGCTTTGTAATAACACTCGGATTGAGAATGTACTATAAGCACTTATTTAATAAAGGACCGGGTATTTTTACTGTAATTCTTCTCATAACATCAGGTTCCCTTGTAGCAGCATTTCTATGGCAGTTCCTTGGAGATTTTGTCCGCCATGTTACTTTCCCGGCGCATTATCTGCCAAGTTATGAACCGGGGAAATTTATTCCCAGGATTTACGCCCTGCTTTGGCCTTTCCTTGTCTGGAGTATCCTTTATTTTGGACTTAAGTTCTGGATAAATATGGTTGAGGAAAAAATAAGAGCCAGTAAAGCCGATGCAGATACACGACAGGCACAGCTTCAAATGCTCAGGTATCAGATAAATCCGCATTTCCTTTTTAATACCCTGAATTCCGTCAAGGCTCTGATGAGAAGAGATGCTATTGTAGCTGAAATGATGATAACTGAATTCTCTGAATTCCTGAGATACACACTACGGCATAACGACAAGACTTTCATCTCGCTGGAAGAAGAAATCGAGATTGTAAAGAAATACTTGCTTCTGGAAAAATTAAGGTTCGAAAACAGACTTAATTATAGTTTTGAGAATACAGCGGAAAGTCTTAAAGTCCCGGTATTATGTTTTCTTATCCAGCCATTTGTTGAAAATGCGATTAAACATGGTTTGAAAAATTCGCCATCAGGCATATACCTGTCTATATGTTCATTCATAAATAAAAACGAACTTTGCATCGAAATTGAAAATACCGGGAAGTGGATTCCCGAATCGGATGATAGCGGCACTGGAATCAGAAATGTGGCTGACAGGCTGGCAACAGCTTATCCCGGAGATCATACCTTTAAAATTGAAAAGGGGACTGAGAGGGTACTGGTTTCTGTGACAATTAATCTTGATAAATGAAAACTTACCGGTCACTGATCATTGACGATGAAAGGCTTGCGAGGGTCACTCTTACAGATATGCTTGCAGATTATCCTGCAATTCAGATCATCGGAGAATCGGAATCAGTTGCTGATTCCATAAACCTGATTACCAGTCTCAATCCGGATCTTCTTTTTCTTGATATTCAGCTTACTGATGGTACAGGATTCGACCTCCTCAGTAAGATCAATTATCCGGGTAAGATAATATTTATTACTGCTTTTGATGAGTACGCGATCAGGGCTTTCGAAGTAAATGCAATTCATTACCTGCTAAAACCTGTATCTCATAAGAAACTTGGAGAAGCTATAACCAGGCTGGAAGCAGAAGGTTCAGAAAAAGAATCAGGACAGGTAATGAACTATAAATACAGTGACCGGTTACTCGCATTTTGCGGAAATTTTTTGAGTTTCATCAAGATCGGCTCAATAACCGCCATTACAGCAGCAGGTGATTATACTATTATCCGAACCTGTGATAACAGGGAATATATCGATTCAAAAACTATGTCGGAATGGGAAAACCGGCTTCCCGAAAATCATTTTCTGCGGATCAACCGTTCAACCATCATAAATTTTGATGCAATTGAAAAAACCGAACAAAAATCTTTAAATCTGGTTTTGATCAGCGTCAGGGGAATCACTAAACCATTCAGAATCAGCAGGCTTTATTATAAGAAGATACGTACAAAATTCAGTTAAGTGTATGTCTTCAAACCAAAGTACACCATTTAAGGTTTTAAGTTAAGGTGTGATTGTGTAATCATCTGTTGATCCCTTATGTCAGGGATATAATTAAGTGTGATCCTGCTGATACACTTCAAAAAGGTAAATGTCCGGTACTTGCTATATCAGGAGAAAAAGATCTTCAGGCATCACCAAATCAGAATCTTTCAGCAATGGATAAAGCTCTGAAATCAGGAAATGATAAGAATTTATTGAAGATATTAAACCTAAAGAATTAAGAATAAAAGAATAAACCATGAAAATTGTATTCGTTTTAACACTTTGCTGCATTTCCTTTTGTTCCCTTTATGGCCAGGCCATAACATTGCCAATACCTACAGGGAAGCATTTTGTCGGAGTAACCTACCTGAGTTTTATCGATGACGATCGAAAAGAAATATTTGACAGCACCGGTATGAACCAAAGAGAGATCACGGTGAAGGCATGGTATCCCGCGGATCGTCAGTTCGATCCCGAACCCTACTTCCTTGAGACTGAAGCAAATTTTGCCATTAAGTATCTTCAATTCCCTTTGATGTATAAAGACTTGAAAACAAATTCGGTCCGTGACATGCCTGTCTCAACTCAGGAGAACAAATACCCGGTATTGATTTTTTCTCATGGATTGGGCGAGCATTATTCACAAAATACAATTTTGATGGAAGAACTGGCAAGTCACGGTTATATCGTTTTCAGTATCGCCCATCATTACGAATGCAAATTTTCCTCATATCCGGATGGACGGCTCATCTATATCGATATGAGCAATCCGCGTCTTCAGAAGATTATTAAAGAAAATATGAATGGATATGCCATGGGACACTTTGAAAAATTGGAAAACGCAGTCAACGATGAGGAACGGGAGCGAGTTTTCCGGGAAATGAGTATGGCGATGCCTATTATATTGACGGAAAGTCCAAAGCATTGGGCCGGCGACATCGCCTTCCTGATTGATCAATTAATAATTATAAACGAAGGGGATAATCGATTTCAAAACAAGCTGGACCTGGACAGGATTGGCGTCTTTGGCATGTCTCTGGGCGGACTGGCCACAAGTGTTGTCTGTTCCATGGATAGAAGAATCAAAGCCGGGGTAAACATGGACGGGGCATTTCCCATCGCCTCGATCCATGGAAAATATCAGATTCCCTTCATGTATTTAAACAGCAAAAGGTACCTGGGATGCGGACCATTGTTTACAGGCCAATCGACTCACGATTGTTATTCGCTGACCATCAAGGGCTCGGACCATTATAATTTTACGGACTATTCCATCTACCCTATCCCAATGGTCCGCATACTTCTGGGTCCTATTGACGGGAACAGGACTATCGAAATTATGAATGTGATCATCCCGGCATTCTTTGATAAATATCTGAAGGAAAAACAGGAGATAGATGTGATCGAAAAGGCGAAAGCCTATTCAGAAATTGAAATCATAACGAATTTGAATGTGAAGTATCGTATAAAATGAGAAGAACTTTATTTCATTTATCAATGGTCAGGGTGCCTTTAAAGGAATAAAATATTATTATGTTTAAAAGAGTATTCTCAATACAATTCCTTGTCGAATCGTAACAATTTATCATAGGAGGTCAATCATGAAACTAAAAACCAATATTCTGTTTATAGCTCTGGGCATACTAGCCGGGCAAATCCCATGTATAGGCCAGAACAATGAGTATTTGGGGACTTTCGAGACTGTCTGGAAGCAGGTGAATGATACTTATTATGATTCCACATTCGGCGGTTTTAACTGGGAAAATGCTCATGACCGTTATATGCCATTGGTTACCGCTGCTGAGAAAGACGAAGATTTTTACAGACTCGTCAACAGGATGCTCTGGGAACTGAATGTATCACATACCAATTTAATCCGTCCCGGAAATCTGGCACGCTCTGAACCACTGGTGTGTGCTGAGGGCAGCCCGGGATTGGATCTCCGCCTGCTTAATGGTGAAGCAGTGATCACATCTGTAAAACCCGGATCTCCTGCATGGGAGGCAGGACTGCGTCCCGGGTATGTAATTCAGGCTGTCGATGAAATCCCCATTGAACAAATACTACATGAAGCAGAATTACTGATGCGACCCCCATATAATTACCGGGCATGTATTGGAATATTTACAAAAGCTATACTTAGCCGCATTTATGGGACCACCGGCACGGAGGTTCTGATCACTTATTCAGAAGAAAGAGGGGAAAAAAGTGACACGATATTAATGCGTACAAAACGGAGTGGAGCAGCAGTCGGACCAAACGGGATTTTATATCTTGCTATAGACTTTGAGGCAAAACGTCTGGAGAATGGAATCGGATACATACGGTTAAACACCTTTCAGCAACCCCTGGCACCTATGATATCTGGTGCAATCAGGTCGATGGGAAATGTTTCAGGAATTATCCTTGATCTTCGCGGTAACGCAGGCGGAGAAATTGAAGAAATGCCCGATCTGTTCTTAAATGAGCGGGCATTGTTATTTCTCAGAAGGTCGATAAATGGCGAAACAAAAATGTTCTTCGATCCTGCAGATAATGCCTATACAGGTCCGCTCGTCCTGCTGATTGATCAGTTGAGCGGCTCGGCATGTGAGCTTTTCGCAGGCTCTCTGCAGGCGTCAGGCCGGGCTGTGGTTATTGGTGAATGCAGTCCCGGAGCAGTTATGGAATCAGATATGAAGATTTTCCCGGATGGATCGATTCTGATGTATCCTGTGGCACAGCTGGCCACACCAGATGGCACAGTGCTTGAAGGACATGGCGTTGTACCGGATATCGAAGTCAGCCTTGAACGTGAAATGCTGCTAAAGGGTGTAGATTCCCAGATTGATGCCGCTATCAGATATCTGCAAAAAGACGGGCAGAATAAACCATCACAATAGATCGAATTGAAATTGTTGTTTGTTATTTCAAATCAGCTATTCATAAAATTGTACTATTTATTTTCCATGGTTTTGTTTAATTTGAAAGAAATTAAATTCTATTACCATGAAAATCAATAGAATAACTATTCTCTTGCATTCTTTTACTATATTAATGTTCTGCAGTATCAGCTTGCTCGCACAAGATGCTGACAGGATTTCCTCCAGCATAAACCTGCTGGCAGAACCTCATGAAACCAGAGCCAACGAAATCCAGCCACCGGAGCTGGTTATGGATATTCTTAATATACGGCCTGGTATGATCATCGGTGAAGTAGGTGCTGGCCATGGCCGTTTAACAGTTCATCTTGCAGCCAGAGTCGGCGAAAAAGGTAAAGTATATGCTAATGACATCGACCCGGAAGTAATCAATTATTTAAAAACAAGATGTCAGCGACAGGGGTTGATCAATGTTGAAACCATTCTCAGCCTCCCTGACGATGCACTTTTTCCACAAAACACCCTGGATCTCGTTGTCATGGCATATGTGTACCACCATGTTGATAATCCATTATCTCTTCTCAAAAGCATTCTGCCAAGCCTGAAGCCGTGGGGAATGGTCGCTCTTGCAGAGCCGAAACCGGATCATGTTGAAGATTATGCAAAGAAGCTTACTCAGAGTAGCGTCGGTGAGGAGGCACTTGCTGCCGGTTTCACTCTGGATGCTGTTATTGAAGACAGTTTTCAGTTCGACAACCTTTTCATCCTGCGTCCTTCTGTTCCGGATGTGCCGGAGTCGCACGATCGCCAGAAAGTCCGTGCCTTGTGGCTGGACTATCTTGAATGGCTCAAAACTGCTCAGGGACGGACATCGTTCAGGGATTATGCAGTTAACCTTGATGCGAAAGGCATTTCCGGTCCGGAAATCCGGCGTCGCCTGCAAATCCTTCGTGGTCAGGTTACCGAACAACCGGAAGGCATAGAAATGATCTATGATCCCCTCTATAGTAAACCACTTACCGGCGATCTGGAGAAAGATGGATTTAAAACTGCTCCAAATGCTTTCCTGGTTGAAGCTATGAAGAGTATCAAACCGGGGGGTCAGGCATTAGACGTTGGTTCAGGTATGGGCCGCAATGCCATTTATCTGGCAGGACTCGGCTGGAATGTGACCGGGATTGATCTTTCGGCACAAGGCCTTGCTGTTATGCAGACAAACGCTGATAAAGCCGGATTGAAAGTTAGTACCATCAAGACATCCTATGAGGACTTTGACTTCGGCAAGGAGAACTGGGATCTTATAGCTATGATCCTCTCCTGGGCTCCCGTGGAAGAGGCCGATTTTCTTGCTCGTCTGAAGGAATCTATCCGCCCGGGCGGTTTTGTCGTCTTTGAACATGTCATCCAGCGTCCGGAAAGTCCTTTTCCGCCTGGTGTTCACTCCCTGGCTGCCGATGAGCTTCGCGAATTATTCCTGGATTTCGAGATCCTGATCTACCGGGAAGTGGAAGATTATGGTGACTGGGGAGGGCCACCTGCTCATCATGTTCGTATGTTGGCCCGCAAACCAATAAACGGTTCGGCATAATAACTGACATATGATTGATTCTTATATGGCAGATCCACCCCAACCGTAGTTTTATATATTTGCAATTATAATTTCTATCCATACCGCGACTTTTTTTCTCTCGCGGTTTATTTTTTTACTTTTGAACTGCCAATTTTAATTAAAGCAAAATTGAGAAGATCCGTAATCACTTTAGTCCTGGTTATATTTTCATCTGCCTGGCTCACCGCACAGACAAGCATTTCGGCTCTTGATAATGCCATAATCAAAGCAGAGGACAGGATTGAAACCAGTACGATGCCTTCGTTCAGAAATCTCGAAAGTTTTCTGGTCTGGTCTGAAGATGGCTTTAAGCATAAAAAATACTACAATGGTGTGTCAGGTGAATCGCTTCACCAAATCCAGTCGCAGACAAAAAGCATCGTATCGCTGCTGATGGGTATAGCGATAGATAAGGGATTTGTAAAAAGTGAATCTGAAAAAGTTTCCTCTTTTTTCCCTGAATATTTTGACAGTAAAGACAGCCTGAAATCTGTGGTCACTATCCGCGATCTGCTGACTATGTCGGCAGGTTTTGAATGGGAGGAGATGCTTCCTTTTAATGATCCCCGAAATAATAATATAAATATGAACTATAGTGGCAGCTTTCTCAAATATGCCTTATCCCGGCAGATGGCTGCAAAGCCATTTACTGAATTCAGGTATAATAGCGGATCTCCAATGATCGTAGCAGGGATAATTGAAAAATCAGCTAAAATGCCACTGGATAAGTTCGCAGAAAAATACTTGTTCAATCCGCTGAACATAAAAGAATACCGCTGGATAAAAGATTCAACCGGTTTATGTCATGCCGGAGGAGGATTGTTCCTGAAGCCTGAAGATATGGTTAAGGTCGGCGTTCTGGTTCTCGGCAAAGGAAAATGGGACGGGAAGAGGGTTGTTTCAGAAGACTGGATACAGAAGAGCTGTCAGACATATTTTTCTGCCACCTTCAGTGATTTCAGCTACGGTTATTTCTGGTGGCTGAAGGAAATGAGAGTTAGTGATGAAAAAACAACAAAGGTAATTTCAGCTCAGGGCGCTGGCGGCCAGTATATGTACATTATTCCAGAATACGGTATAATAGTTGCCTTTACTGAAAACAATTTCGGAACACCGATTGTCGGACCATTTGTATTTAATACTTATTTATTGCCGGCAGTGCAATATCTGCAATAACCACATAAAAGACTCAGGTTGAGTTCTTACAGACTGTATTCATTTGTGGTCATTCAGGAAACTCCAGTGAACAATTCGTAAATTGCATTTAATTCATTTTCAATCATCTTGGGAAATTGTATTCATAAATTTCCGATAGGTTAAAATGTATAAAAAATGAAAAAATTCCTTTCAAATAATAACTGGTGGTTCTACTTTATTCTTACATATCTCATAAGCTGGCCGATCTGGATCCTAGGGAAGGTTCTCCTTCCGGAAAACCTTACAATTATTACGTTCATTGCCGGAGCTTTCGGTCCTTTCATTGCATCTCTTATCATCCTGAAAATAACAGGAGACGGATCGGGTGTGAAGGAATGGTTTAAAACCACTTTTAATTTCAGAATTAATGTCATCTGGTATCTGCTGGGTGGACTTCTTCTTCCCTTTCTGATAGCAGCCGTACATCATTTGATTTACCTGGGGCTCGGAGGCAAATCGGGCATTGTCCTGAGCACTGAATGGTTTATATATTTTGTTTATCTGATATCGACAACCCTGCTGACGGGAGGTAATGAAGAACCAGGGTGGAGAGGTTATATTACTCCTGTTCTTTTAGAGCGTTTTCATCCTGTAATTGTCTGCACTATAGTTGGCATCGGATGGGCTGTCTGGCACCTGCCAATGTATTTCCTGGAAGGCTGGGGTGGCAATAATCAGCCATTTGTCTGGCTGTTAATCTATTGTATACCTCTGTCAATGATCCTGACCTGGCTTTATTACAGGTCAAAAAGAAGTATTATCCCTGTAATGCTGCTTCATGCAGGGACTAATGTGGTCTTCAGGTACTTCCCGATGGAAACAAGTGTTTTCAATAATGTAGCTGATGAATTCACAGTAATTAAAACCATTGTTTACTGGCTTCTCGCAATTATTCTTCTGGTTATGTCAAAAGGATCGCTTGGATATAAAAAACAGGTCACTATCAATGAATAATTAAAACTCTTATGCTGAAATGACAATAATTAAGATCGCATTCTTTGTCCTCGCATTGTGCTCTGCAGCCAATGCACAGCAAACAGTTTTTCCTAAGCTCAAGGGCCCTTATCTGGGGCAGAAACTGCCTGGGATGACGCCGGAGATTTTTGCCCCCGGAATTGTTTCCCGGGATGGCATCCAGTCGAAACTGCTGATAACACCTGACGGTTCAGAAATAATTTTCATGAATATGATAGTACAGGGCAGCTCACCCTCCGACAGAAAGAACCTCTACTTCGTTTCCACCCGGCCGGAATCCGGCGAGGCTGAAGCACAAAAAATGCCTGATATATGGGTAGTTGACAGAACGGATGAGGATTGGGGCGAACTGCATAGTATAGGTGCACCGGTGAATACTGATGGTGTTGAAGTGCAACCTTTCATCAGTGCAGATGAGAAGTTGTACTTTGGCAGAAATGATGGTATATATTACTCGCAATTCTCCAACGGACATTTTTTGGACCCCGTTAAACTCGATGAAATCATTTTCCGGGGACGGATCAGGGGAATTTGCATTTCCCCTGATAATAACACTCTTATAGTTCACTCCGATAAATCCGGTGGATTTGGCAGCTGGGATTTGTACGTATCTTTCAGGGATAAATCTGGTAGATGGACCGAACCGGTCAACATGGGAGATACTATAAATACTGACCAGCCTGAAGCTAATGCAACATTCTCACCTGACGGTAAATATTTATTCTTTTCCAGAGGTGATGATATTTACTGGGTCTCCATAAAATTTATTGAAAAGATCAGAGCTTAAAATAAAACCAACTAATCAAAGCCATGAAAAGAATACTGGTATTATTATTACTGCTCACTTTCTGTCTTTCACAGGCTTTCCCCCAGAATGACGGTGACGATATTGTAATAGGTAAATACCGGAAACTTCATTCCGAAATAACAAATGAAGACAGAACATTACTGATCTGGCTGCCAAGAAGTTATAATGAGTCAAACCTGAGCTATCCGGTTATCTACCTCCTTTACGGACAAAATACTTCCGCATACCTGTTGCCAACTATTACAGCCTGCGACATGCTGGCAGCATCAGGGGCAGTACCGGAAATGATCATAGTGGGAGTGGCAAGTGCTGAAAGATACCGTGATTATTCTTCCATTTCTAACGGATTCATCGACAATACTGCCAGGTTTTTCATTAACGAGCTTTTCCCTTTTATCAACAGCAATTACCGGACATTGAATTACAGGATCGTAATAGGACCTCAGGCCGGAGCAGTTTTTTCTTTTTATTCACTCATCAACCATCCTGACTTGTTCCACGCTTATATAATTGAAAATCCTTTTGTGGGTCAGAACCGCGAGATATTGTTTAATATGGCAGATAAGTTTTTCAATAAAGATATGACATTCAACAGGTTCCTTTTTATTAAAGAAGAAAAGGACAATAATCCCCTTTACATCAAGACTGCCTCCGAATTTGCAGATCTAATGAAGACAAGAGCTCCTGATGATTTCAGGTTTCACTTTAAACTTGAGGAGCCTTCAGGCTATTTTGTTCCACCTGTACCTGCAAAAGAGGGACTGCTCAGGCTGTTTGAACAATTTACATTTCCGGATACACTCAACGTAGAAAATGTAAATGATATAACGGATTTTTATAAGAATATAAGTGAAAAATATGGCGTGGACTTCGTGGCACCTGAGCATGTTCTGACTATGGAAAGCGACAAATTATTAACTGATGGAAGGTATGATGAGCTGTCAGCTTTACTTGAATACATCTTATCATTATACCCCCGTTCGCTGAATGCCATTATGCGGACAGGCGATCTGAAACGTACCCTGGGAGATTACGAGAGCGCAATAAAATACTATGATGAGTTTCTTAAGATCATGCCGGTTGATGCCATTGCCATCAGGAACAGGAGGAATAGTATTGAAAGATATATCAGTGAATCACTGGTATATACTCTTGAGAAGGAAATTCTTTCAGTGGGGATTGATAAGGCTGTCAGAAATTTTAAAAAAGTAAAAGCATCTAAAGAAAACAAACTTACTCTTGTTGAAAATGATCTTAACACACTGGGCTATTCATTACTGAAGAGGGGCAAGAGCATTGAATCAATAAAAGTCTTCAGACTTGCCCTGGAGATCTATCCCCGCTCAGCCAACTTATATGACAGTCTGGGAGAAGCATATATGAGAAATGGCGATAAGAACAATGCCATTGTGAATTATGAAAAATCATTGGAAATTAATCCTGACAATAACAATGCAAAAGAGAAACTTGACCAGTTAAAGAACTAATAACCATTGCAATGAGAAACATTTTCTTACTATTAATCGCAATCACATTCCTGTCAGTCCCCTTATCGGGACAGGCTATATACCCTGCTGCAGAACCTGATGATAATAAGACTATCCCATCCGGATGTTCTATCATTACCATATCAAAAGGTGAGAACGTCTTTTTCAGCGGGAACGACGATTTTATCAATCCCGACCAATATTACTGGGTTGAACCGGGAGATTCCTCCGGATACGGAGTGATATGGATCGGTGTCCCTGATGATCCTCAGCAGGGAGTTAACGAGAAAGGACTGGCATATGATTCGAATGGACTTCCAAGGTTTGAGGTGAATCCGCATTCAGAAAGAATACCTGTCAGCGGAGAATATTACCATAACTATTTAATGCAGATAATGCATGAGTGCTCAACTGTGACGGAAGTCATTGAATGGGCCAATAGGCATCAGCGGTTTCCGTATATGCACGATCAGATGCATTTTGCAGACAAAACCGGTGATGCAGTAATAATCAGTGCAGGCCCGGATGGGGAAATGGTATTTACCAGGAAACAACCCGGTGACGGATTCCTGGTATCCACAAATTTTAATGTTGCTAATCCGGCAAATGCATACACTTACCCCTGCTGGCGGTATGATAAAGCCAATGAGATGCTGGGTCAGCTTATTAACAGGGAAGGGTCGCTGAATTTCAATGATATTACAAGTGTAATGGATGCAATCCATCAGGAAAGCTCCAGCTGGACAATTGAAACTTTGGTGGCTGATCTTGTCAATGGTGTTATTTACCTTTACTATTTCTACCAGTTTGATGATCCGGTTATTATTAATGTTAAGGAGGAACTCGCAAATCCAAGGGAAGCAGGACCTCTCAGCAAACTTTTCCCGGAAGATGTGCAATTGGAAGCTGCAAACCGCTACAGGCAGGTGACAAAGAGTATCAGGATAAATAATGTCGTTGGCAGATCGTGGAGTGCCCTGATAATTTTCAGCATGATTTTACTGTTTATTATTCCTCCGCGCAATAAAGGACTGAGATTCTGGATACCCGCCGTCCTTGTACTTGGTCCGTTCGCTTTAGCTGCCAGAATATTAGCTCTTAATCCAGCGAAAACATCAATATGGCGTAAGGCTATTATTGAGACTGGCGGGAACATGGTATCTGTTGCTATCGCTTACCTTGTTGCATTAATTATCATGATACTAAAGATGATATCAGGAGGAATCGGTCAGCAGCAGCAGGCTTTGCTTTTACTCGCCTTTCCTTTATTGGCATCATGGATCATTTTTCAATCTCCTCTGCTGGCATTAACAGGGAAAAAGAACTTTTTCAAATTTCTGTTTCAGCGTCTTCCCCAGGTATTGGTTACCACATTTCTTGTACTGGGCGGGATTTTCCCTGTCTCCATGGTGCTTGTAAACAGGACCATCGCAATGTCACAGTTAATACCTCTGTCGCCCTGGATTGTGCTGACCTGGTGGGCAATAACAGTGCTGGGAAGCCTGGCTGGCGGTCTGTTTATTTTCATCTATGAAAACTGGGCAGTTAAAAGAGGTTACCAGGCATGGAATGTTTTTGCTGGAAATGAAGGGGAAGTGACCACTCCAAAGTGGAGTAAAATCTGTTGGTGGATACTTATCAGCATTTTAGTCCTTTTTGCAGGGTTGATCGGAGGAATAATGCTGCTGAAAATATTATAAATATTTAAATTCAACTTTATATTAATGCTATGATCTACAAATTGTTACTGGTTATTTTATTGCTTTTCACGGCTTTCCCGTTATCAGCCCAGGATATGTTCCCTGCCAGGCAGCTTACCACTGATCCTGCACAGCAGGGATTTGCCACATGGTCTCCGGATAGTAAATCTATTGTGTATCAACATACTGATATGTATAGTGATACACTTGGAAGAAACGGTTTATGGAAAGTATCAGCAGCCGGAACGGGGGCTAAACAAATCTTCAGGGGTCTTGCCGAGCATCCGAAATGGTCTCCTGATGGGAAATATATCGTATTTGATGCTGATACCGGTAAGAGCATCAGGATGATTCCTGCAGGAGGAGGAGATGTCATTAAATTCCTGCCCGATTCGGTTTTTATTCAGAATGGCGGTCTTCCCTGCTGGTCACCGGATGGTTCTCAGATTGCATTCCTGGAAAGGAAAGGATTATCGGTTTGTACATATAGTCTGAAAACAGGTGAATTGAAAAGTCTTTTCAGAGAAGAAGGGAAGCTGCCTCTTCCGGGAGGCTGGTGGAACGATGGCAAGAGTATTCTTGTTGCCAATATGGACAGGCAAACCAGAAAATGTGCGATACTTAAAATATCGACAAAGGATGGGGAAAAGACACCTGTGACCGGTCATAATGAAAACTTTTATCGTCATCTGGCCTTATCACCTGACGGTTCATTGCTTATATATGCAGTTATGGAAGGAAAATATCTTGGTCTTTATGTCATGCCTTCGGAAGGAGGAAAATCACTGCCCCTTGCAGTTTCTAAAGAGGGTCATACCGAAGGAGCAATATGGTCACCTGACGGGAAGAAAATAGCATTCACGAGAACACAATCCGGAAATTTTGATATCTGGATAATGGATGTTGATATAAAAGAAATAAAAAGAGGTTTGCAGAAACTCACCAGACAATGAACTTGCCGGAAACTACTGGAATGTTATGAATACCAGAAAAATTAAAGACATATCCGTTATTCTTTTTATCGCATTCGCTTCCGTTGCCTGTGAGAAGACATATCCCGATGTATATGATTACCAAATCCCGGATCAGCTGGATGATGGGTGGGAAACCGCTTCACTGACAAGTGTGGGAATGGATTCATCAGTCATTGAGCAGCTTGTAAACCGGGTATATGGTAAACAATATGAAAACATTCACAGCATTGTTATCATCAAAGATGGCAAACTGGTGTTTGAGGAGTATTGGCCGGGGAACGATTTTGGTTATAACAACCCTGATTATCTTGGAAGACATGTTGAATTCGATAGAAATACACGTCATAATACGCACTCTGCTACAAAGAGCATAACATCCATGGTTGTTGGTATCGCTCTGGATAAAGGATTTATCAAAAGTGAGGATAATGGTATATTTGACTATCTCCCGAATCACTCTTCGTTAAGCAGTGCCGGCAGGGAAAATATTACGATCAGACATCTGCTTACTATGTCCTCTGGTTTGCAATGGAACGAATGGGATGTATCCGTTTCAGAGTCAAATCATGATATCATTCGCTTTAACCAGTCTGCAAATCCGGTTTCATATCTTCTATCGAAGCCGCTTTTATCAGAACCCGGTACAACGTTCTATTACAATGGCGGAGGGGTTGATCTTCTGGGTCAGATAGTTAAAAACGCAGTTGGCGAGGACATAAAAGCTTTTTCAAAAACAAATCTGTTCAGTCGCCTCGGGATAACAAACTATTACTGGCAGACTTTATCTCCCTCCGGTATAACATGCTGCCATGGTGATATTTATATTACCCCTCGTGATATGGCCAAACTTGGATATTTGTTTTTAAACGACGGCATGTGGAACGGAACACGTATCATTTCCAGCGAGTGGATAAGCAAATCGGTTCAGAATCATATTTCACCGGGAGTATCCTGGGCAGACGGGTACGGATACCTGTGGTGGCTCAGGAATTACCATTCAGGGGGAATTACATACAGTTCATACCGTGCCGAAGGCTGGGGAGGACAAATGATCATTGTAATACCTGACGAAAAAATGGTAGTTGTTTTTACCGGAGCAAATTATGTCAGTGATTCTCCATGTGATGAGATTATGAGAGACTATATTCTTCCTTCATTGAAATAAGAAATAACTTAACAGGGTTTTATCTTTCTGAAAGGTCTTATTAAGGTGTAATATCTATATTCCATGAAGACATCCGCAATTCTTCCTGTTTTTCTTCTGCTTCTGATTATCCTCACCGGTTCATGCAAAAAAGAAACCGAGAATCGGTTTCCTCTTGCTTATCAGTATAATATTGACGGGGAGCTATTAACCATGGCTTTCGATGAGTTTAAAACAGTAGAAGGAGCGCTTAGTCTGATAGTATGCCGTGATGGAACAATCATGGCAGAGGAATATACAAATTATAAAACCTATGGCGCCGACAGCATAAAGAGCATAATGTCAGTCACCAAAACTTTTACTGGCGTCCTGGTCGGACTGGCAATAGAAAAAGGATTCATAGAAAGTGTGAACGATCCGATAAGCAAATACCTTACGGGAATAGTAACCTTCCCCGATAATACGAAAGCGAATATCACAATCGACCAGCTTCTTAAAATGTCGTTCGGGCATTCATGGAACGGTACTTCCCCTTCAAGCTTATATAATACATGGGCAAGTTCTCCCGATCACCTGCAATACATCATTGATCTTCCTCTTGTCTCCACACCGGGGACACTATTTAATTACAGCGACGGAGCTTCTCATTTACTTTCTGTGATAATTACAGAAGCAACCGGTATCAATACTCTTGATTTTGCAAAAACCTATCTCTTTGATCCGATAGGTATTACTAAACTCAAGTGGCCAAAAGATGATAAAGGTTATCCTAATGGCGCTGCAGGTTTACGGATCACACCTGCCGATATGGTAAAATTCGGAAATCTTATCCTGAACAAGGGTAAATACAATGACCAGCAGGTAGTCCCGGAATCATGGATCACTACGATGACCACTACAAAGATCTCAACAAACAATGATGTGCTTTATGGTCCTGAGTACGGTTACCAGATCTGGCTGGGCAGTGAGGGAGGACACAGGTATTATATGGCAATGGGATGGGGAGGACAGTTTATCTTCATTGTTCCCGATCAACAGCTGGTCGTCACAGCCACCTGCTGGACAAGCGATTTAACGGATCAGCAGGCCGGGGAACACTGGACAAACATAATCAGGATAATTGTCGAAAAGATATTTCCTGCTGTAA
>CAZGGZ010000036.1:0-13490 GCA_964525415.1 uncultured Rikenellaceae bacterium | reverse complement strand
CGATTTTGAGTGGCAAGTCTCTAATCCTGTTGCTGAGGGATTGGATCAGCAGAAAATAGACTCAGCATATATACAGGCTGAGAAACTGGGATTTGTCGACGCTCTTCTTATCATCAGGAACGGAAAACTTGTCGCAGAAGAATACTATAACGGGTATGATGAAAATACTTCGCATCAGATATATTCTGATACAAAAAGTTTCATGTCGGCGCTGGCAGGTATTGCCTTTGAAAATGGTCTTATTGAGAGCCTCGACAAAAAAATAATGGACTATTTTTCCGAATATGCCTATGCAGGTATGGATCCCAGGTTTTATGATATAACAGTCAGACACCTCCTTACAATGAGGATGGGGATAGACAATGAGGAAAAGAACCTCCTTACTGTCGTAAAGACAAACGACTGGATAAGAGAAACATTTAAGCTTCCTTTAATATTTAATCCCGGACAAAAATTTTCCTATAACTCACTTGAGACACATCTCCTTTCAGCAATTCTGACAAAGGTCAGTGGTAAAAGCGCCCTTGAATTTGCCAATGAGAATCTTACTGCACAAATGGGTATTGAAATTATCCAGTGGAATCATGATCCGCTCGGAAATAATACCGGAGGTTATGACATTTATATGAAACCACGCGATATGGCTGTGCTCGGGTATTTATATCTGAATGACGGCATGATTAATAATACCCGGATCGTTTCAAGGGAATGGATAGAAGCTTCCCTGGCAAGTACCTGGGTAAACAACGGAAAAGAATGGGGTCCTCTGATGGATTATAATTACGGTTATCTCTGGTGGCTTGGAAAGATGAATGGCTATGATCTTTTCATGGCACTGGGAATGGGAGGACAATACATAATTAATTTCCCTGAACTGGATCTGATAGTTGTAACCACAACCAATAAAGATATCAGCTGGGATAATGAACAGGAGATCCCGACACTGGAAATCGTTTCAGATTATATCCTTAAAGCGCTATAATCCAATGAAGAACATTTAATTAAACCACTTGATCATGGAAGCTAAAAGTGAAATGACAAAGCAGGAGAGATCGGCTCTTATAAGGAAAATGATAATCAGGTTTTCATTGGTTCCGCTGTTTATAGGAGCTTGCACATTATTGCCAGCCGGTACTTTCAGTTACTGGCAGGTATATCTATACTTTTCCGTCCTTGTCATTCCTATGGTATTCGTATTATTCTATTTCCTGAAAAGAGATCCCAGGTTCCTGGAACGCCGGACTAAAGGAACCGAAAAGGTAAAGGAACAAAAGCTTATTCAGCTTATTAATCTCCCTGTATTTATGGCATCATTCATTATTCCCGGGCTTGACAGGCGATTCGGCTGGTCTGCAATCCCGCCCGAAGTGATCATCGCGATAGATGCAGTCATTCTATGTGGGTATCTGATTATTTTCATGGTTTTCAGGGAGAACAGTTATGCTTCAAGGATTGTTGAGATCGATAAGGAACAAAAAGTAATTACGACAGGATTATACAGCCTGGTAAGGCACCCGATGTACCTCGGGGTACTCATAATGTATCTGCCAACACCGGCTGCCCTTGGTTCGTACTGGGGATTGATACCCATGGCCTTGCTGCCGGTTTCTCTTGTTTTCAGGATTCTTAATGAAGAAAATGTCCTGAGGGAGAACCTGGCAGGATATAAGGAATATTGCCTTAAAACAAAATACAGGCTGATCCCATATATCTGGTAATTGTATCCGATTTTATAACCCACCCCCAACCCCTCCGGGGAGGGGAGTCTATAGCACATTGACTCGTTGCACCGTTATGCCGTTGTGCCTTTGCGCCTTTGCGCCGTTTTACACCTTAAAAAATTCCTCGCTGAAATTCACCAGGTACACCCTGTCAGTTGACCTTGTAAGTGCCGTATAGAACCACCGGAGGTAGTCAACTGTGATCTCATTCCGGTTGAACATACCCTGGTCAATAAATACTCTCTCCCACTGACCTCCCTGCGCCTTGTGGCAGGTAACAGCATAAGCGAATTTTATCTGGAGGGCATTGAACCAGGGGTCCTCCCTTACAGCCTGGTATTGTTTCCTCCTTGTCCTGATATGAACATAGTCAGCAAGAATGCTCTGGAAAAGCTCCCTGTTTTTCTCTGCCGGCAAAGCAGGTGTGTCAAGATGCAGGACATCCATCATTACTTTTGATTCCACCTCGAAATCATAATCAGGAAAATAGAGTGTCATCTCGGCGAATCTGAATCCGTAGCGTTCCTCGGATTTCCTTATTTTCTTCACCTCAGCTATATCTCCGTTTGCAATAAATCCCGGTCCCTCCTCATCTTCTTCCAGAAGAAAGTAATTATTCTTCACAATCATCACCATATCTCCGGGACTTATCTCTTCCTCCCTGAAGAATATCCTGTTGCGTATTCCCTGGTTATAGCGGTTTGCCTGCTTGTTTGAATTGACAACGATTATTGTCCCTTCAAGCCCGCATGTTCCGTACGAAGCTGACAGTTCTTCAATAAGCTCCTCCCCGCTCAGCCTTATCACATCCCTGAAATTCTTACAATCAAGTGACGGGTGGACCAGGTCATTTTCATAGATCTGTAATCTTACACCGGTCGCATTCATAAGGACGCCGGAGGTCTCGCTCTGCCTCACAACCTGCCTCAGTTCGGCAGTCCGGAGTCCGAAGCCATATTCTTTAAGCGCTTCAGGGTCAAGCGCCGGGCTCAGTACAGAACCGACAGGCGGCAGCTGGGCAGGATCGCCTACAAGGATAAGCTTGCAGTCGGTACCTGAATAGACATACTCTATCAGGTCGTCAAGCAGCCTGCCGCTTCCGAACAGAGAAGTGTCTGATGATATATTTGATATCATGGACGCCTCATCTACAATAAAATATGTATCCCTGTGAAGGTTTCTGTCGAGTATGAAGCTTCCCATTCCGTCTTTTGAAGTTTTCTGACGGTATATCTTCTTATGAATGGTAAGTGCCTGTCTTCCCGAGTATGATCCGAGCACCTTTGCCGCTCTGCCTGTCGGTGCCATCAGCACTGATCTCATTCTGAGGATATCAAGAGTCCTGACTACCGAACTGATAACGCTTGTTTTACCGGTACCGGCATAGCCAGTAAGAAGGAAAATGACATCATTGCTGTTCTCAGTCACATATAATGCGATCTTCCTGAGTGCTTCCGACTGGTCATCTGTCGGAGGATTACCAAGGTTCTTGCAAAGATTGTTATAAATTATAGTATCCCTCATAATAATTTTTTAACCGCCCTAAGGTACACAAAGAAGATCTTTACAGGATTAGAGTTTAATAACATATTATTATATTTGTTTACAAATTATACAGGTCAGATGCCATTCCTGGAGCTTTTTGATGAGACGCTTGACATAAACTCAACTGAGAACTATGAGCTTTCAGTGCAGATGAGCCGTGACGGTTTTGCCTTCACCATCCTCGATACGCTCCGGAATAAATATATTCTCCTCCGGTCCCATGAAGCGGATGACAATAAATACCTTTCCCCTGACAGGATTGATGAGATCATCACCAAAGATGACTTCCTGACAAAGCATTATAAAAAGGTTAATATAATCATCCCCTCATCCAGGTTTACACTCATTCCGGCGCCTCTTTATGATCCCGCAAAAAAAGAAGAGTACTTCGTTTTCAATCACCTCAGGGAGGAGAACGATCTTATACTTGTAAACAGGATCAATGAGCCGGATGCCTATATCATTTTCTCTGCTTCAAAATCCATTATTGATATATCATCGAAGTTCTATCCTGCTGCGCATCCGCTTCATCATACCAGTCCGCTGATGAGTCAGCTGGCGCAGGGCAGCAGGAGTGTTGACGGATTCTATCCTCATATTCACGTGGAAAGGGAGTTTTTCAATCTGTTCATATATAGAAACAACTCTCTTAAATTCAGCAATACATTCACTTACAGGAATATATCCGATATTCTTTATTTCACGCTGAATGTCTTTAAGAATATGGGGATACAGAACACCGAAACTCTTCATTTCAGCGGAATGACAGAGAAATTTGATGATCTTTATTCAAATTTTGCTCTTTATATCCGCGACATTAAGTTCACCGGTCCGGCAGGGAGTTTCACCTTCAGTTATGTTTTCAACGATATAGAGCTTCACAGGTTCATTAACCTTTTCACTGCAGCACTTTGCGGATAATCGGGGGAAAATACAGGGGAAGAAGGATTGTTCCTCCTTCCGTGTTCAAGGCGCGGCCGACTACCGACTTTGCCCGTGAAAGCCTGTTCAACATACTTAATAACCGCGTTGATTTTGAATCAGTTAGCGTACTTGATCTGTTCGCCGGCACAGGAAGCATAAGCTATGAATTTGCATCGCGGGGAGCGCAGGAGGTGCACCTTATTGAGATGGATGTGAAACATTTTGCAGGGATAAAACGTATAATAAAGGATATAGGGTTCAATAATATAAAGCCTGTACACATTGATGTCAGGGTTTATTTAAAGATCTGCAAGGTAAAATATGACATCGTTTTTGCCGATCCTCCCTATGATCTTACCTGGCTTAAGGAGATCCCTGACCTTGTAACAGGTTCAGGCGTAATCAGGGAAGATGGATTTTTTATTCTGGAACACCCAAGGAATATGAGGTTCAGCGATCATAAATCATTCTTCGAGCATCGAAACTACGGGGGGGTGAATTTCAGCTTCTTCAAGCCGTCGTAACATCACTCGTACATATCATTGATATCTGCCTGTGACAATCCAAGCATCAGGTCGCTGACCTTTGAAACCACGGCATTGAAATACTTTTGACCTTTTTCAGGATTTGCCATTGACGGATCTCCTATCCCGGAGTCTGATGTTACTTGTGACCATTTTCTTTCCGACCATGCCCACTTATCATTCAGCGCTTTAATCCTGAATTTCTTAGCCGATCCCCTGCCAGCCTCACTGAGAGGAAGGACAAATTCCGGAGCAAGGAACTGCATCAGGCTTGTTTCCATCTCATCGGCATGTCCGCCTCCTTTCTCAAAGAAATCAGAATTCTCCACTGCCTGGTACCAGTTGCAGGTGCTTATCAGCATTTTGGGATAAAGTACACCTAACTCCCTGATCATCTGTTTGAAATCATTTCCCCCGTGCCCGTTAAGAATCAGGAACTTTAAGATCCCATGCCTGTTAAGAACATCTGCTACATCCTTAAGAATGGCGAACTGGGTACCCGGATTCATATTTATATTGACCCTTATATCCAGCTGGCCTGTATTCACTCCGAATGGTATTACCGGCAGTACTATTAATTTTGCACCTTTCTCCCACGCCATCCGCGCAGCCTCAGCAGCTATTCTTTCAGTTTCAATATTATCGGTGCCGAACGGAAGATGCAGGTTGTGTGCTTCCAAAGCTCCCCATGGGAGAACAGCAAGTTCTACCGGAGCATCCTTAAGCGTTTTCCAGGTGGTTTCTGCTAAAATATATGGCCTCATCAGGTATATTCAATATGGCATTTTCAAAGATAGTAACTTAATATTACTCTAAGCTATGAAAAGTACCTGTAATTAAAAATTCCGGGCTAAAGCCCCTTACGTAAGGGATGCTTACTAACCCCAGGCTTAAGCCTGGGGTTAGTGATAATGAGACACTTACGGACTTTAGTCCGAAATCCTTAATAATAAAATCATCTTTAACCTGCCGCGGGCAATTCATGAGTCAATTTGCTGAAATAAAAACCCTTATAAAAAATTTGTTTTAATTATCAGTGTTTAATAATTTTATAGTCTGGTAACTCAATTTATTTTACCTGATTCTGATGAAAAAGAATTCCTTTATGATTGAGTTGATCAAGAGTCCTCCGTTCCTGATATTTATTATTCTGGTTCTCATTATCACCCTTGGGGTAATAATAGCAAACCGGAAAGAAAAAGTTGTGCAGATGAAGGAGGATGTCCTGTATATCAAGCCACAGCCGGCTGAACAGGATTGAGCCTGCCGGATCGCTCGTTTTCCCGCATCATCATTCTCTTAACCTTAAACACAAACATTTATGTTGAACTTCTTTATGGAAAGTAATTGATAAATTGCATTGAGAACCTTTTCCGGAAATAAAAAGATAATGAAGCCGATATCTTGTTTTTTGACATTATTCTTTTTCTCATATTCAGTGTACGGACAGACAGATAACATAAAAGCTGAGAAACTCTATCATTTAGCCATGGATAAGGTTTTCAGGAAAGACTACACAGGAGCGATTGCCGGCTTTACCGAAGCTATAAAACTTGATTCTGTTTTCATTGAAGCCTGGGAGAACAGAGGAGTGACTAAATACTATCTTCACGACTATGAGGGAGCAATTAAGGATTATGACATGGCGCTGGAGATCAATACGTATGATGGCAATACCTATGTAAGAAGAGGATGGGCAAAGTTTGATTTGAAAATGTTCGGGGAGGCGATTGTCGATTTTACGAAGGCTATTGAAAAGGGCAGCGGTGATCCGGGGTACTATAACACCAGGGGAGAAGCGAAATATAAGCTTCAGGACTATGTTGGGGCAATAGCAGATTTTAATATGGTGATTGATGCCTGGTACGGCGGGAAAATACCTAAAAGTGAAGCATATTTCTGGCGCGGGCTGGTCAGGATTGACATGGGACAGAAGGAGAGCGGATGCATTGATCTGAACAAATCAGCAAAACTGGGGTACCCAAAGGCTTTTGAAGTGAAGAAGGTGTATTGTGAGTAAGAAAAATACTCAACTCTTTTGCTTAATCACAAAACATTCCATATCTTGCGTTACATATTTTATGTAACATATATTATGAAATCAAATCCTTTCTTAATAACCGGGTATATTTCCCCTAATTACTTCTGTGACAGGGAGAAGGAAACTGAATCAATTTTCGATGCTATAAGGAACAACAGGGATATTACAGTATTTTCCCCCAGGAGAATAGGTAAAACCGGGCTTATTAAGCATGTGTTTCACACCGGGAAGCATAAGAATCTATTCATTCCGGTTTATACAGACATACTAGCTACCAGCTCATTAAAGGAATTCACCGAATATTTTGGCAGGTCAGTGCTTACAACCCTGGCAAAGAATGAATCTGCCATAAAGAAGATTCTTAGAAACCTGGCATCAGTCAGACCAAAAATAAGCCTTGATCCGATAACCGGTGAGCCATCTGTAAGTATGACGGTCTCCAATGAAAGGGAAGCTGAAGATTCTCTGGATACAGTTTTTCGGTACCTCCGTGAGCAGAAAAATCATTTTATTATTGCTATTGATGAATTCCAGGCGGTTGCTGCTTATCCGGAAAAGAATACTGAAGCTTTACTAAGAACTCATATTCAGCAGACTACGAACACGAACCTGATATTTTCAGGCAGTCGTAAACATATTCTCACAGGGATCTTTTCCACACCCGACCGTCCATTCTTTAATAGCACTCAGCTGATGGAGATAGGCAAAATAGATGCTGATAATTATAAGCAATTCATTCTTGAAAGATTTGAAATGAGTGAATTAAAGATTAATCCTTCTGCAGTTGATTTAATACTTGAAATTACTGATGTTCATACATTCTATGTACAATACCTGTGTAACAGGCTCTTCGGTGAACATGAAAAAGTTGATAGCGCGAAAGTAAACAGGATGTTATTAACAATAATTACTGAAAATGAAGCAGTTTATGCAAATTACATTAATCTGCTGACTCCTCTTCAGTTCAGAATACTTCGTGCTATTGCTTTAAATGGAGGAGTTCAGAATCCTACCTCCAGTGATTTCATTTCAACTTATGATCTGGGTGCAGCCAGTTCTGTAAGCCTTGCGGTTAAAAGCCTTATAGATAAAGAGTTTATCGCCCTTATCGATAAAAAATATACTCTCAATGATCTGTTTTTTTACTGGTGGCTTAGATATAAAGGTGGATCCGTTTGAATACCTGAGTCTTGCGGTGCGGACGGGAATGCTCGTCCCGTTTGCTCTGCAGCGGTGGCGAAAAACACTAAACCGGCTCTATCGAACCGGTTTATGTTTTTCTTGCGGTGTGGACGGGACTCGAACCCGCGACCCTCGGCGTGACAGGCCGATATTCTAACCAGCTGAACTACCACACCATCATTTATTGCGAGGCAAAATTAATTAAATTTTCCTTATCCAAAATAATTGAGGTGAAAATTGCATTTCTGATCATTATTCAATCTTTCTTTTCCTTACTGTCAATATAGTCTAAAACAATCTTTTTCATTTAAAAAATCAACCGCAAAGCACGCTAAGTTAAAGCAAAGGGCGCAAAGCAAGAAGCTTTGAAGATAATTCTTTGCGTTCTCTACTGTAAATATTTTTAGTTCGTTATTTTAGTTGAAATCTGGTCTTTAAAACTCATTCAGTCTTCCTTTTCAGGAAAAATAGTTAATTTCAGCCTTTTCATCTAATGAAATTCCATTATGAGTGCAGCAGAAATAAAGGCACATTTAGCAGTAATCGATACCAGCAATCTTGTTGACAAGGTTGAAAGGAAACTGCTTGAAATATTTATTAAGAAGGAACTGAAGCCCGGTGACCCGATCCCGAAAGAAGTTGAACTTGCCCAGGCTATGGGTGTCAGCAGAACCGTGATCCGGGAATCGCTTAACCGGCTCAAAACGATTGATATAATTGAAGCCAGGAAACATAAGGGAACGGTTATAAAGAGTCCCGATCTTTTCTCCATCCTTCACAAATCAATGATTCCCAGCATACTGGACAATAACACTCTCAGAGACCTGTTTGAATTACGCCTCATCATTGATATCGGCCTCGCTGATTTTATTTTCAGGAAGATCACTCCTGAAGATATCAGGAAACTGGAGAAACTGATTGCAAAGGAACCTGATAAATCGTATGATGTTCTGTTTGATGTTGAACATGAAATTAAGTTTCACGGAAAGCTCTATGAGATAACCGGCAATTCCAGTCTTTTCAGGTTTCAGGCACTTCTGTTTCCCCTTTTCAATTATGCTTACAAAAGCGGTCTCATCAATAAACCAATAAAACGAAGAAGGTATGTCTCGCACAAGGGTCTTGTTGAAGTACTGAAGCATGGTGACCCGGAGAAATTCCGCTCAGCGATGAGAGCGCACCTGGAGAATCATTTCCAGAGGATCATGGATTAAGGAGCATCCCTCTGCCTCTGCGAGGCATCTCTCCCCAGGAGCCAGGGGGAGAAAAATTAAGAGTTTCAGCTATGTTTTTGAACAAAGTGTTATTTTCTTGCCAATGCCGTTCCTATGACATTTATTTTGTGTAATTTTATATAAATGTGGAAGATGAAAGTCGGGCAAAAGCATTATATCGTCTTATAGTTCAATCTGTTGCTTGATAATTGCTTTTGGGACTGACGGGGCTTTGCATTAAGAAGACTCAGGGCGGAGGGCGCTATGAGAATAAATCGCCGGCTTTACATATTACTGTTCTTACTTGTACTTGTTACTGCCTGCAAGAAAGATTTAATCACCGGCGTTGAAACATCAGACTGGACTGACAGGACACATGGCAACAATTCTGATCCTGATTATTCAGTTGTCTTTCCTGATGATGAGGTTCTCAGGTTTGACATTACTATTGCTTCTTCTGACTGGGCAAAGATGCAGGACGACCTTGCTGCTTATATAAAGACCGGCACTTCAGCCTGGACTCCGGCATGGGTTTCATGTTCATTTAAATTCAATGGAAGGGAGTGGTACAAAGTCGGGATCAGGTATAAAGGCAACTCCAGTCTTAAAGAATGTGTCAGGAGGAATATCAGAAAGTATTCGTTCAAGCTTGATTTTGACGAATTTGAAGATGAATTTCCGGAGATTGATGATCAGAGATTCTATGGTTTCAAGCAGCTAAGTCTTGCCAATGGATTTGATGATATGAGCCTGATGCGTGAGAAAACCGCATCAGATCTCTTCAGGTCATTTGGGATCCCCTCTGCATACACTTCTTTCTGTGAAGTATGGATTGATACCGGTAACGGTTTAAAGTATTTCGGGCTTTACACGCTTATCGAAGAAGTTGATGATACTGTCATTGAAACACAGTTCGAGGGAGGAGGAAATCTGTATAAACCGGAAGGACCGGCGGCAACTTTTTCAAATGGAACTTACAATATTCTGAGATATGACAAGAAAACGAATCTTGAAGAAAATGATTACACTGATATAAGGGCATTATATGATATAATAAACAGCAGCTCAAGGACAACAGCACATGAGTCATGGAAAGCGGATCTTGAAAATGTATTAGCAGTCAATCATTTCCTGAAATGGCTGGCGGCGAATACTGTGATCCAGAACTGGGATACATACGGAAAAATGAGTCATAATTATTACCTGTATAATGATCCGGCCACCGGAAAGCTGACATGGATCCCGTGGGATAACAATGAGTCTCTGCGGCCTGGAAAAGAAGGCGGAGCTCTCAGTCTGCCTTTAAGTGAAGTTACAGACGGATGGCCTCTTATCAGGTATCTGATTGGTGATGATTCCTATAATGATATTTACAGGAATTTTACAGCAGCATTTATCGGGGATCCCTTTTCTATTTCGTTATTTGATGAAATTATTGATAATCAATCTGCTCTGATAAGGGAGTATGCGCAGGCAGAAGTTGCCGGATACACTTTCCTGCCGTCACCTGATGTTTTTAATCAGGCAGTTGCAGATATGAAACAGCATGTCCGGAACCGTCATGAGGCAGTCAATGCTTTTTCAGGAGCTGGGGGAAAATAATTGTATAATGGTTTAATGGTTACTGGTTTCAGGGTAAAAGGTAAAATGTATATTTTTGTATTGATTGTTGAGAGGTTTATTTATGATTGAGTTGACAGAGAAGAAGGTGATAAGGCATTCCTCATTGTTGCTGAATGTATTTCTGGTGATTTTAATTGCAGGGTGCAGTAAAGATGAATCTCCGGGAGAATCTTTATTGAATCTACCGGATACATTAAATGCTATAACAGACCGGGTAACTGATATTGATGGGAACAGTTACAGGATTGTTGTTGTTGGCACACAGACATGGATGGCAGAAAACCTGAGAACTACAAAGCTTAACGACGGTACGCCTGTTCCGAATGTAACGGTTGGATCGGAGTGGGTAAGGCTTACATCACCCGGTTACTGCTGGTATGCAAACAATGAAGCTGACAATAAGAATACATATGGAGCGCTTTATAACTGGTATGCGGTAAATTCAGGGAAGTTAGCTCCTTTAGGATGGCATGTACCGACTCAGGAAGAGTGGACCACTTTGATAGAATATCTTGGCGGCGAAGAAAAAGCCGGAGGCAGGATGAAGGAGGCGGGATTGGTTTACTGGAACAGTCCGAATGCTGATGCAACTAATCTGAGTGGTTTTTCAGCGCGCGCTGGTGGCGGGCGTGATTGTTTCTGCAGCGGAACTCATGGTCTTAAGGATAAGGGTTACTGGTGGACAGCTACTGCATCGGACAATAAGGACATGGCTTATTATCACATGCTTGTTAAAGAAACAGGTAAAATAGATAACACGGCAGACATCATCAATTACAAAACTTTGGGGTTCAGTGTGAGGTGTGTGAAGGATCGTTAAAGACGGTACTCAGTGCCAGGTGCTCGGTGCTGGTTTACCAGTTAAAATATCAGGTTAAAAAGTGCTAAAGTTCTTAAATATAACTCGCTGCAAAAATGAAAAAGAAAGTCTTTCTCAAAAAAATTCTCCATCGGGATGAATGGAGGTATGGCATTTATTTCGATTTTGATAATTCAATTAATGCCATGGTAAGATCAATAGCAGGTTCAACATACAGCAGTACAAACAATTGCTGGCATGTTCCCTGTGATGAATCAACACTGAAAAGCATTCTTTACTCTTTAAAGGATACTGCTGATATTGATATTTCGGCGATTTCATTGCCATCAGAAAAGAAAGCTGCCGAAAAGGTTCGGGCGGCTCCTGTGCCTGAGACCAAGGAGGATAACAATGAAGTCCCGGAAGGATTTACGGGGCCTGTAACGATCAGGAAGGTTTCAGAAGGGCGTGGCAGGCCAGGAGGTTATGATCCGGTCAGCTTTTCTATCAATGAATCAGCAGGAAGGCTTGTGATAAGGTTTCTTGGTAAGTATGATCGTGACTGGATCAGAGAATTGCGCAGTTACGGCAAGTTGTATTATGATGAGACAAGGAAGGAATGGTCTCTCAGGTGGTCAAAGATCACTGTTGATTCGCTGGCAGATTATTTTATGGACAGAAGTGTTGATGTTCGTGTTGAGAAAACGGAGTTGCCAGAGGTGATCAGGGAGAAGCGCATTAATTGCGGATCAGGGATCAGGGAGCGCATACCCGGGGCTGATGCGCTGAAAGGGATTGAGCATGTAAGGCGTTTTATGCAAGAGAATCGTTACAGCAATAAAACTGTGGAGGCTTATATAAGTATGCTGGAATTATTCCTTAAATATTATGACAAGAAGGAGCCATCGCAAATTACTGAAAGTGACATATCTGATTTCTTTCATGACTATGTTTTTGCGAATAGTTATTCTGCTTCATATCAGAGTCAGATGGTTTCTGCAATCAAGATGTTCTTTGGTCTTAATGGAACCGGAAGTGTGAATATTTCAAACCTCGGGAGACCTCGTACTGGCCGTTCATTGCCGAAGGTATTTTCGAAGGAAGAAGTAGTAAGGATTCTTAATACTCCTCATAATTTGAAGCACAAGCTGATGTTATGGATGATTTATTCCTGTGGTTTAAGGCGGAGTGAAGTAACGAATATAAGGTTGCGTGATCTTGACAGGGATCGTGGTATTTTGAGTGTTATTGAAGCGAAGGGTATGGTAGACAGGATAGTACCTGTTCCTGCAAAAGTATGGTTAAAGATTGATGAGTATGTAAGCAGTTATCGGCCGGTTATATACTTATTTGAAGGGCAGTCGGGAGGGAAGTATTCATCGGAGAGTGTATACAGGGTTTTCAAGGATGCATTACGTAAGGCGGGTATTGACAAGGATGTAGGGGTTCACAGTCTGAGGCACAGTTATGCTACGCATCTTCACGAGAACGGTCTTGATATCAAATACATACAAGAGCTTCTTGGTCACAAGGACACCAGGACAACGGAGATATACACGCATGTCAGTCGTCGCAATCTTGTTACAGTGAGGAGTCCGATAGAGGATTTGGACTTAAAGTAAAGGAACAATTAAAACATAACACTATCGTACCATTTTCGCGCTTAATAAGTAATTTTCCTACTCCTATAAACGTGTTACAGGTAATTGCGCAAAGAAAACATGACTTGCTACCTATAACAATTTTGTTGACTGGGATTAATTCCTAACCTATTAAAACTTACCGTGATTCAACCAGAAATAAAACGCAGGGTAGGGGATCCGGCTTGCCCCGAAATCAACCAGCCCGCATGCCCAACCCTTCGCAAGCCTTTCTTTCTGCTCTCCAGACAGATCCTGCATGGCGCAACTAACCTCT
>CAZGGZ010000035.1:15872-30784 GCA_964525415.1 uncultured Rikenellaceae bacterium | reverse complement strand
CTGGCTGCAACCTGTTTGAACATATTCAGCATCGAGGGATAATCCTGTTCTGCCATAACAGCCTCATCGCCCTGTTTCCAGTCAAATCCGCCTATAATAATATCGAGAGATTCGGTGGTATTCCTGGTGAGTATCAGCTCATCGGCAGGACATCCTGCCAGCGCGGCAAGCTTTGCAGCCATTGCTTTTTTATTCTCAAACTGCACGGTCCGCATGTAATACGATCCCTGGTAGTTGATCTCCCGCACATGCTTTATGAAACTCTCGAGTGTCTGCCGGGGAAGAAAACAATAATAGCCATTTTCCAGGTTGATATAATCAGGATTAATAAGGTATCCTGCTCTTACCTGCTCCCAGAAATCCTCATTTCCCGCTAATTGTGCAGGAGGAATTTCCGCAACTGACTCTATCAGTCTGGTCAGCCTGCCGGGGTCAATCAGGCTTCCAAGTCCGAGAAGTCCGGCTCTCTTCAGAAATGAACGCTTATCCATCGCTTTTTTTAATAAAGTTACTATTTACAGGGAAACGGGCATTATTCGGTTTTTCTGTCAAGCACGAGCACCCAGTCGTCGCCAGGTGCTGACTCTCCCGGGGGATCAAATGTCTCTGTTCCTCCGGCCCGGAATGTTCCAACCGGTATTAATGAGCCATTACGCGGATCAAACCACGACGCTTTGTAATCCTTCCAGTACAGCATGTCTGTATTGATGCTTATATTTCTGCCATTACAGGTATAAGCAAACGCATAATCTTTCCCCCTGGAAGCAGCTATATAGTCGTATCTTTCACCGTTTTCACCGGCAAGGATTTCATTTGCTGGTACCCTTTCAAAATATGGTTTTGAAAGGACCAGGTTCTTAAGAAAGATCATCTCCGATGCACCGGGCGCATCCAGGGCATCTTCCCAGTATTCCTTTACGCCATAAGCGGGATCAGGATCTCCCTTTTTATTGAATTGCATAACAGCATTGTGCCCATAGGTAAATCCGCAAGCCCCGGATAACACCGACCAGTAAGCATAGCGTCGTACATCATCATCTGTCCAGTATGGCTGCGACGGATCATGAAGTCCCTGCGGAATTGATTCGTACGACGGCTCACCATCGAGTGAGGGCTTCACTGGTGATCTGTTATAGTCCGCTGCCATGTATCTCCAGTTGTCTTCACCATAGCATAGTCCTGTTGTATCCTGGTCATACCTGCGGTGCCCCGACTGAAACATATTAAAGTCGAGCCATGATTCGCTGTGGAACCATTCTGACGACTGTGTCCTGCCGAAAGGGTGGAAAGTAATGAGATGCCCGGGACTTGCACTTCTGAGGATCGACCCGACAGCATTCCATATATCAGTTGAGTCACTTCCCTTTACATCACCACCGTTAACCCAGATAATATTCGGTTCATTATTGTACCTGGCGGCCAGCCAGCCGGCATATTTTTTAGCCTGACCGATAGTCACCTGTCCCGATCTTACATTTGAACCCCATACCGGTACCATGGCCAGGTACAGACCTTTCTTACGTGCAAGCCTCACAAGATAGTCGACATTATCCCAGTAATCATATTGTTCAGGATCGGCAGGAGAGCTCCCCCCGGTTACCATAGGCTGGTCAATATTGTGACCAATAAGTGCAGAATCGCCGTAGAAACTGGTGCTTATATTTATGTTATGAATTACCACCGCCTGTATCACATTAAATCCTTTTTGCTTTCTGTCGTCAAAATACCTGATGGCTTCTTCACGGCTCAATTTCTGAAACAGAAGCCATCCGGTATCTCCCAGCCAGAAAAAAGGATCACCATTTTCAGTTGCGAGATATCTTCTGTTTTCAGATATCACCAATCCGGGTGATAATCTGCCGGCAGTATCCTGATTACAGGCAAAAAGCACCGGCAGCAATCCCGTTAAGAGGGTAAGTTTTAATTTCATTCTTATGATGAATTTATATTTTGTTTTTAATAAAATTAGTAAAATCAGCAAAATTCTGATCTGATATGAGTTGTCCTGATAAAAGAATTACCTTTATTATGACAATCTTCTGAAACATTTACTTATTCAAAAAACTATCAAAATGAACTTCAGGCATTCTGACAAAAAGCTGTGTTTTAACCTGTTCCTTTCTTTTTCATTCATCATGTTATCATATACCGGGTATGGCCAGGTAAAGAGCTGGGAAGGAAGTATTGTAATCCCAACCTGCGGATGGGAAGAGGATGTTAATCCTAAATTCTGGGCGATGGAAGGCGGTGCCAGAGGCGCAGCAACAGTGAGGAATCCGATTGTATATCCTTACACCATGCAGGACCATCTCTCCCGTAAGCTGGAAAATGTCACATACAAAGCAATTTTCCTTGAAAATGAATATCTTAAAATAACATGTCTTCCTGAACTGGGCGGCCGGTTACATTCCGTATATGACAAAACAACCGGTCGTGAGATGTTTCATAAAAACAGTGTAATAAAACCCAGCATGATAGCCATGCGCGGAGCTTTTATCAGCGGTGGCGTGGAATGGAACGCCGGTCCGCAGGTACATACCGTAACTGTTCTTTCGCCTGTGGATGTCATTTGCGGAACAAATGAGGATGGTTCAGCCTGGATCGAGGTCAGTAACCTGGAGAAAAGCCTTCGTACACAATGGACCGTAAGAGTTACCCTGCATCCCGGTAAAGCTTACCTGGATGAAGATATCAGTATCTATAATCCGGCGGAGGCAATGAATCCCTATTATTTCTGGAATTGTACAGCTTTTCCTCAACTGCCCGGAACAAGGTTTATTTACCCTATGAGCCTGGGTACTGATCATTATGGAGTTAAATTCTTCAACTGGCCGGTTAACGAGGGTAAAGATCTTTCATGGACAAAAAACTACGCTGATGCAGCTTCAATTTTTGCAGTGAACTGTGCATATGATTTCTTCGGGGCATATGATGTCGATCTTGACCAGGGAGTAATACAGGTTGCCAATCATTATGAGCACAGCGGCAAAAAAGCCTGGACCTGGGGACAGGGAGAATACGGAAGGGTATGCCAGAAGAATCTTACTGATTCGGACGGAAACTATATTGAGGTCCAGAGCGGTCCCCTGCCGACTCAGTCTGACTATGGAAACCTTGCGCCAAAAGCCCTGGTATCATGGAAAGAATACTGGTATCCTGTTCATGGACTGGGTGATGGTTTTGAATTTGCAAACAAACAGGTTGCTTTCAGAACGGAGAGAAAGAACGGACAGCTGGATATTAAAATGATCTCAACTGAAAAATTTGTACAGGTTACACTTAATATATACAACGGCGAAAAAGAGATCCTGTCAAAACAGCTGGATCTTTCTCCTGAAAAAGCAGCTGCTGTTACTCTTGCGGAGCCCTCCGGAAAACAGCTGACAATTGTTCTTAAATCCTCTTCAGGAGAAGAACTGGCACGATATGAAAGTCCGCTTCCGCTGCCTGAAGTTAATCCGCCCGATCCGCCTTCATATCTTAACAAGGCTGATGATCAGCTGACCATTGAAGAGATGTACCTGGTGGCACAAAAATACGACCGTTCACTTGATCGCAAAAAGGCAAGAGAATATTATAACAGGATCCTTGAAATTGATTCTCTTCACCCGGGTGCCCTGCGCGATCTTGCTGTACTGGATTTCGAAGCAGCGCGATATGATGAAGCTTCTGAAATGCTCACAAAAGCGCTTGAACAAATACCTAATGATGACGGGGTCGCCTGGTATTTCCTGGGATTGTGCAAACTCAAACAGAATAATCCGGATGGTTCGATAAAATGCGGATTTAAAGCATCCCGGTGTCTTGGCACAGAGTCTATCGGCTTTGATCTCGCCGGCAGGGGCTATCTGCTGCAAGGAAATTATCCTGAAGCGCTTTCAGCCTTTATGAAAGCAAGTCTCGCTAACCAGAATAACGCTTCAGCATTTCATCACCGGCTTTTTGCCCTTTACGCCAGCGGTCAGAAAGAAAAAGCCCTGGAATTAACAAGGACTCGTATCAGCACCTGCCCCACCGAACTGACACCCAGGGCTCTGGAAGCAATCATCCTGGATAATCCGGCACGATTTGTATCAGACACCAGGAAATTTGTCGGTGAATATGATTTTGAAATGCTGGGAGCAAGCATAGCCTTTTCCGAATCAGGTCTTATTAAAGAAGCAGCCTGGATCCTTGAAAACGCATGTATAAAAGGTCTGGATGAGAATAAGCTGAACTTCCTTATTCAGTATCACCTTGCCTGGTTGTATTCCAGGCTGGGAGATAAAACAAAGTCTTCGGATTATCTTTCAAAAGCGTCAAATAATTATAATGATTTTATTCTGGCTTCAAGGCCTGAATCCATGGAAGTCCTGGAATATGCGGTCAGGCAAAATCCAAACGATGCGCTTGCTTTTTACCAGCTGGGAAATCTGTATGGAAACTTCGGAAGAATGGACGAAGCTGCCGGTAACTGGAATAAATCGGTGCAGCTGAATCCTGCCATGAGCATACCATGGCGGAACCTTGGCTGGTACTACCGGGCAATCAGGAAAGATCATGCCCGGTCTGAATTGTGCTTTCGTAATGCTATCAACGCGAGACCATATGATCAGACCCTTTACAGGGATCTTGCAGGAGTTCTTATTGATGTTGGCAAAAGACCTGAAGCTATTTCCCTGCTTGAAAAAATGACATTCAAAGGTATGCGCCGGTCAGATATTATTATTGACTTAGCCCAGGCTTACCTTGATGAAGGACGGTATGATGAATCCATCAGCCTTCTGATGTCAACCCCGTACTTTGTGAACTGGGAAGGATCAAGCATCACCTGGAATATCTTCAGTCAGTCGCATATCAGGAAAGGCATAGAGCTTTTTAATCAAAAGAAATACAAAAATGCTCTGGCTCATTTCGAAGCCGCTATGACCTTCCCTGAAAATCTTGGCGTTGGTAAATCATCGGGGACCAAAGAAACAGAAGCATTGTCCTGGAAAAATAAGACACTGACTGCTCTGGGAAAGCCTGTTCCTCATTGATAGTCAGACAGGCCGCAGGACATAAAGACTGCAGGACTTGCACTATTTTTTCTGGTTAAGTGTAAATATCCTTCCTGAGATAGAGTCGGTACGAGACTGCTGTCAGCAATAAAGATATGCCGATAAAATATGCCAGGTTCCATAAATTTATTGCATAAGCCGGATTTATTGCATCAGTATCAGCATATCTGAATGGACTCAGATATCCTATTTTTGCTGCTCCTGTTGTGATCTTTGAAAGAGTATAGATAAAATAGAAGATCAGAACCAACCCTATGCTGAAGGTGGTAATTGGCTTTGCCCTTTTAACAAGTGTCGACATAAAAAGTCCGATAGCACCGAAAAGGATATTCAGCAGCAGTGTGTAGAAAGAAAGAATTAAAAATGCCCTGATGCTGAAAGGTCCTGTTTTAGCCAGCTCCAGGCATATAAACCCGGCCAGGGCAGTGACAAGATTCAGTATTAATACATTAAGCGAGACAACAGCCAGCTTGCTGATAAAAATCTCACTGCGTGTAAGAGGACGTGTCAGCAGATATTCTGCGGTTTTGCTGTATTCTTCCTTAAGCAGGATATTCGAAGAAAGTACAATGGAGAAAATACTCCCGAGCACCATCATGTAGATGATATTATTTATTGAATAAAATCCAAGCACAGAAAGCATATCATCGAAATTCGAGACGCCCTTGAACTGAAGGACTTCTTTAGGAATAATGCTCATCATACCTAAGATCTTGGACTGGTTTTCCAGAAATGTACGGTAGATCGCCATGGTACCCGAAATAAACAGGGTTATTACGACCATCCATATTATGAGGCTGAATGCATTCCTTCTTAACTCCTTGAAAAACAGATTACTGTTCATTTATCCCGTACCTTATTGTTTGTAATAGTGCATAAATACTTCGTCAAGCGACGGCTCTTCGATCATGAGGTTAATTATCTTTTCTCCCGAGAGCCAGCTGACAAGCTCATTGATATTACCCGAATACATAAAGGATAGTATATTGCCGGCGCTGTTGATTATTTTTTCAATACCGGTGATGCTGAAGCTTTCTTTTTTCCTCTGATCCCCAAACTCTATATACACCTTTTTCAATTGTTTTTTTCTCAGGGTTTCAATGTCTTCCGTCTTTATGATTTTCCCTTCTTTAATGATGGCTACTCTTTTACAAAGCATCTGAACCTCTCCGAGTACGTGTGAAGAAAAAAATATGGTCATCCCTTTCCGGTTCTCCAAACGCAGCAGTTCAAAGAATATCGATTGCATAAGAGGGTCAAGTCCGGTTGTCGGCTCATCCAGGATGAGAAGCCTGGGGCTGTGCAGCAGGCTCTGGACAATCGATACTTTCTTTCGGTTTCCCATGGAGAGGTCAGCAATTTTCCGTTTAAGGTCCAGTTCAAACATTTCCGAGAGCTCAGTAATCCTCTTCTCGCCGTTTTGTACCCGGTAAAAACGTATACAGTAGCTCAGGAATTCATGGACCTCCATGGAAGAATATGCACTGGCATCTGAAGGGATATAGCCGACCTGGCTTTTAATCTTCTTAGTTTCCCTGATAACATCCATTCCCATTATTCTTGCATAGCCGCTGGTTGGGAAGATCAGGTTCATCAATATCCGGATTGTAGTCGATTTGCCGGCTCCATTTGGTCCGATAAAACCAAAAATCTCTCCCTCACTGATTTCCAGGTTAACATGTTCAATTCCCCTGGCCTTCCCGTAGAATTTTGAAAGATCTTTTATATCAATAGTTGGTGAACTCATAAACTAATCCTTTAAATTTCTTCCTTTTACTTTTTACCTCTGTCTTCCTTTCTCCCCCTCCTTCATTCTGGTCTTGCAGTCATGCAGCCTGTCGTTTTGCTGATGTAGGATGAGCAAGATTTTGGATCTGTTTTTCATTGCATTTTTTTATTAATTTGATAACAATCAGAAATTCAGCACTCACACAATTTACATCTTATTTAAATATGAAGTAACGTATTTACTTTATTATTCGTGTCGTTGATAGTTTTTGAGTAGTGCAGAAACGGCCATCATAATCCTTCGCCGGATCAGCCCTGGAGAGATTAATAATACGCTGAAACCCGGGATCATCATTTTTATGGGTGGAAGAACCGGCGTTGTAGCATCTCGGGATTCCCCAGGTGCCATGATACAATTTGCCGGGGCTTGAAGAATCGGCATGATAATGTCCGAATAAAAGCGCATCAACTTTATTCTGAATGATCTTCCTTAATTCGTCGCTGTCCTTCAGCTGCATTGCAAGCTTGAAATCAAACGGGTGATGGTGCAGATACACAACCTTCTTCCTGCTTGCAACCTTCGGATTCTTCAGCATCTTCCTTAAACGCTTTAATTGCTCCTTCCCCAGTTCGCCTTCGGAAAAGAAACGATCATGCCAGTGCAGCTCTTCGGCTGTTGAATCGAGCCCTATAAAAGCAGTTTTACCTATGATATCAAGTTTCGGATAAGAGATTTCGTGTGACTTAAAATACTTTTCTTTAAACAGATCAACGAATTTCTTATTTCCTCTTACACCTGTTCCGTAGTCGTGGTTGCCGGGAACAACCAATACTTTATATCCGCGTTTTTCAAGTTGTTCTATTGCACTAACAGCCTCATCAATCTGTTTACTGCGCATGGCATTATTGACAATATCTCCGGTAATCAGAACGATATAATCTCTTGCAGGCTGTTTTTGAAATGCAATATTGTCGATGATAGTACGGAATTTATCGCCGCAATCTTTATGCCCGATATGTAAATCCGATAAATGAATGATCTTTTTCACAACATGGAATATCAGAACAGGTAATTAACCGGATTAACTGTCGCAATCTGCCGGAAATTCTGTTCTCCCAAAGCATTCCTGAGGTAAACGCTGAACATAAGCTCATTACCTTCAATTCCGTTCATGTAAAAATCCGTACCGTAAAGGATCCGTTTCCTGTAGTGAGGCGACTGAAGCGTTACATTTATCAGAGGAACAAGCGACATGTCAATCCTGGTATAAGCGATGTCAGCATATGTATTTTCAAAATCCCTCAGCAGCACCTTGACCTTTTCAAACCATGTTGCATCCATTTCAGCCCTGGTTTCGGCATTCAGGTATCTCTCAGGCACATGCCTTGAGCTGAAAATGTGAGTATGACAATTATTTATGGTCATATGCCATCAAAGTATCTATTGCTTCTCCGGGTTCGGAATGATACAAGTGAATTCAAAATCCTCGTTGAAAGGATTTCTGAACTGATGTTTCTCATTCGGACTGATATAAAGACTTTGTCCTTTTTTTACTTCATGTTCATTGCCATTTTCATCAATGGCAATTCCCTTGTTACTTTCAATTTTGATCACATGTTCGTAGTTATGCTGATGGAAAGGAGTATTGCCGCCGGGAGCAATAATAAAATGCCTCATGAAAATATTCTCTGATTCGTCTCCGGGACCAATAAGCATTTTCATTTTAACGTCTTTTGCTCCCTCCATTTTTACTTCAGCTGCAATTATCTCTTCATTGTTATTGATTTTCATAATACACTGTTTTATGGTTTCATACTATTACTTCAATATTTGAATACAATTACCAAATGTAAATTCCAGTCTTGTTTTCATTTCTCCATCGGTAGATCAAGCCTGCTGCTCCACTCTTCCATGGAGCCGTCATAAACAACAGGCTTATACCCGGCAATAACCGCCGCAACATAACCTATGCAGGCTGAATTGCCTGTACCACAATAGAATACAGGCCTTGCACCATCCGGTATATCAAGCTTGTTAAACAGTTCCTTTATCACTTCTTCTGAAACAAAATGCCAGGTTTTGTTGTCGTAAAGAGCAAATACCGGCATATTCTTAGCCCCGGGGATATGTCCCTGGCGCGATATATCCGGATTGCCGTCATAGGAAGCTTTGGACCTTGCATCTATTATGCAATATTCTTTGTTATTAAGATTCCTGATCATCCATTCTCCATCAACAATAATACCCTGTTCTTCTAATTCCAGCTTGCCTTTTTCTAATTCAGGACGTTCAGATGTAACCTCCATCCCTGAAGCCTTCCACTCGTCAAATCCACCCTGGAGAATTGATATCCTGCCTCCAAGTCCGAAATGCGAGAGGGTGACGAATATCCTTGACACAACGACAAGGTTCCCTTCGGTTCCACAAAGGATCACATGTGAACTGTTGCAGATTCCCAATCCAGCCATCACTTTTCTTATTTCCTTTATACCGGCGGGTACCGTGCTCTCCGTCTCAATGGATATGTTAATCCAGCCCGGCCATAGAAACCTTGAGCCGGGAATATGACCATTTTCATAATTCCTGGCTATAGTAGAAATATGCAGAACCACCAGATCCGGTTCAGAAATATTGTTTTCCAGCCACCTGCATGTCACCAGCACAGGTTTTGCTTCAACGGTTTGCGCAAATGTTATGTTATTTCCGGATACTAAAAATAGTATAAGGAAAAGAACTACCCGGATCCTGTCTGTCACGACTCTCTTGTCGCAGGAATTAAATGTACTCATAAGTTCAGTGTCTTAAGCAGGATAAAATTAAATTATAAATCAATATACAGCAATATGTATTTAAGTAAAAAAATGAATCATTGACAATCTGCCCGTATCCCTGTTTCATCATTACCGTATATGCATGATAGGTGCCATAAAGCACACCCCGGAAGCTGACATTGAATATCCTGTCCCGGGAGGCAAGATCCATATCTTTAAATTCCCCGTTAATGCTTATCCCTGCATTGTTTACCAGGAGATCCAGTCTCTTATTAGAAGAAACTATAAGTCAGCGTCACAGAAACATTATGGTAATACGATCTCTTCAGGTTTTTATCTTCCGGTAGAGCGCTCTCATATCGCACTCTAATGTCGGAATTATTTCCGGATAATGATGTAAGTAACCTTACACGGAAACGCGGTGATATATAATAGTACATATCGAATGATGCATCAATGGATAAAATGTTGCTTCTCATCCTGAAACCATCCGGATCAAGGTCTGTTAAAGTCCTTATATTGTATGAGTGCTGATAATTACCGGTAAGATCAAGACCAACGGAGGTCCTTGAATCTGGCAGATACTGAAGCATACCATTGATGCTTGTCCTGAAAATGTTTGTTTCATAATTCAACAACACATCCTCCTTCTCCAATGGATTTCTTGTAAATTTCATACCGTAAGATGTGTTAATTCCTGCTCCTGTCTGCCAGTAGAGATTAAGCGGTTTGGCATATTTAATATTAATAAATCCTCCCACTTCGTAAGTATTGCTGTAAAACTTGCTGTCCTGAACTGCTGTATTGTCAATAGTGTATTTCTCTTTGGTCCTGTGGATAAAGATATCATTGCCAATACCGGTGTTAACCGAAAAACCAGTCTCCCTGGCAGGTCCTGAAGAATAATCCCAGTTGTCATTCAGAACCGCAAAATATGTTATGTCGTTTTGTGAAATAATATTATTCGCAATAAGAAAAGAATCTATCACATGAAGTTCTTCAATCTTCCTCTGTCTCGTATCAAAGAATCTTTTTCTTTTGATCTTCGAGATTTCCCTGGCCATATCAATTATTACATCTTCAGAAGGAATTATACTTATCCTTCCGGCTTTCTGGAGTTCTTCGAGTATATATATTGCCAGTCTGAGATCCTCCATGGGTTCGATCCTCCCGTATCCTGCTGAGACAGGTGCTGACACCCGGGTAGCGGACAGACGATCAGTGTTTTCGGCTGTGGAACTGTTTTTATGCAGGAATCCGCTTCTGTCAGAATAAAAGGAAAATGATGGACTGATTTCAAAGAACAGAAACCTCTCATTATAAAACCTGTTGATGCTGCTGATCACAAAATTGATCTCTGTATCGGTGTTTTTATTATCCTGGTTGTCTGAAAGGTATTTGTTCAAAGTCGGATTAAGAAATGTGTTGACAATTAACTTACCCTGGTATTTTTCCGTGTTGCGGAAATAATAATAACCAAAGCTGATAAATCCTGCCAGATTATTATGCTTTGATCTGGTGGTATCCCATCGTTCCTGCGACAGGGAGCTGCTCATATCATTTAATAAATTAAAAGTAGCATCAAGCCTGTTCTGACGTATATCAGGCAGTTTGTATTGCGATAAGTCAAAATCAGAAAATTGACCATGCAGAACAAAGGAGCATATGAGGCCTATTATAAGAACAAGAATTTTTTGAGTTTTCATAGCTTAAAAAATTAATGGCTTCAGGTTTATGTTATCGGCCACAAAATACGTGCCTGACAATAGCTTTATTAAAGAATAATTGTCTGTTTTCAAATCGAGTCGTAAATTTGGCAGATAATTTCAAAATATTAAATACGAAAAATCTATACGTATGGACAGAAGAGAATGGCTGATTAAAACAGGTATGGCCGGCTCAGGGTTATTATTCATGAAGCGTCTGCCGGCTGCTGATCGTTTCTGGTATATGCCTGACTTAGATTTTGTAAAAGCTGATTTCGGTTCTGATTTCAAATGGGGTGTGGCTGCTTCCTCATATCAGACAGAAGGCGCCTGGAACCTTGACGGGAAAAGTGAATCCAACTGGGATTATTTCTCACGGATCCCCGGTAAAATAAAAACCGGAGAAAATGCTGACGTCGCAGCTGATTTTTATCACAGGTATTCAGAAGATATAGATCTTATCAAAGCCATGAATTTCAAAATCTTCAGATTTTCAATTTCATGGTCGCGCATCCTTCCTGCAGGATCCGGGGCGGTGAACAGCAAAGGAGTGGATTTTTATCACAGGGTGATTGACAAATGCCTATCCGCAGGTATAGAGCCGTGGATAACCATTTATCACTGGGATATGCCCCAGGTACTTGAAGCCCAGGGAGGCTGGGCCAATCGGAAAATAATCGATTGGTTTTCTGAATATGTTGTTGTCCTGACAAAGGAATATGGCCGCAAGGTGAAAAACTGGATAGTGATGAATGAACAGCTTGCATTCACAGGGAACGGATACATGTTTGGCGTATTTGCGCCCGGCAGAAAAAACCCTGGTGCATTTATGAAATCTGTTCATTATGCTGTACTCGGCAATGCTGAAGGAGGACGGATCATCCGCAAAAATGTTCCCGGAGCTAACATCGGATTTACACTGGCAAACACTCACGTTGAATCCATTGACCAGAAAGAAAAGAACATTGATGCAGCCGAACGGATGGATGCTATAATGAACCGCCTGTTTATTGAACCTGCTCTTGGATTGGGATACCCGGAAGACACTGTGCCCCTATTGAAGAGATTGAGGTCGCTATACGAAGAGGGTGATGAAATGAAAATGAAATTTGATTTCGATTTTATCGGCATACAGTATTATTACAGGACAATTGCTAAGAACTCGATGATGCCCGGAATGAGGGCTAAAGAGGTAGCAGCATCGGAACGAGGCGTTCAGGCAAATGAAATGGGAGGCGAAATATATCCTGAAGGAATGTACCATCTGCTCAAGAAATTCAGCCGGTACAAAGGGATAAGAAATCTGATCGTGACTGAGAATGGCACATGTGTTCCGGATAAGCCTGAAAACGGGAGAATTCATGATATCGCCAGAATAAATTATTTCAAAGATCATCTTTCTGCAGTCTTAAAAGCTAAAGGGGAAGGAGTGAACGTAACCGGTTATTTTGTCTGGTCGCCCACCGACAATTTTGAATGGGATTGCGGCTTCAATCCTCGTTTTGGATTGGTTTACGTGGATTTCAAAACACTTGAACGTTATATAAAGGATTCCGGCTTATGGTTCAGAGAGTTTCTGAAACAGGCTTTATGATTTCTTGATACCAAACCAGGCATACGCAGCTCCAACCAGTATTCCCAGCCATGATTTGCCGATCTCGTTCAGGGTGACGGAGACATCAGGACACCTGATCACTCCGATATAAAACGAGCTGAAGCCGATAAGCAGCCAGACAATAATGTATGTCCAGACAACCATCTGCATCAGGGTCTTCCCGTAATCCTGCGCAAGTATCTTAACCTGGTTCAGCGGCGTTGAACCACTGTCAGCTAATGCCAGGTTACCGATAACAACACCTGAGACCAGTCCGCCAAGCAGGTTTATTACCCATACCGCATTTACCCCCGGCAGATAACTCCCGGTTCCCGGTTCCCATTTCAGTACCGCCAGGATCAGACTTCCCAGTGTGATCAAATAGATCAGGAGCAGCAAACAGGCTATTGCTCCCATCAGAATCTCTTTGGCTTTTGGATTCATATTTCCTCCTTTTTTAAAGTATTGCATGTAACGTATATAAAGTTACAAAAGAATTAATAATTTAGAATTTCGAAATAATAAAAAAACAGCTATGGTTTCACATGAAATAGATTACAGGATTTTCGGCAACGATATCCAGTTCGTGGAAGTAGAGCTCGATCCCAATGAAACGGTAATTGCCGAGGCAGGGACAATGGTCTACATGGAACAGGGAATAAATTTCGATGTTAAGATGGGCGATGGCGCCTCCCCTGACACCGGCGTGATGGGGAAGCTCTTCCAGGCCGGTTCAAGGTTACTCACAGGCGAATCGCTGTTCCTGACACATTTTACAAACAGGGGAAATTCGAAAAGCAAACTCGCTTTTGCTGCTCCCTACCCGGGAACCATTATCCCGGTCGACCTGAGGCAGGTTGGCAATACTCTCATCGTTCAGAAAGATGGTTTCCTCTGCGCCGCATTCGGAACAAAACTAACCATTACCCTGAACAAGAAAATAGGCTCCGGACTCCTCGGAGGCGAAGGCTTTATCCTTCAGAAACTGGAAGGTGACGGAAAAGCTTTTATACACGCCGGAGGAACCGTGATTGAGAAACAGCTTAACAATGAGACTCTTCGAATAGATACAGGATGTGTGGTCGCCTTTGAGCCATCGCTCGATTTCGATGTGGAAACTTCAGGCAGCCTGAAGTCGATGGTCTTTGGGGGTGAAGGGCTCTTCCTTGCTACCATGCGAGGCACCGGTAAGGTATGGCTGCAGTCGATGCCCATACGCAAGCTTATCCGCGCACTGGCGCCTTTCGGCCGTAACATGGGGAAGGAAGCAGGATCGCTCCTTGGAGGCTTATTCGAACGTTAAAATTTTAGCTGGCTTTATACTCCTTTTGCATTTTGATCACAGTCTCCTTGAACTGGGGAAACCTTGACCATAGTTCCTTGTCGCATTTTGCAAGGCTGTCGCACTGAATACAGCAATCGTAGCCCTTTTCGATCACACAGGCACGAACCGTGCAGGCTTTTACAACAAGACTTTCCGGCTTGTCCTTTGCCTTGCACCCGTAACAGAAGACTTTATTCTCATCAAATTCGATTTCAAATTTCTTCTTGAATTCAAAAGCTTCATAAGCTTTTTTCTTGAGATCCGGGTTATTCTCCAGGGTGCCTTTCCTGAGTGGACAATCATCAGGACATTTATAACCGCAGTATTCAAGCTTCTTCGGATCAGGTTTGGTATCCTGGTCCTGTGCTGACAGGAAAACACCATGCGATAATGCGCTGCATGCAACGCCTGCCCCAAAGCACCGGGTAATAAAATCACGACGTTTCAGATCTTTTTTCATGGTTTTAAGGTTATCTAATATCAAATTAAGAAACAATAGAATTCTGAAGGAATAACTAATATATGACCGTCATATCATTTCCTTACCCTATACTAATGCTTTCGTCTCATGAGCCCTGGTGCTGAGAGTAATGAGCAAGGTATCTGATACTTCAAATTTCACTGTATAGCGCTGTATATCAGATATGTTACAACCGAGATCACTGCTGACAGCACCATTCCCCAGATCAAATCGACAACTGTGACCAGCAGCGGCCAGTCCTTCAGGGTTGCCAGGTTTGTCAGATCAT
>CAZGGZ010000035.1:0-15772 GCA_964525415.1 uncultured Rikenellaceae bacterium | reverse complement strand
CAGATCATGTCGATAACAAAAAATACCGGCAGGGCAATAAGGAATAATTTTATAAACATATCAATTAAATGTTGAGGATTACATTCTATCCAGATTCCTGATCTCAGCAGGTAAGATGAAGAACAAAGTTTGTATCCGGATCATTAATATGCTTAACTGCCTCCGGAGTGCTCATGACAAGCAGCTCCACACCCTTCCTGTCCGCTTTTCTACGTACTTCTTCCATAACCGGCAGGCATGAACTGTGTCCAGACCCGATGATCAGATGCTTACACTTCCAGGGTATGTTTTCTTCAGGCGAAAGCGGCGTATGGCCATATTCTTCTCTGAACTTTTTAGAGTCTCCTTTTTTTCTCTTTTTGACGATCCCATCGGCAATAACTACGTCCTTTCTATAATTTTCGCCATCGATGGTAATCGATCCGAATGAAAGCTTATTTATTTCCATAATCAACTTCCTCCCATCTTTTTATGTATAGTAAATTTAAGTAAAAGTCTGGGAATAATCATTACCGGCACTATCTTTAAGCTTCCGGCATAACTTCTTAATTCTTTTAACCTTTGCGCCGTTGTGCCTTTGCGCCTTTAAGCCTTTTTCTTATATTAGCCGATATAAATAATACTACCATGAAAAATATGACACGAAGGGATTTCCTGGGCAAGACCGCCCTCGGAGTGGGATCGGTTGCTTTTGTATCTCAGTTCACGTTTTCTCCTGAGGAGAAGAAATCCTTGAAACCTAAGAAAATGCTTATAGGTTTTCAGACATGAACCATAAGGGAATCACTTGTCAAGGATTTTCCCGGGACATTGAAAAAAATGGCAGACATGGGATATCAGAATCTTGAAATGTGCTCTCCTCCGGGCTATCAGTTTGCAGGCTTCGGACCTCTTATGAAGTATTCAGCCAAAGAGATGAAACTGATTATAAACGATGCCGGACTTGTCTGCACAAGCGCTCATTATGGAATGGATGAACTCAAGAAGAACCTGGATGAAAGCTGCAGATGAGCTGAATGAAGCAGGGATGAAGGCAAAACAGGGTGGCATCCAGATGGGATTTCATAACCATCATATGGAGTTTGCACAGATAGACGGCAAGCTTATCTATGATGAGCTGATGAACCGCTTTGATCCGGAGTATATAAAAATGCAGTTCCAGGTAGCTGTCATCAATATCGGGTACAAGGCAGCGGACTATTTCAAAAAATACCCCGGAAGATTTATTTCAGCCCATCTTGCCGATGTTGCAGAGGATAAAAAGAAGCAGGTGCCTGTAGGACAGGGTATTGTGGACTGGAAGGAATTCTTTGCCTCCCTGAAAACAGGAGGAGTAAAGAATATCTTCGTTGAAATGGATCCGGAAGCCTTAAAGGAGAGCGCTGATTTTCTCAAAAACAGCTGATAGATATGAAGAACATGTTTTTCAGAATAATAAGCCGGATAAGCCTGATTCAAAGGAGTACCTGGCTTAAGATCACTTTTATTGCTGCCGGTATTGCGTCCACCATATGGTTCCTGGTACGTGTCATTCCAAAACCTCAGAGAGCAACTTATCCCTGCATGCGTGTAGCTGCACCGGTAATGTCAGGCTTCATCGTCTGGCTTCTTACGCTGGCAGGATCGATCGCTGCTTTCAGGAAAGCAAAGCTGAACTTCATGAAGTCGAAATACCTGTACGGCGTTCTTTTTATGATAGTCGCCTTTACAGGATCCATATTCGTGACCTGCAGGGAAGAAGGGAACGCAGCTCCTGCCAGCGCAGAATGGATCATCGTTCCAAACCAGCCTGTCGGAAATGCGAAAGGCATTTATCCCGGAAGGGTTGTCTGGATTCACGATCCGGCCGTAGCTGGGTGGGACGGAAAAACAGGCAACTGGTGGGATGAAAATGTCACATCACAGGCTGAATCAGATAAGATGCTGAAGGAATCCATCATGTCACTTACAGGTGAAAATTCAGAGAATAACGCATGGACAGCTCTTTTCAGATATTTTAATTCGAAACATGGCAAATCAGACCAGGATTATAAGTCCGGCGAGAAGATCGCCGTTAAGATCAACACAAATAATACTTACAGCCATGCTGATTCACCGGAGATAAATGCAACACCACAGCTTGTGCTCTCAATTCTGAAAAGCCTGGTCAATGAAGCTGGTATCCCGCAGGAAAAAATAACTGTATTTGATGCCAGCCGGTTTATCACCGATAACATCTTCAATAAATGCCATGCTGTTTTTCCTGATGTTATTTTCGTCGATAATACCGGGGGCGAGGGTCGTGTTAAATCAACATATATAGAAAATGCTATTCCTTATTCGGTTGATAACGGAAAGCTGGCAACAGGACTTGCAACATGCGCCACTGAAGCTGATTACCTGATAAACATGGCTTTGCTGAAAGGGCATGTGGGACAGGGTGTTACATTATGCGCAAAGAATTATTACGGGGTCACAAGCATCTTTAACGACTGGCGCAAGAATGCTCATGATAATTTCAATCCTGACAGGGAAGGGAAGGCTAAGTACCTGACATTTGTTGATTTCCTTGCACACAAGGATCTGGGAGGAAAGACAATGTTGTTCCTGATTGATGGTATTTACGGATCGAAGCTTGTTAATGGTGTCCCTGATCCGAAATGGAAGATGGCACCTTTCAATGACAGCTGGGGGTGCAGTCTTTTTGCTTCACAGGATCCTGTGGCTATTGATGCTGTCGGGCTTGATTTTCTGCGGTGTGAATGGCCGGATGCTCCGGACATGGCATTCAGCGATATGTATCTCAAAGAAGCTGCCATGGCTGATAATCCCCCGTCAAAAACCATATATGATCCTCATCGGAATAACAGTACCATCTCCAGCCTGGGTGTAATGGAACACTGGAACAATGCGACGGAGAAGAAATACAGCAGGAATCTTGGCAAAAACGAGGGGATTGAACTTGTCCGGAAAGCTATATAGTTTCTGACAGTCGCGTGTCGTGAAACCATGAAATCATGTAATCTTTTCGATTGCCGGTAGCCGTTAGCCTGTTGCCGGTCATCGTTATTTATATTTTTCGTCCCTTTGTTTTAGTGACAGGAATCCTTCCGGCATCGGGGATTTAACAGTAATTACTTTTCCTGTTGACGGATGGGGGAATGTCAGGGAATATGCATGAAGCCTTATGCGGCGTTTGAATTCATCGGAAGCACCATATTTCCGGTCACCAGCGATCGGGCAGCCGATATCCGAAAGATGAACACGGATCTGGTTCTTCCTGCCAGTTTCTGTCTTTATATCAAGAAGAGAATGATCGCCGGATATCTTTATCATTTTGTAGTGTGTCACGGATAATTTCGCGCCTTCGGTCTGGCTGACTGAGTGGACTTTCTGTGATTTGTCTTCTAAAAGCCAGCTTTTTATCGTGCTTTCCGCTTTTTCAGGTATTCCTTCAACAAGCGCATAATAGTGCTTTTCAGTCTCCTGCCATGTATTTTTAATAATCTCCATTGTTTCCCTGCTCTTTGCAAACATTAGCACACCCGACACCTCTTTATCCAGCCGGTGCACTACCCATGCCCTGTATCTTCCCCTGCTTTCTCTTTTAAGGAATTGAGACATTATTTCCTGAATGCTGAGACTCCCGTCGGTACTGGATGTCGGCTTCCCTGCAGGCTTATCCACAACTATCACATCCTGGTCGTCATATAAAACCGGGAAAGGCAATCCTGCTTTTGCCGCATTGATTCCCGTATGGCTTATTTCGATAATGTCTCCGGGCTTCAGCTTGTATGAATGCAAAGTAACAGGCTTATCATTTATCCTTATCTTACCGCTTTGCAGAAGCTTCTTAATCCTTGTCCTTGGCGAATCAGGATACTGCTCTTCCAGGAATTCAATCAGCGTAATATTCTTATTTAAAGTAATTTTCAATTCAAAATATTTTTACTTTTCCCCCTTTCTCCCTTTCCCCCCTTCTCCTTTTCTTTCCATTGTGCCGTTGCACCATTGCACCGTTGTACCATTACTTATATTTCTCCCTCCCCGCTTTGAGGCTCTCATCAAACCTCTGCTCCAGATTACTGTTAACACCCCTCAGACCCGCAACAACCTTTTCGGACCAATCGAGATATTTTCTGATTCTCTTAGGCGGCCATACAACAGGCGGATGAGCTGTTATATCCCTCACATTCATGGTCTTATCGGCAAGTTTAAGCTTTTTCGCCGGAACTGACAGTTTGGGAGCATGCAGGATCTGCTGACGCTTCCTTTCTTTCTTGCTGAGGCTTTTATCATCTGTGACTTCGAGTGTTATGGATAATACTTCCTCCCCGAATATATTCTTAATCTCTTCAATGAGCGCTTTCTTTTGTTTCTTCCCTTTAACAGTATCCTCGATTACATCATGAAGTATTGCCGAGGTTATAAGCACAGGGTCCTTCTCCCCTGCCTCATTCACCAGCAAACCTGCCACCTGGATCGGATGATTTATATAGGGAGATTTGTCGTCGCCTTTTCTGAACTGGGCCTTGTGCCTTGACGCAGCAAACTCCAGTGCTTTCAATATCAGGGAAATATCGTCCATGTGGCTTGATTTAAATTACTTTCTCTAAGATAGTTTATTTTCAATGGTAATTACAATAAATGGTATAAAGGTGTGATGGTTTAATGGTATAACGGTACGATGGTATGACGATAATTTCAAAATGAATATTGGATTTAAATTTAAAACGATAATTTTGAAAAATGATCAGAACAATCTTTCATATAATCTTGCTTTTGCTTGGTAGCGCCATTTCTCTGGATGCGCAGAATGTGGAGGTAATAATAAAAGGTATTAAATCGGAAAAGGGACAGATAGTGATCGGGATTTTTAAGGATCAGGAGACATTCAGGACGGAAGAGGCATTTCTCAGCAAATCGTTCCCGAAAGCCAATATTGTAAACAAGGAGATGAAAATTAAGATGACACTTGAGCCCGGCACTTACGGTCTTTCGCTTCTTGATGACGAGAACATGAGCAGCCTTATGGAATACAATTTCATAGGAATGCCGAAGGAAGGATTCGGTTTCTCCGATTATTACCATACCGGAATCACAAAACCGAAGTTCGATGATTTCAAGTTCACACTTTATCCCGGCCAGAACAAGACAATCACAATCAAAATAAGATATATAATGTAATCCGATTTTAAATCGGGTATTTATACATTGTTATTCTCCACCTCCCGCCATCACGCCATCATAAATTGCAATCGGTTGTATTTGCCCGCCAGATGGTGATTTTAGCAATTTGGCACGCGTTTTGGATTGTATATTATGAAGAAATGATTCTTCGTAAAACTTAAGGCAATGAAAAAATTCTTACTCACATCGATTCTCGCAGTCCTGGTCGCTTTCGGGACCACAGTTAGGGCTCAGGAATATCCTGACGAATACCTGGGACTGCCTGGTGACAATCTTAACCTGTTTGCAGTTATGAAACTGTTTCAGGAGTCGGAAACTCTTGAAGCTTTCGAAAGAAATCTGAATGACCAGAATTCCAGGATCAATAACCTCGACCTCAATGGAGATAATTACGTTGATTACATAATGGTTTTTGACTATGTCGATGGTGATGTACATACAATAGTGCTGCGTGTTGCGCTGGGCAAAAATGAATTCCAGGATGTCGCTGTCTTCACTGTCCGGAGATTCGCCAACAGAACTGTTCAGATCCAGCTCATAGGTGATGAAGCCCTTTACGGAGAAAACTACATAATTGAGCCCAATTATGCCGAGACTCCGAATCCGGGATATATGGGTAAAAACAAAAGGAAAGGCGCAGTGAACGTGGTTTATACCTCTTATTATGAAGTTGCCGACTGGCCGATGATTCATTTCATCTATCTCCCCGATTATTATATCTGGCACTCATCATGGTACTGGGGTTATTACCCCTCTTACTGGAACCCTTGGCAACCATACTACTGGCACTACTACTACGGTTATCATTACCACTGGTGCCATCATTACTATACTCATTACCGCCACTGGCACCACCCGCGCTACTCAGGATATCATGAATTCTACTATGCCGGTTTCCGTTCACATTCTCCGAAAGTGCATGAGCAGATAAATAAAGGTGGTTATCAGTCAACATACTCCCATCCTGAACAGAGGAGAAACGGTGAAGCTCTCTTCACCTCCATGCATCCTGACCAGGAGAAGAGGACTGAGCAGAATACACCGGTTATAAGCCAGAGAAGAAGTTCTTCGGCGCAGATAAGCCGTACCCAGACATCCACCAGGACTACTACCGGCACAGCCAGAAGATCTGAAAATGTGACTTCAACAAGAAGCTCGGCAGATCCTTCAATCCGCCAGAGTACCGGGACCTCCCGCAGGTCAACATCAACATCGGCTGATGACGGAAGGACAATCATGAAGTCAGCTCCTGAAGAGAATACCGTTGAAACAAGAAGACCAGCAGCTACTGTCAATGACAGACCTGCCGTCAAATCTTCTTCAGACCAGTCCACAGGTGAATCACGAAGACCTGCTGCTTATGTGAACGAAAGACCTGTTGCAAAGCCGTCATCAGATGATCCTGCTCCTGTACGCAGGACAGTCGTGGCAGAGCCCGAAAGGGAAGTCACCAAGTCAAGGCCGGCAGAAGAAGCTGCCGAATACAGGAGGCAGCCTGAGCCTGTACAGGAAAGAGTCGTCTCAAGACCTCAGCCTTCACCGAGCCAGCCTGAACGTAAAGTAGTTGTTGAATCCAAGTCCGAGACTGTTGAAAGAAGAACTGAAAAGCCGCAGAAACCTGATGATCCTGAAAGATCGATAAGATAAATATCCGGCTAACGGCTACCGGCAACAGGCTGCCGGCAAAAAATCAGAAAACTGCAAATCCCGTCAAAAGCGGGATTTGTTTTTATTTTCATAACTTGCAAGCTATGAAATCCCAATCCTATCCGCTATCACGACGTAAATTCATTCAGACAACCGCAACCGCAGCTATAGGCGTTCCGCTGATTATAAGCTGCGCCCGTACCAGGCCCGCTCCATCGAACAAGCTCAGTCATGCATGCATTGGAGTGGGTGGAATGGGATGGTCAGATCTTCATAAATTCAAAGAACATCCGAATGTTCAGATCGTTGCAATATGCGATGTTGATGCTGACAATCTGAAAAAAGCCTCAGAGATTCTTCCTGATGCCCATACCTATACTGACTGGCGTGAATTGTTCGATAAGGAAGGAGATAAGATTGATTCTGTTAACGTTACTGTACCTGATCATAATCACTTCCCTATTGCTTATCATGCCATCCGAAAAGGCAAACATGTTTACTGCCAGAAGCCTATGTGTCACGATGTGGCCGAAGTAAGAAAGCTGACAGAAGCAGCTGTCAGGTCCGGGGTCATCACCCAGCTCGGAACCCAGATTGCTTCAAGGAAAGGTGATCTTACAGCTGTGCAGATTATTAAGGATGGAGTTATTGGCAAGGTTAAACATGCTTATCTCTGCTCTAACCGGCCGGGTGCAGTCGAAAATTACCGGCTACCGGGTCCGCGTCCGGCTCAGGGACAGGAAGCACCTGCGAACCTGAACTGGGATCTCTGGATAGGTTCAGCACCAGTCAGACCCTATGCTCCCGAAATATATCACCCTGCAAGGTGGAGGGCATGGCAGGACTTCGGAACAGGATGGTCAGGCGATATAGGATGCCATATTTTTGATGCGGTCTGGAAAGGACTTGATATGACTTCTCCGTTATCAGTAACAGCCGAAGTCCAGAGATCATGGAAGGAATCACCGGAAAGAAGAGGTGACACCTGGCCCCAGGGTGATCATATAACATGGATATTCCCCGGTAATAATAAGACTGATTCTGATACTCTGCCGGTTGAATGGTTTGACGGCGAGTTCTATCCTCCGCAGGAAATACGTGATCTGTACGCAGGAAATGAATATCCGGCTGAGTCTGCAATGCTCATCGGTACTGAAGGAGCCCTGCTTAATCCGCATGACGGATTTCCTGTTCTGCTGCCAGAAGCTAAATTTGCGAATTACAAAATTCCTGAATTTGAAGCCGGCAACCATTATGCCAGCTTCGTGGTTGCATGCCTGGGCGGCTTAAGAACCGCGTCACATTTTGCACAAACGGGACCAATGACAGAAGCCATTCTTATTGGTACTGTGGCAATACGTGTACCTGATACACTTCTTCAATGGAATGCGGCAAAAATGAAAATCACAAATAATCCTGATGCCAACAGGTTACTGAGCAGGGATTACCGGAAAGGCTGGGGGCTGGCAGGATTCTGATTCATCACAAACCAGACCGCATGCTGATAATTTCATGTTATGTTAGTTTTTATAACGGTGGATAAAATTTTTCAGTAATTTAAATCCCTGGGGATTGAAATCTTCCTGTGATTCTTTTACGATCCAGTATATTACAGCACTTATCAGGGCTGCGAAAAAGCACCATATAGATGTCAGGTATTCCTTATAGAAAACTCCGGTTACAATACATGACATCAGAACAATTATTCCGAAAAGAGACATGCGTTTTATGCTTGAGGCAAACAAGGGTCCCATAGTCGCAATAACATACACACCGAAAGCAGCATTTGAAAGGGATTTCGGGAAATCGTTGAGGTATTGAATATGAAATTCATTGATTACGGGCCTGACACTGTATGATACGAGACAGAAAGCATAATAACCTGACAGGATCACTCCTGCAACCAGCATCCCTGTGATGATCTCTTTTCTTTTCTTTACCTCTTCCAGCCTTAGCACTGCAAGAGGCATTATAAAAGGCCATACTACCAGGGCCATTACCAGGAACAAATAAGCTGCAGTCATCTGAAGCTGGTAATTATCTCCCGATCTGAGTGTAAGCCAGACAACGCCTTCTGAAAATTGCTGGAATGCAAAAAGCAGCGGGATGCCGGCAAATAGTTTCTGTGAAGGATTTACAGCGCTTTTTAAAGAGGCAACGCCTATCGCAGAAATAACTGCACCTCCTGCAAAACTCGCTCCTGCTGAAAAACACATGGCCTGGTTTTTTTTGTTTTTGTTATACAGTTAAACATTAAAATCTTATCAAAATTAAATAAAAAATCTGAAGTCTTGTTGTCTTGCTGTCTTTGAGTCCAGAGAGTCTTTGAACCAAATTCTAATGGCAGCAGGCGTCAGGCGTCAGGAGATACTTTTTCTTGTCTCTTGTTTCTTTTCTCCCCTTCACCCCTTCCCGCCCTCTCCCCCTCCTTTTTTCCTGTAATTATCCAAAGGGCTGCTCCTTTCTGAAGTCCGGTCTGTAATTTCTATAGCTTTCCATATCCTGAAGCCAGCCGTTACGGAATCCGAGTTTTTCCATCTCTGCGGCGACTTCCCGGTATTCCTTTTCATACAAAGGTCTGCCAAGCACAGGATGATGTCTAACCTCGTACGTGGGATGGTATTGCGACATCAGCGAGATATGGATACCCGGCGATAATTCCCCAGCTATAGTTCTCAGTACTCTTTTGCTCTCTTCCGCATGTCCTGGCAAAACAAGATGACGTATCAGCATACCGTTTTCCGCCCTGCCCTTCTCATCCATACTAAGAATGGAACCTTTCTGGTAGTACATACGTTTCATTGCCTTCAGTGCAACATCAGGATAATCAGAAGCATCGGAAAAGTTTTTTGCATTCCCAGTTGTTACATATTTATAATCAGGGAGCCATACATCAATAACACCATTGAGTGAATCAATCACTTCAGGTTTGTCATAACTATTTGTATTATAAACCGTTATAGGTTTCAGTCCTCTTGCATTCAGTCCCCTGATTATTGCCTTAACCTGCGGAACCACATGGGACGGAGATACAAATCCAACAGCAATAATACCTGAGGATAATATACTTTCAATATGATCAAGGACTGCCTTTAGCGATTGTGAGGCACGACTATAATCTGCCTCCGGCCGGCTGATGTCGTGATTCTGGCAATAGATGCAGTGAAGGTTGCATCCTGCAAAAAATATATTGCATATTCCGCACGGACCGCTTACCGGCGGTTCCTCTCCCCTGTGGATGCAGATCGATGCAATATTCATACCTGCATCCATCCCGCAATAGCCGCTTCCCCCCTCAAACCTGTTCACCCTGCATTCCCGCGGGCAAAGGGTGCAGTTTAAAAGCAGGTCAATTTCTTCAGGCAGATATAAATCCGCAGGTATTTTCATAACCGTTATCTAACCACAAAGAACCAAAGGTAATCACAAAGGGGTACAAAGACTATATATTTAAACAACCGTTGAACCGTTGTACCGCTGCACCGTTGTACCTGTTTATCATACCCTCAGTCATAATAAAGCACTAATAACCATCATCTTTTTTGTATATTTCAAAACATTATATATCTTTGCAACCGATTTGAGGGGTATTTGAGCTAAGGGGACCAGAGTCCCCTATTTTGTTATCAAAATTTAAGGCATGATTGATAAAAGTAAAATAGAAAAGCTTGTAAATGAGTTCATTAATGGAACAGGCATTTTTCTTGTTGCTGTCAGGGTGAGCAATTCAAACAGGATAAGCGTCCTGGCGGATACAATGAATGGCATCACCATTGATGAATGTGCTGCCCTTCACCGCCATGTTGAAAAGCACCTTGACCGCAATACCGGGGATTTTGAGCTCCAGGTTTCTTCACCCGGAATTGATATGCCATTCGGAGTTATTGAACAGTATCACAAGAATGAAGGCAGGAGGATTGAAGTAGTCGACACTGACGGAATGAAGTTTACCGGCACTCTGAAAAATGTTACAAACGGAGGTTTTGAGCTTGAAACAGAGCTAAGGATCAAAGGCAAGGGAAAGGAGCTGAAGGATATTTCGTTTAACTTTGATCAGGTGAAATCGACAAAAGAGGTTTTAATGATTAATTAATATAGCAGTTTACATCAGATGGAAAATCTTAATTTAACCGACACCTTTTCGGAATTTAAAGAGCTGAAGAATATCGACCGCCCTACAATGATGAGCGTTCTGGAGGATGTATTCAGGGGGATGCTTGCCAAAAAGTACGGATCGGCAGATAATTTCGACATTATTGTCAATATCGATAAAGGTGACTTTGAAATATGGCGCAACAGGACCGTTGTCAATGATGATGAGCTGACCGACCCCATCACCCAGATACCACTTTCGGAAGCGAAGAAGATAGATGATGATTATGAAGTGGGTGAAGAGGTTTCAGATGAGGTTAAGTTCCTTGATTTCGGAAGAAGGGCTATCCTGTCGCTGAGACAGAATCTCACCGCACGCATCCTGGATCTTGAAAAGAACAATATCTACATGAAATATAAGGACCGTATCGGTGAGATCGTCACCGGTGAGGTTTACCAGGTATGGAAGAGAGAGATACTTGTACTTGACGATGACGGGAACGAGCTTATCATTCCCAAGAGCGAACAGATACCTTCCGACCATTTCAGGAAAGGCGACTCGATAAGAGCCGTTGTTATCAAGGTTGAAATGAGGAACAATACTCCGTTTATTATTCTCAGCCGTACTTCGCCGGTCTTCCTTGAAAGACTATTTGAACTTGAAGTACCTGAGATATTCGACGGGCTTATCACCATCAAGAAAATAGTCAGGGTTCCGGGAGAGCGTGCCAAGGTTGCAGTGGAATCGTATGACGAAAGAATTGATCCGGTCGGAGCATGCGTGGGTATGAAAGGATCGAGGATACATGGTATTGTAAGGGAGCTCCGGAATGAGAATATTGATGTGATAAACTTTACCAACAATAACCAGCTTTTTATCCAGAGGGCTCTGAGTCCCGCCAAGATAACGTCCATTAAGCTTATTGAAGAGACAAAGAGAGCAGAGATCTATCTTAAACCTACAGAAGTATCTCTCGCAATCGGCAAGGGCGGGCTTAATATCAAGCTTGCAAGTCAGCTGACCGGTTATGAGATAGATGTTTACAGGGAGCCGGGAGGTGAAGATGAGGAAGATGTCAACCTTGAGGAATTCAGAGATGAAATTGAAGAATGGATCATCGATGAGCTTAAGGCAATTGGCTGTGATACCGCACGGAGCGTTCTTAACCTTTCAATCAGCGACCTGGTAAAGAGGACAGATCTTGAGGAGGAAACGGTCAGGGAGGTTGTGAACATACTCAAGGCTGAATTTGAATGATAATATGACATCACTTTTTTGAAGTCATTATAAAGGGAGTGCATATCTATGACAGAAGACGTAAAGGCGACACGGTTAAGTAAAGCTGCAAGGGAGTTCAATGTAGGTATTTCCACTATGATCGAATTCCTGCATAAGAAGGGTATTGAAATTGATCCCAATCCCAATACCAAGCTTACTCATGAGGCATATCTTCTGCTGTTGAAGGAATACAGCTCGGATCTGAGCGTCAAGAAAGAATCCGAAAAGCTTATCCTGAAAGACCTCCACAAAAAGAAAGAGAGCGTTTCAATAGATGATGTTCCGGAAAAAGTCCAGGCTGAAGAAGCTGAACGCGAAGAAGAGATCCTTGTCATGGATTCTTCAGGATTGAAGAAGGGCGTTGATATAAAAACCGAGATCAAGAAGCCTGAAGTAAAGCTTGTTGGAAAAATCGACCTTGAAAAGACAAAGAAAGCGGCGAAGCCGGAACCTGCAAAAACAGTCGAACCTCAGAAACCGGTAAAGAAAAAGGCAGCTGCTGAAAAAGCTGTCACTGCTGAAGATAAAAAGCCCAAAGCAGCTTCTGATATAAAAGTTGAAGCAGAACTGTCAGCCAAAGAGACCAAGCCTGCAAAGAAGGAAAAACCAAAGGAGACCGGTGCTGAAGAAGAGAAGAAGGTTGCCGCCAGGGCAGGGGAAACTGCAGAGGAACCTGTATTACAGGAAGAAATCACCGGGGAATTACCCGACGATGAGCTGATCCTGGAGCAGGAAGAAGAAGTGATTGAAGTTTTCAGACCGGGTTATCAGAAAATAACCGGTCCGACAGTTGTAGGAAAAATCAACCTTCCTGTTGAGGAAAAAAGGAAACCTGCTCCCTACCAGCCTGTGAAAGTGGATGGTGATACTGACTTCAGGAGAAAGAAGAGAAGGAAAAGGATCACCAAGGAAAAGGATCATGTTTCAGTGGTTAAGCCCGACCTTGTTGAAAAAAAGGAAAAGACAGGTAAGAAGCTTCTTAAGAAGAGACCTGTCCGGGTTGAGGTTGATGAGGAGGAAGTCCAGAAACAGATCAAGGAGACTCTTGCCAGACTTACCACAAAAGGGAAATCAAAGGGATCAAGGTACCGCAGGGAAAAGAGAGATGCAATAAGCCAGAAACACAGGGAGGATGAGGACAGGATCGAACAGGAAAAGAACATCCTTAAGGTGACGGAGTTCGTGTCAGTGAACGAGCTGTCAATCATGATGAATATTCCGGTCACGGATATTATTTCCACATGCATGAACCTTGGATTATTCGTTTCAATAAACCAGCGCCTGGATGCTGAGACTATGGCTCTTCTGGCCGATGAATTCGGTTTCAAGGTAGAGTTTGTGAGTGCCGAGCTGCAGGAAGCTGTGAGGGAATCTGAAGATGAGGTTGAAGAACTCAAGCCCAGGTCACCGATTGTGACAGTTATGGGTCATGTCGACCATGGGAAAACAAAACTTCTTGACTATATACGAAGGACCAATGTGATAGCCGGTGAAGCAGGAGGCATAACACAGCATATTGGTGCCTATGGAGTACAGCTTGATGACGGCCGTCAGATAACATTCCTTGATACACCGGGCCATGAGGCATTTACCGCAATGCGCGCACGTGGTGCTCAGATAACGGATATTGCAATTATTGTTGTAGCTGCTGATGACGGCGTGATGCCGCAGACAATTGAAGCTATCAACCATGCATCAGCTGCTGGTGTTCCAATTGTTTTCGCAATCAACAAGATTGATAAGCCTACCGCTAATCCCGACAAGATCAAGGAGGCTCTTGCCAATATGAATTACCTGGTAGAAGACTGGGGAGGCAAATACCAGTCACAGGAGATATCAGCAAAGAGCGGGCTCAACATTGAGCTCCTTCTCGAAAAGGTGCTTCTCGAAGCAGAGCTTCTTGATCTTAAGGCAAATCCCGATAAGCCTGCATTAGGAACGGTTGTTGAATCTTCACTCGATAAGGGAAGGGGATTCACTGTCACTGTTCTTGTAAAAGCAGGAACACTCAGGATTGGTGATATAATGCTGGCAGGAAGCTGTTTCGGACATATTAAGGCGATGTACAATGAAAGAGGGCACAAGGTAGAGGAAGCAGGTCCTTCCACACCCGTCCTTATTCTCGGACTCAACGGTGCTCCGCAGGCCGGAGACAAATTCAATGTGATGGACAGTGACAGGGAAGCAAAGGATATCGCTACAAAGAGAGCACAGCTGCAGAGAGAGCAGGGTTTGCGCACTCAGAAGCATATTACTCTTGACGAAATAGGAAGAAGAATCGCAATTGGCAACTTCCAGGAGCTTAACATCATCGTAAAAGGTGATGTTGACGGTTCAGTTGAAGCTCTGAGCGATTCACTCATTAAGCTGTCAACTCCTGAAATACAGCTGAATATCATTCATAAGGCGGTAGGACAGATCTCTGAATCGGATATTCTCCTGGCTGCTGCTTCCAACGCAATTATTGTCGGATTCCAGGTGCGTCCTTCATTTGCAGCACGCAAGCTTGCAGAGAAGGAAGAGATTGATGTACGTCTCTATTCGATCATTTATGATGCCATAGAGGAGATCCGATCAGCTATGGAAGGGATGCTTTCGCCGGAAGTGAAGGAAGAGATAGTTGCAACACTGGAGATAAGAGAGATATTCAAGGTCACGAAAGTCGGCACCGTTGCCGGCTGTTATGTCAAGGAAGGGAAGATAACCAGGAACACCAAAGTACGCGTCATACGCGACGGCATTGTGATCTATACCGGTGAACTCGGATCCCTCAAGCGCTTCAAGGATGATGTGAAGGAAGTCGTGGGTGGCTATGAGTGCGGACTTAACATTCAAAACTTCAACGACATAAAGGCAGGTGACATCGTCGAAGGCTACCAGGAGATCGAGGTAAAGAAAACCCTATAACAAAGCTTTGTACTTTTCCGGAGTAAGCAAACTACCTGCTTCTGCCTGATCGGTGATCTTTATTTTGATCATCCATCCTTTTCCGTACGGGTCCTTGTTCACTGCATCAGGTGTCTCTTCAATAGCAGGATTGACCTCAAGGATCTCCCCGCCCACCGGCATAAACATATCTGATACTGTTTTAACTGCTTCGATAGTTCCAAAGACTTCTTCCTTCTTAAGGGTTTCCCCGAGTGTTTCAATTTCGACGAAAACAACATCTCCCAGTTCTCCCTGGGCGAAGTCGGTTATTCCTACATAACCTGTTTCTCCTTCAATGCGAAGCCATTCATGGTCTTTGGTATACAAAAGATCTGCCGGTATATTCATAATTACGGAATTTAAAATATTAGTATTAGGAAATCATGATTTATCAGCCAAAAATAAGGTTTTTTTTGAAACCTCAGAGAGCTTTTCTTGTTGATCCCTTAACAACAAGTTCGGTTTTTATGACCTTTGTCTGATAAGGAACTTCCTTTCTCTTTTCAAGATTGTTTATCATCAAACCTACTGCTTCCCTGCCGACAGTATATCCATGCTGCTGGACAGATGTCAGGGGAGGATCAGTCAGATCTGAAATCATTCCGCTGGTAAATCCCACTATCGAAATATCATCAGGCACTTTATACCCGTTAAGCT
>CAZGGZ010000034.1:12054-31881 GCA_964525415.1 uncultured Rikenellaceae bacterium | reverse complement strand
TTGCTCTCAGGCGAGGAGATAGTGATTTGTACCATTATTAAGCATATCGTAAACCCGTCTGAGCAAATCAGGCGGGTTTTTTAATTTATATACTATGAACAAACTCAAAATCGCAATTCAGAAAAGCGGACGTCTCAGCGAAAACTCACGCAAGCTGCTGGAAGAGTGTGGAATCAAATTCTCAAACGGAACAGGTGTTCTCAGGACCTCTGCAATTAACTTCCCGGTAGAGATCCTGTTTCTCAGGGATGATGATATTCCGCAATATGTTGAACAGCAGGTTGCTGATATAGGCATCATCGGTGAGAATATGGTCCTTGAAAAGAATAAGGGTGTGATAATCCTTGAACAGCTGGGCTTCGCTCAGTGCCGTCTGAGCCTTGCTATTCCAAGAGAGGATAATTATACCGGCTTGTCGTACTTCAGCAACAGGAAAGTGGCAACGAGCTATCCGCGGCTTCTCAGGGAATTCTTTGAGAAAAATGATATTTCAGCCGAGATAGAAGAGATAAACGGCAGCGTTGAAATAGCACCCGGAATAGGATTGGCTGATGCTGTTTGTGATATTGTGAGCACAGGCAGCACATTGATGACCAATGGATTGCGCGAGGTCAAAACAATCATGAAAAGCCAGGCTGTGATCATCGGCGGCAAAAACCTCACGAAAAGTAAAAAGGAAATTCTGGGCAGGCTCCTTTTCAGAATAAAAGCTGTAAGGAATGCCAGGGAGAACAAATATATCCTGCTAAACACCCGTGAATCGGCAATACCTGAAATATGCAAGATTCTTCCGGGAATAAAAAGCCCGACAATACTTCCTCTCGCCGAAAAAGGCTGGTGCAGCCTTCATTCAGTGGTCAGGGAGGATGAATTCTGGGAAAGGATCGATCAGCTTAAAGCTGCAGGCGCCGAAGGGATCCTTGTCATTCCAATCGAAAAAATGATACTCTGATGAAAACGATTCTTTTCCCTGCCACAGAAACCTGGCTCCGGTTATGCAGCCGCCCGGTGATTGAAAGAACCGGCCTCGATGAGACGGTAAAAACCATCCTGAACAACGTTAAAACAGCCGGTGATAAAGCCCTGTATGATTATTCCCTGATGTACGATGGCACAAGTCTTGACGATATTAAAGTTTCACAGGAGGAGATAGAAGAATCAATAAACCAGATAGCCCCTGAAGTGAAGAAAGCGATAAGTATTGCTGCTGCGAATATTGAAAAATTCCACAGAGCCCAGCTGCTGGCGGAAGATGTTGTAGAGACAATGCCGGGAGTAAAATGCTGGAGAAAAAATGTCCCTGTTGAGAAGGCAGGATTATATATACCCGGAGGTACAGCACCGCTTTTTTCAACGGTACTGATGCTTGGTATACCTGCGAGAATAGCGGGATGCAGTGAGGTTGTCATGTGCACTCCTCCTGACATGAACGGAAAGATAAATCCTCTGGTTTTATATTCTGCTTTGCTGACAGGAATAACGGGTATCTATAAGGTTGGTGGTGCACAGGCAATCGCGGCAATGGCATACGGAACCGAAACTGTACCTAAAGTTTATAAGGTCTTTGGCCCGGGAAACCAGTATGTGACAAGAGCCAAGGAGCTGGTCCAGTCTGACGGAGTCGCCATTGATATGCCTGCCGGTCCCAGCGAGGTGATGGTGATAGCTGATAATAATGCAGATCCTGAATTTGTTGCAGCTGACCTCCTTTCACAGGCTGAGCACGGCGCCGACAGCCAGGTGGTATTAGTTACTGACAGCAAAAACCTGATTGCCAGGGTAATGTCAGCAATCCAAAAACAGCTTGCATCACTTCCGAGGAAAGTCATCGCCATGCAGGCTCTGGATAAAAGCTTTATGCTGCTGCTGCCCGACATGGATAATTGCCTGGATTTCAGTAATATGTATGCGCCTGAACATCTTATAATAAACACCTCAAACGCTGCAGATCTTGCTGAAAAAGTGAAAAACGCAGGATCTGTCTTTATTGGTAAATACTCCTGCGAAAGCGCGGGGGATTACGCTTCAGGTACAAATCACACTCTCCCCACAAACGGATATGCAAAATGTTACAGCGGAGTTTCAGTGGATAGTTTTATCAGAAAAATCACCTTCCAGGAGATAACCCGTGAAGGAATGGAACTAATAGGACCTGCGGTTGAAATTTTAGCTGAAGCAGAATCACTTCAGGCACACAGTAATGCCGTCAAAATAAGATTAGAAAAAGAGAGAGATGACTGGTTTAGATAGACTTGTAAGAGAAAATGTAAAAAATCTCACTCCCTATTCATGTGCAAGGGATGAGTACAGGGGCAGGGATGGAATTTTCCTCGATGCAAATGAGAATCCTTTCGGATCTCTCAACAGGTATCCCGACCCTTACCAGAAAGAACTGAAATCTGTCATCAGCAGAATAAAAAATGTTCCTCCTGAAAAGATCTTCCTGGGGAACGGAAGCGATGAGATCATTGATCTTTGCTTCCGGATCTTCTGCGATCCGGGTATTGATAAAGCCCTCACCTTCTCCCCTTCATACGGCATGTACGAAGTATCAGCCGCAGCAAATGATGTTGAGATCATCCGTATCCCTCTGACTGATAAGTTTTATATTGAGTACGATAAAATAATTCCATGGCTATCAGATGAAAACCTGAAGCTGATCCTGATCTGCTCACCGAACAATCCCACAGGCAACTGCCAGGATAAAAAGGTGGTTGAAAGAATAATCTCTTCTTTTCGGGGAATTGTACTGCTTGACGAAGCCTATATCGATTTTGCCGGCACACCTTCATTTAAAGATCGAATTGATGATTATCCGAACCTCATTGTCATGCAGACAATGAGCAAGGCATTTGGAATGGCATCGGTAAGAGTCGGAATGGCTTTCGCGGATACCGGTATCATTAAATATTTCAACAAGATGAAACCTCCTTACAATATCAGCACGGTCAATCAGAATGCCGTGCTTAAGAAACTCACGGATATTTCTTCATACAGAAAGGAGGTGGCAAAAATTATTGAAGAGAGAGAAAGGCTTTCGTCCGGGATCCGGGAATTGCCGGTAACCGAAAAAGTATATCCTTCTGATGCGAATTTTTTACTTGTAAAATTCTCAGATGCCGATATGGTTTATAATTACCTTGTTAATAAAGGGATAGTTGTCAGAAACAGAAGCAGGGTTGTCAGCAGCTGCCTCAGAATTACGGTGGGAACAAGGAGTGAAAATAGCAGGCTTTTAAAAGCATTAAAATCAATTCAGCCATGAAAAAAGTGCTCTTTATTGACAGGGACGGAACTATTTTAACAGAACCCGAAGATGGACAGGTTGCAAGCCTGGAGAATTTCAGGTTTATCCCAGGAGCGATATCAGGTCTTGCGAGGATTGCCAGGGAGACTGATTACGAGCTTGTGATGGTAACAAATGAAGAAGATTTCAGCCCTTCACATGACAAGGTGCTGCAGATATTAAGGGACGAAGGTGTTGAATTTGCAGAGGTACTGGAGAAAACACCTGCCCGAAAAAACGGTACAGCGAGGCTTGTGAAATTTCTTGCGCAAGGTGTTGACCTTGATAACTCGTTCGTCATCGGAGACGGTATTGCAGATGTGGAACTGGCAAAAAATCTGGGCTGCGGAGCTGTTTTCTTCAGCAAAAATAATTCAGATGACACCGCCCTGTCTGCAGCAAGCTGGGATGAAATCTGCAATTTCCTGGGATCAAGACCAAGGACAGCAACGGTTCATCGGAAAACAAAGGAGACCGATATCCTTGTCAGGCTCAATATTGACGGGACAGGTAAAAGCCGGATCAATACAGGTATAGGATTCTTTGATCACATGCTCGACCAGGTTGCCAGACATGGGAGCTTCGATCTTGAAATCAACGCGAATGGTGATAGAACTGATGATGGTCACCACCTTACTGAAGATGTTGCTATCTGTCTTGGTGAAGCATTTAGAAAGGCAACCGGCAGTAGAAAGGGAATTGAGAGGTATAGTTTTGTGCTGCCTATGGACGATTGTCTGGCACAGGCAGCGGTCGACATCGGAGGCAGGCCATGGCTGGTATGGGAGGTAGAATTAAAAAAACCGAAAACAGGTGAGATGCCTTCCGAAATGTTCTTCCATTTTTTCAAATCATTCAGTGACAATGCAAAATGCAGCATTAACATAAAAGCAGAGGGAAGCAACGAGCATCACAAGATCGAATCTGTCTTCAAGGCATTTGCCCGTGCATTGAAACTTGCCGTAAAAAAAACAGATAACCATGACCTTCCATCCACAAAAGGCAAATTATGATAGCGATAATTAAATATAACGCAGGTAATATAAGGTCGGTCCGGAATGCCTTGCTCAGGCTTGGATATGACAGCATGATCACTGATAACAGGAAAGAGATACTTAAAGCTGATAAGGTTATTTTCCCCGGAGTCGGGGAAGCAGGGTCGGCAATGAAATACCTGAGGCAAAACGGGCTTGACAGGTTAATCCTTTCGCTTGAACAGCCTGTGCTGGGAATTTGCCTTGGACTTCAGCTGATGTGCAGGCATACGGCTGAAGCGAACACCGGGTGTCTGGGTATATTTGAAGCTGATGTAAAAAAATTTCCGCGGAAAGATATTGTACCCCACATGGGATGGAATAATTTCTCCTCGCTCAATGGTGATCTTTTCAGAGGCATCTCCCTTAAAGATGATGTATACTACGTTCACAGCTACTATGCTGAGATATCTTCATCCACCCTGGCTACCTGCAATTATATTCTGCCTTTCAGCGCTGCCATGCAGAAACGGAATTTCAGCGCAACACAGTTTCACCCCGAGAAATCCGCTGAAGCCGGGGAACGGATCCTGAAAAACTTCCTGGAATCATGAGAATAATAATGGCTCTTGATATCATTGACGGCAAATGCGTGAGACTTGCACGGGGCAATTATGACACCGCGAAAATATATGGTGAAAATCCACTGGAGGTCGCGAAAGAGATTGAAGACAGCGGGATAAGATATTTGCACCTTGTTGACCTTGACGGCGCAAGGAAAAAGAAGATAGTAAATTACCGGCTGCTTGAGGAAATATCTTCGAATACAAAGCTGACAATAGATTTCGGAGGAGGAATCAGATCTGACGAGGATCTTGACATCGCTTTCAGTTCAGGCGCAAAACAGGTCACAGCCGGTACTGTTGCTGCAACCTGTCCTCCCCTGTTCATGAAGTGGCTTGTACGCTATGGCAATGACAGAATAATACTAGGAGCAGATTTCAGGGAAAAACGAATAGTGTCAGATGCATGGGCAGAGACTTCGGATAAAGATATCGTTTCATTCATTTCCGGCTATAGCAAACGGGGAGTAAAGTACTCAATATGTACTGATGTGGAAAGGGATGGAATGATGAGCGGACCCGCAACCGAAGTTTATAAGGAGATCCTTTCATCCGTAAATATCAGTCTGATCGCGAGCGGCGGCATATCCTCCCTTAAAGATATTGAAGATATAAAGTCAGCATGTTGCGAGGGTGTAATAGTAGGAAAAGCAGTTTATGAAGGGAAAATTAAATTAAAAGACCTGATTTCATAATGCTGAAAAAAAGAATCATACCATGTCTTGACATAAAAGACGGCAGAACAGTTAAAGGCATCAGTTTCGTGAATATCAGGGATGCCGGCGATCCTGTTGAGCTTGCAAAACTATATGCCGGGCAGGGTGCTGATGAACTGGTTTTTCTCGATATAACGGCTACCATTGAAAACAGGCAAACGCTTTTCGGGGTGGTTGAAAGAATAGCCAGGGAAATAAATATCCCCTTCACTGTCGGGGGAGGCGTAAACAGAGCTGAAGATGTGGGATTGCTTCTGAATGCCGGAGCCGATAAGATAACGATAAACTCTGCAGCAGTCAGAAGACCGGAACTTATAGCTGATATCGCACGGGAATTCGGGAGCCAGTGCGTCGTTGTCGCAATAGACACAAATAATAATAAAGGTGAATGGATTGTTTATATCGATGGAGGACGGACTCCTTCGGGGCTAAGAACCATTGACTGGGCCCGGAAGGCTGAGGATCTGGGCGCCGGAGAAATACTGCTTACATCAATGAAAGCTGATGGAACAAAAGAAGGCTTCTCAATTGAAATCACCGACATGATTTGCCGGAGTGTGAATATCCCGGTAATTGCGTCAGGCGGAGCAGGTGAAAAAGAACACTTCAGGGATGTTTTTATTAAAACCTCATGCAGTGCAGCACTTGCTGCAAGTGTTTTTCATTTCGGGGAGATAGGTATCAGAGAACTTAAAGAGTATCTTAATGACGAAAATATTGCTATCAGATTATGAATAAGATCAATTTCAACAAGGGAAACGGCCTCGTACCTGTCGTGATCCAGGATAACACAACGCTGCAGGTGCTTATGGTCGGATTTATGAATGATGAAGCGCTGGATAAAACGATCAGGGAAGGGAGAGTCACATTCTTTTCCAGGAGCAAGTTCCGTCTCTGGACAAAAGGGGAAACTTCCGGCAACTATTTGATTGTTAAAAAAATAACAGAAGACTGCGATAATGATTCACTGCTTATTAAGGTGGATCCAGCTGGTCCGGTCTGCCATACTGGGAACACCTCCTGCTTTGATAATGACCCGGCCAGCGGATTCCTCTATAAGCTGGAAAAGATCATCAGACAGCGTATTGAAGACAATATTCCGGAATCATATACAAATAAAATCTTCAGGAAAGGGATAAATAAAGCAGCTCAGAAATTTGGCGAGGAAGCGGTAGAGCTGATCATTGAAGCCAAAGACAACAATATAGACCTCTTTAAGAACGAAGCTGCTGACCTGCTGTATCATCTTTTAATCTTGCTGAAAACCAAAGGAACCTCTTTATGTGAAATCGAGAATGTACTGATGAGCCGTCATAAGACAAAAACATAATTTTCTTTATTTTTTTTTGATTTATTAATTATTCCATTACTTTTGTAAGCCATAATAACAGGAAAATGAATATTGTACACAATTATTACGCTTATTCTTTTTATTTCTTTTTTTATAAAAAGAGATAAGGGGATTGTTGTGTACAGATAATTATTTAATACGATACAAGGTCCCCTGAAAAGGGGACTTTTTTTTTAGAAGATTTAAAAATGAAAATCGCGGTCCAGGGAGAACAGGGGTGTTTTCATGAAGTTGCTGCACGAATCTATTTCAGCGGTGAAAGCTTTGATATAGTTCCCTGCTCTACATTTGATCTTACACTTCTGGCCGTGAAGGAGAAGAGTGCAGATCTGGCAGTAATGGCTATTGAAAACGCCCGTTCAGGAAGCATCCTTTATAATTATAATCTTATCAGGGAATCAGGAATGAAGATCCACGGTGAAATTAACCTGAGGATAAGACAAAACCTGATGGCTCTGCCAGGACAGACGATCAATGATATCCGTGAGATACGATCGCACCCGATAGCGCTTTCACAATGCATGACATATCTTAACCACCTCCATGGAGTTACGCTGATCGAAACCGATGATACTGCCGGCAGCGCGAAATATATCAGTGAAAACAACCTGCAAAATGTGGCAGCAATTGCATCAACCAGTGCAGCCGGGATATATGGCCTTGAGATTATCGCTCCCGGGATTGAGACTTATAAAAAGAATTATACAAGATTCCTTATCCTTGGAAAAGAGAAAGATTCAAATAAAGACGGGAACAAGGTATCCATCTGCTTTTCAACAGGTCATAAACCCGGATCACTGGCAGCTGTCCTTGTAAAACTTGCAGAACTGGATATTAATTTATCTAAAATACAGTCGGTTCCGCGGCTTAACGGCGACTGGGAATACATGTTTTACCTCGATCTTGAACTTAATCCTGATCACGATATGGGTCTTATCAGGAACGTTCTTGAAAATTATACAAGAGACCTTGATGTGCTCGGGATATATAATAAAGGAGATAAATTACATGAAAGCTAAACCAGCAAAGCGTACTGAAAGCGTTCAGGAGTATTATTTTTCGCAGAAGCTAAGGCAGATAGAGCAGATGCGTAAAGCCGGCAAGGATATCATAAACCTCGGCATCGGCAGCCCCGACCAGCCGCCCTCAGAAAACACAATCAACCGCCTGAGCGAGGAAGCCGGTAAACCCTCATCACATGGCTACCAGAGCTATACTGGTATTCCTGATCTTCGAAAGGCATTTGCCGGCTGGTATAAGAAATACTTTAATGTTGAACTCGACCCGGAAAGTGAGATCCTTCCGTTGATGGGATCCAAGGAAGGTATAATGCATATCAGCATGGCTTTCGTAAATGCCGGCGATGAGGTCCTTATTCCAGATCCGGGCTATCCGACATATTCATCCGTGACAAATCTGGTCGGAGGGAAAATAAGATACTATGACCTGGATGAAGAGACCGGGTGGACTCCTGATATTCTAAAGCTTGAAAAGAGCAGCCTTCGGAAGGTAAAGCTCATGTGGATCAATTATCCTCATATGCCTACCGGTACAAAGGGATCACTGAACATGTATGAGAAACTTGTATCGTTTGCTCTAAAGCATAATATTCTGCTTGTCAATGATAATCCTTACAGCTTCATACTTAATAATGAATATCACAGCCTGCTTGAAGCTGATGGATCAAAAGAAATTGCGCTTGAACTGAATTCGCTCAGCAAATCACACAATATGGCAGGATGGAGGATCGGTATGGTTGCCGGACATCGTGAGTATATTAACAGTATCCTGAAGGTAAAAAGCAATATGGACTCAGGCATGTTCAGGGCTTTGCAGGCGGCTGCTGTTGAAGCTCTGTCAAATCCTCCTTCGTGGTATGACAGTATCAACACTATCTATGAAAGGCGCAGGATAATAGTGGAAGAGATAATGGATGTTCTCGGTTGCAGGTTCGATAAATCCCAGGCAGGATTGTTTGTATGGGGACGAATTCCTGATTATGTACCTGATTGTGAATCATTTGTTGAGAATATCCTTAATAAGGCGCATGTGTTCATTACACCCGGATTCATTTTCGGAAGCAAGGGAGAAAGATATATTCGTATATCGCTCTGTGCTGATGAAAAAACTCTCACTGAATCGAAAATCCGGATATTGAACTTTACAACTACAAATATTAACAATAAACCTGCACTTCCTAAAAACAACTAGTAATAAGGAACAAGGAACCAGTAACCAGCAACCAGTAGAATGACAATAACAGTAGTAGGAATTGGATTGATAGGCGGCTCACTAATGCTTGATCTCAGAAAACGGAAGTTTGCCGACAGGATAATCGGTGTGGACAACAGCATTCAGCACCGGAACATAGCTCAGCTTTGCGGTATCGTTGATGAGACAGATACGCTTGAAAACGCTGTTGACAGAAGTGACCTGATCCTGCTTTGCACTCCTGTAAGTTCAAACTGTGCAATGCTTCCCGGAATTCTTGACAGGATAGCCGGAACATTAAAAGTGGTTGCTGATATGGGATCAACAAAAGGCAGCATTGCAGAGATATCCAGAAACCATCCGGCACGGGGAAGATATGTGGCAGCACACCCGATGGCCGGTACTGAATATTCCGGTCCGCTTGCGGCAATAGGAAAGCTCTTCGATTACAAAACCGCAATAATCTGCGATCCCGAGCTCAGCGATCCTGATGCCCTTGAATTTTTTGAGAAGATGCTCAGGGTGCTTAACATGCATATTGTATTTATGAATTCCTCAGTTCATGATGTTCATGTGGCATATGTCTCACATATATCACATATCACTTCCTTTTCACTTGCCCTGAGCGTTCTCGAAAAAGAGCAGGAGGAGGAGAATATCCTTACCCTTGCCGGCGGAGGTTTTGAAAGCACTGTACGCCTGGCTAAAAGCAGCGGAGAAACATGGGCTCCGATATTTGCCGAAAATGCTGAATATATCATTGAAGTTATTGATACCTATATTGAGAAAATGAACCTGTTCAGGAAATTGATCGCTGAACGCGATATGGAGGGACTGAAATCGATCATGGAAGAAGCAAATAAGATAAAGAAAATATTAAATTAATTCATTTACAGATGGTTGTAAAACTTGACACATCACCTTTAAAGGAATGGAGAGGTTACAGGGGAAGGCCTTTCCTGATCTCCGGTCCGTGCAGCGCCGAGTCCGAGGAGCAGGTGATGGCTACTGCAAAACAGCTGGCTGAGCTTGATAAGGTAAGTGTATTCCGTTCAGGTATCTGGAAACCCCGTACCCGTCCGAATTCATTCGAAGGGATCGGGATTGACGGATTGAAGTGGCTTAAGCTGGTGAAGCAGGAGACCGGCTTGCTTGTTGGTACTGAAGTAGCCAGTGAACGGCATGTATATGAAGCTCTGAAATATGGTATTGACATGCTGTGGATCGGAGCACGTACATCTGTTAATCCATTCACAGTCCAGGAAATATCAAATGCACTTAACGGGGTAGACGTTATGGTGCTTGTAAAGAATCCTGTCAATCCTGACCTTGAGCTCTGGATAGGTGCCATAGAGCGTATTGCAAAAGCGGGTATTAAACGTCTTGGAGCAATACATCGCGGCTTTTCGGCATATGAAAAGACTTCCTACAGGAACCAGCCTAACTGGCAGCTGCCTATTGAACTCAGAAGAAGGCTCCCCGACCTTCCCCTGATATGCGATCCAAGCCATATTGCGGGAAGCAGGGAATATATCCACGAGATTTCGCAGAAGGCACTTGACCTGAATTACGACGGACTGATGATCGAATCACATATTGATCCTGACAATGCTCTTAGTGATTCACAGCAGCAGCTTACGCCAAATGACCTGAGAGAATTGCTCAGCAGGCTGATCCTGCGCAATCCTTCAACATCAGATCCGAAGCTGCTTGATGTTCTCGGCGAACTAAGACAGCAGATTGATATTTTCGATGATCATCTGATTGACCTTATTGAGCAGAGGATGAAAGTTGCGGAAACCATTGGGCAGTACAAGAAAGAAAATAATATCACTATCTTACAGAGCGTCAGGTGGGATGAGATTGTAAAGAGGGTGATGATCAAGGGCGGGGCAAAAGGACTAAGCCCGGAAATGATTGATACCATATTCAAGGCTATTCACCAGGAATCAATCAATCACCAGATGAAGATCATGAACAATGGCATCATGAAGGAATAAAAATGGAGAAAACTGTAGTTCCATCATTTCTGAAAGGCGAGGTGCTGGCTCCGCCGTCAAAGAGCATGACTCAGAGAGCCATAGCAGCAGCGCTTCTTTCTGATACCGAATCCACCATCCTGAATCCGTCAGGTTGTGAAGATTCAAAGGCAGCACTTGGCATTGCAGCTTCTATGGGAGCAGAAATACAAACAGGTCTTAAAAAGCTGAAATTGAGGGGAACAGGGAAGCTTAAGGAAAAGAAGCTTTACTGCGGAGAATCAGGTCTCGCCATAAGGATGTTCTCACCAATAGCTGCCCTCTGGCCTTATACAATAACAATCTCGGGATCCGGCTCGCTGCGGAAAAGACCAATGCTGATGATTGAGAATGCTCTCCGTCAGCTGGGCGTAAACTGTAAAAGCGAAGGAGGCTATATCCCCATAACAATAAAAGGACCTCTTAAAGGAGGTAAATGTGAAGTAGACGGATCGATAAGCTCACAACTGCTTACAGGGCTCCTGATGGCGCTTCCGCTGGCAGCCGAAGACTCTGAAATAACAGTTAATAACCTGAAGAGCAAACCATATATAGATATGACACTCCAGGTGCTGGATAAGTTCGGAATAAATATTCAGAATAATAATTATACTCTTTTCAGTATCAAGGGAAATCAAAAGTACAGGGGAGTAAGCTTTGAGGTTGAAAGTGACTGGAGCGGAGGTTCATTTCTTCTTGTTGCAGCAGCTGTTAATGGTGAAGTTACAGTGCATGGTCTACGTCCCGACAGCAGGCAGAGCGATAAAGCAATTCTTGCAGCGCTTGACTCTGCCGGTGCCAGGATGAGCATTAAGGAGAATTCCGTTAAAATCTCAAAGTCGGACCTCAGATCATTCAAATTTGATGCTACTGAATCACCTGATCTGTTTCCGCCTCTTGCAGCGCTGGCAGCTTACTGCAACGGAGTATCAGTGATCAAAGGCGTTTCAAGGCTCCTCCATAAGGAAAGCGACAGGGCTAATGTCCTGAAGGAAGAGTTCAGCAAGATGAAGATAAATATTGAACTGAAGGGTGATACAATGCTCGTTACCGGGGGAGAGGTCACTGGGGCCCGGATCGATCCCCGCAATGACCATAGGATTGCAATGGCTGCAGCTGTTATGGCACTTCGTGCATCCGACAGGGTGATGATAAAGGATTCATACTGCGTTTCAAAATCATACCCTGAATTCTTTCACGACCTCCGGAACCTTGGGGCTTCAATCTATTAGAATCAACATTTTTTATTTAAAATCGTTATAAACATTAATTTTTTCTTCATTTTTTCTTGCAGATTAAAAATTTTATTTAGTTTTGCATACATGAAAATTACACGGATATATAATTGGTGCTGGCGCAGCTTGACTGATTGAGCTGTGAAACAGGCCATTGTATAACCTTTTAAAGATATTTTTCATTTACAGGCACGCTGTTCACAGCGTGCCTTTTTATTTAAAAATTTTACTAACCAAATAATTTTAAGACTATGAAAGAGATCAGAAAAATTTTATTAAGTGAAAAAGAGATGCCGAGACAATGGTATAATCTGGCAGCCGATATTAAAGTACCACCTTTCATGGGTCCTGACGGACCCGTGCCGGAAGAAGCGTGGGCACCTGTTTTCCCGATGAACCTGGTTGAACAGGAATACAGTACACAACGCTGGATAGATATCCCCGAAGGAGTTCTGGGATTACTTACAAGGTACAGACCATCGCCCCTGCACCGTGCCTATGACCTGGAACAGGCTATCGGTACTCCGGCAAGGATTTATTATAAAAATGAGAGTCTGTCGCCTGCCGGCAGTCATAAACCAAATACAGCTCTTGCGCAGGCTTGGTATAATAAACAATTCGGGATTAAAAGTTTGACAACGGAAACCGGCGCGGGCCAGTGGGGAAGTGCACTTGCATTTGCATGCTCCCTGGTTGGACTTGAGTGTAAGGTATTTATGGTCAGAATAAGCTTTGATCAGAAACCATACCGAAAACTGATGATGCAAACATGGGGCGCCACATGTGTTGCAAGTCCCAGCAATGAAACCCAGGCAGGTAGAGCCATTCTGGAAAAAACCCCCGATACACCCGGCAGCCTTGGCATTGCAATAAGTGAGGCAATTGAATCAGCTGTGACTGATACAACAGGACAAACCAGATATTCACTTGGCAGTGTTTTGAATCACGTGATGATGCACCAAACCATTATAGGCCTTGAAGCTAAGAAACAACTTAAAATAGCAGGTGAAAAGAAAGTTGATGTCATCGTTGGTTGTGCAGGAGGCGGCAGCAATTTTGCAGGACTTTCATTTCCATTTCTGTATGATAAGATCAATGGAGAAAAAATTGATATTATACCTGTTGAGCCTGCTTCCTGTCCTACTTTAACCAAAGGCCCCTATGTATATGATCATGGTGATACAGCTAAAATGACACCATTGGTTGCCATGTATTCACTCGGCCATAGCTTTATACCAGCTCCCATTCATGCCGGCGGATTACGCTATCATGGCATGGCACCGCTCGTCAGCAAAGCTGCTAAAGAAGGCTTACTATCACCGATGGCTATGCACCAGCTGGAAAGTTATGAAGCTGGTATACTTTTTGCAAAAACCGAAGGAATAATTCCTGCACCTGAAACAACCCATGCTATTGCCGCCGTCATACGTGAAGCTAAAAAAGCAAAAGAGGAAGCTAAACAGAAAGTAATCCTCTTTAACTTTTCCGGGCATGGTTTGATGGATCTGACAGGATATGATAAATTCCTTACCGGTCAGCTGCAAAATTATGAGCTGCCTGATGATGTCATTGCCGAGAACCTGAAAGAAATTGCAGGTTATCCAGTTCCCTAGTCCTGGAAAGATAGTTTCAAAAATCTGAATACGATGTCGGGCTGAGCAGGTACCTGGATATACGTGAAACAGTATTTTCATACTCCTTCAGACCCGACATCTTTTTCCATTCTTCAGAATTCCTGAAGGTCTGCCATTTTTCGTCATGTGTTGCCATATCCTGGAAAGTGATCATATACATGAGGTCAGGCTTACGGCAGCCCATCATGACTTCTCCATAGAATACCGCGTTGAACCCAAGGCTTTGAAATAAAGTTATTTCACCCTTATTGAACATTTCGATCTTCTTTGCGGCTTTCGCTTCAGTAGCGCTCTCATAGCTTCTCAGCTCATATATCCTGTCTCCTGCAGGATTGGTATAAGTTGGCGATGCAAATACTGGCATACCGGCAAAAGCTTTGAGCAGTATGCTTTCGTACCTTGTATAAGGCGGATCATTGAAAGGAGCATCAAGAAATGCCATACCACTCTTCTGATGATCCTTATTCTTGTCAACCAGGGCTGCAGTCTTCTGATACTGGCTGAGACTGGAATAAGGAATAAATACAATAATTACCTTCCCGAATGCCGTATCACTGGCTACTGGTTTAAACACACCCACACTGGCAATACCTGCCTTGTGCAAAGCCGGGAGATATGCATCCCTGAGATAGCTGTCAACACGTTCAGCCTGTGCACTGTTTTTCACATGATAAGCCCTGATCTCATAATACATCTGCTTTGCACCCGCTGCATTCAGATTGATCGATGGAACAGATACAATACATATAAGGATTAGCAGTGGCGTACCTTTTAATAGTCTGATGATCTTTTTCATGATTATAAACTGATTAATATGCTTTAGAAAATTCCCCGAATATCCCGTTTGCCCTTTCCGGTGTGAGTTCAGAACCCGACTGAACATAAAACCTGTGATTCATTTTCATGGATTCTCCTTTTTCAAGGTTAAAGTGCCTGCTCTCCTGCTTCGGATCATATGATTTCTGCCCGAGATTATTCACTGAGAAGAGTCCATAACCCCTTGCATGTGCATAAGCCGGATATCCCGGATTGCCGTGATGATCAAATATCCCGAAAGTTATCAATGTGTTATCCTTTGTCCCTGACAGGATCACCCAGTCATTCCTTGTGCCCCAGACAGCGTCCCCTCTGAGACCCTGGCTTGATGTGTACATTCCTGTAACTCCTGTATTGTCAATTGCTTCAACTGTTTCCGGATTTCCTTTGTCGTCTGTAAAGACCAGAGGCTCGTTCGAAGGCATTTCAAACGCTCTGTCAACACGTATTGCAAACATACCTTCCTTATTATCAAGAATCGTGACAGGTCCATTCTCAGCAGTAAGAGTGGTAATATGATCAACTGTCCAGGCATTCTCATTACCTGAAAATATATACCTGGTGTTTTCAACCAGCACGGTATTGCCGTCATTATCATCCCAGTTTGCTATCACCTCAAGAACACCCTTCTTTCCGCTTTCAGCCTTTACAATCTTCTTTACGGCAATATGACCGTACAAGCTTTTTTGATCAGCAGGAATAGCAGATGAGTTATTCCAGAAATCAAAGCCGTTGACACTTCCGTGGTTGAACCATAATCCAACCTGGTGGGGATGATCAACCCGTTCACCTTTCCTTGGCTCAACAGGGAAACCCCTTGTTATGACCGAACCGTTCGGAGCGTTCACAGGGTAGAGAAATGGTTTTTCATACTTTTCCGAATACTGGTATGATGTAAAAAGCTTGTCACCGACAAATACATCAATCCTTTTCAGGTTATCAATCCTTACCAGCTTAACATCCTTCGTATCCGATGTCTGGCAGCCTGACATAAAACCAGCAGCTGCGATCAGCAATGTGATTAACAGGCTGGTCAGTACCGTCTTGTTGTTATTAAAGGATTTATGAGTCATACCTATTGTCTTTTTATTAGTACTGGAATACTTTCCCTCCGGCCATGACCTCCTGTGTCTTCTCATCAAAGGTTGCCTTTTCTCCTGTTCTGAGGCTTGCAGTACACATTATACATGCAATCGCATGATTATATCCCGCAACGACATCGGCGTTGGGTTTTTTACGGTCGCGTACGCACTCCATCCAGTTTCTCATATGAGCTGTGGTCATCGGATCGCCGCCTGTATTTGCAGATGTTTCAATGGTCACATCCGGGAGCTCAAAAGGCTCAAGAAGATTGGCCTGCATGTTCATAGCCTTTGCTTCCCTTTCAGTAAGTCCGCCCTCGGATGTCACCTTGTTCGTATCCAGGTTAAGCATTCCTCCGTTTGAATAGTAAAGCTCCTTTGTACCTCCAGCCGCATTGGTGAATCTTGAGGAATAAACAACCTGGAATCCCAGATCCGGCTTGCCGGGATCTCCATAATCCATTACAGCGGTCATGGTGTCAAAATTGGTCCTTCCATCCTTCCAGAGGTAGATGCCTCCGTTGGCTGCTATGCTTTGCGGATGGGCAAGCCCTGTAAACCAGTGAACCGTATCAATCTGATGTGCCATCCACTGACCGGGTATCCCTGAGGAATACGGCCAGAAGAGCCTGAATTCCAGGTATTTTCTCGGATCAAACAAATCAGCGGGACGGTTCAAAAGGTATCTTTTCCAGTCGGTATCGGCTTCTTTAAGCAGAGGCACCACGCCAGGTCTTCTCCATCTTCCCGGCTGATTTACATTCCAGGTCATCTCAACCATCACGATTTTCCCGAATTTACCTGAGTTTAGATACTCGTTTGCGGCTATATAGTTCGGAGCACTGCGGCGTTGTGAACCTATCTGCACAATTTTCTTTGTTTTCTGAACAGATCTCAGCGCAAGGCGCGCATCGTCCATCGTTTCTGCAAAAGGTTTCTCGACATATGCGTCACGTCCGACCTCAACTGCTTCAGCGCAATGAAGCGCATGCTGGAAGTCTGCAGTGCTGATTATCACCGCATCGGTGTCATTCTTTTCATACAGCTCTTCATTATTGCGGGCCAGTCTCAAACTGATATCCTTCGATTTAAAGAAAGAATCTGCCTCCTCTCTCCTTCTGCTCCACAGGTCAGACAGGGCAGTAAACTCAAAGTTAAGCTCACCTGACAGGCTCATAAAGGCTGGTGCCAGTGATGCCCTGAAGCGGTCGGAATAACCGACGATCCCGACACGGACCCGGTCATTCGCTCCAAGGATGCGTGCATAGCTCCTTGCGCCGAGAGTTAATCCTGCGGCGCTGAGAGCAGTTTTCTGAATAAAATCTCTTCGGGTTGACATAATTATATTATTTGAGGTTAATTATAATTCAATGACCTTTTCAGGTAAAAGTAATTTAATTCGGTTTTATTAAAAAGAATAGCCTGCTTTTTTTCATATTGAGATTCCCTAAAATGTTATTTTTGTCTGCAATGTTAAAATAAATGGAAAAGGAAAATAAACCGTCAGTAAAAAGACTTTATTCACTCGATGCGCTTCGAGGATTCGACATGTTCTGGATAATGGGAGGAGAAGGCATCTTAATCACGCTGGCTGCGATAACAGGCTGGCCGGTATTTGAATGGTGTGCAAAACAGCTTGATCACGTCCCGTGGCATGGCTTTGTATTCTACGATATGATATTCCCGCTTTTTCTGTTTATTGCAGGCATATCATTCCCGTTTTCGCTCAAAAAGAGACTTGAAAAAGGTGATAGCCGCAATTCAATTTACAAACACGTCATTTTCCGCGGACTGATACTTGTTGTTCTGGGTATCCTCTATAACAACGGATTAAGGTTCAACCTTGGTGAAATGCGCTATGGAAGTGTATTGGGACGCATTGGTCTTGCCTGGATGTTTGGTGCATTGATATTCATGAATACGAAACTGACAGCCCGGATTATCCTGTTCTGGGGAATCCTTATCATCTACTATATTTTATTCCTCCTTTTTCCGGCACATGATCTGGGATCAACAGATATCTTTTCACAGGAAGGCAACTTTGCCAGCCATATAGACAGAATCCTTATGCCTGGAAGACTATACCTGGGAAATCATGATCCTGAAGGAATTATGAGCACTCTTCCGGCTATCTCAACTGCCCTGCTTGGAATGTTCACAGGGGAATTCCTGCTCTCTGGTTATATCGAAAACAAGCCTTTACGCAAGGTTCTTTTAATGTTCATTGCAGCTGTTGCATTTATGATTATCGGAAAACTCTGGGACCTTATTTTCCCGATAAATAAAAATCTCTGGTCAAGCTCATTTGTTTGCTGGGTCGGTGGACTGAGCCTGCTTCTCTTTACTGTTTTCTACCTGATTATTGATATCTGGAATCTCAGGAAATGGGCTTTCTTTTTTGTCGTAATAGGATTGAATCCCATAACAATATACCTGGCTGAGAGGATCATCAATTTCAGATCGGCATCCAGATTTTTCTTCGGAGGTTTTGCTGATCTGCTCCCTGAAGCCTGGTCTCCTTTCGTGGAAGCTGTCGGCGTAACAGCAATCGGCTGGGTATTCCTTTATATTCTGTACAGAAAAAAGATTTTCCTGAAAATTTAATAATATGATACGAAAAGTATTCCTGATTTTTTCAATAGTTGCAGGCGTTTCAGCCATAGCAATTGCGCAGGTGACATCTGCAAGAGTTACTGATTCCAATACACCGCTTCATGCCCTTCAGCCCGACTATCCTGTGCCGTACGGACCTGAAAAGGCAGAGACTATTACTGAAGTTCTAAATCGTATTTATATTTACCTCGATGCGGTAACTCCCGCAAAAGTAATTGATAATCAGACAAAAGTTGAAATAACTGATTTGACAAAGCTTACACCGGAAGCTGTTTTTGAGCCTGGAGTGTTCAGGCTGATAAGCTATGAATGGGGTGTGAATTACGGAGCAATGCTCCTTGCCGGAGAAATAACCGGCGATGTAAAATTTCCTGAATACACTTTAAAAAGAATAAAACTGATCGGTTCGGTGAGTAAATACTTTAAAACGCTTCCGGCAGATAAAAGAGGAAACAATCCTGTCCGTTCAGTGCTTTATCCCCGTGCGCTCGATGATGCCGGGTCAATGTGTGCGGCTATGATAAAGACCTACAACATTTCAAAAGATCAAAATCTTCGTCCGTTCATAGATAACTATATTGATTACATCTCAAATAAGCAGCAAAGGCTTGCTGATGGTACGCTTTCAAGGAATCGTCCGCTTCCGGACGCACTGTGGCTCGATGATCTTTATATGAGCGTTCCTGCACTGGCTCAGATGGGTAAGCTCTCCGGCGACAGCAAATACTATGATGATGCCTGCAGGCAGGTGCTCCAGTTTTCACAACGTATGTTCAACAAGGGTAAAGGCATCTATATGCATGGGTGGATACAGGACATGGATGTACATCCCGAGTTCTGCTGGGCAAGGTGCAACGGATGGGCGCTCCTGGCAATGTCTGAATTACTCGATGTACTGCCGGAGGATCATCCCTCCAGAGGAGCAATACTTGACCAGCTCCGGTCACATATAAAAGGACTCGCCAGTTACCAGTCCGGAACAGGCTTCTGGCATCAGCTTATCGACAGGAATGATTCCTACCCCGAGACTTCTGCAACTGCCATATTCACTTATTGCATTGCACATGCTGTCAACAAAGGATGGATAAATTACCAGGCATACGGTCCGGTGGCTTTATTGGGATGGAATGCCGTTCAGACAAAGGTTAACGACCAGGGACAGGTTGAAGGGACATGTGTTGGTACCGGAATGGCTTTCGATCCGGCATTCTATTACCACAGGCCGGTAAATGCTGCTGCGGCTCACGGGTACGGGCCGGTAATAATGG
>CAZGGZ010000034.1:0-11954 GCA_964525415.1 uncultured Rikenellaceae bacterium | reverse complement strand
TTCTCTTTTGGTCCTGCTAAAGAGGCACCGGGATACATCCAGGTGAAACCTTCAGATAAATATTCACATGAAACAGGTTATGGGTTTGATTTTGGAACGATTCCCTTTGCTATTGACCGCGGCGGAAAGAAACCTCTTACAAGCGGTTTCTGCACAGGCAATAAACCTTTCTTTTTCTCAGTGAACCTGCCTGAAGGAAATTACGATATTAAAATTATAACGGGCGATCTGAAAGACGCTTCATCAACGACAGTGAGGGCAGAATCCAGGAGACTGATATTTGAAAAGATCACGACCGGATCAGGAAAATTCAAAACTTCAGCAGCAACTATCAACATCCGGGTTCCGCGGATCGGAGATACAAATGAAGAGGTTCAGAAAAAACCCGGGGAGCAGTTCAAACTTGACTGGGATGAAAAGATGACTTTCGAGTTTAATGGCGACCGGCCCTGTATTTGTGCTCTTGAGATCACCAGAAAAAATGCACCTGTTCGTAAATGAATTCAGGAAGAATGGCGGTATCCCGGTTATTGTCTCTCCTGCCAGCCGGCGCTCATTCGGAGATGACGGGAAGATCATAAATTCACTCGGCGATTATCCTGATGCAGCCCGGAAGGCAGCAAAGGAACTTGACGTTCCCTGCATTGATCTTAATTCAATGACAAAGACATTATATGAAACGCTTGGTCCTGAAAAGTCGAAGAATCTTTTTGTCATCTATCCTGCTAATACCTTTCCTGATCAGAAAGAAGCTTTAAACGACAATACTCATTTCAATTCTTTTGGTGCATACGAGCTGACCAGATGCATTATTGAAGGAATAAAATCGAATAAGCTTGGTATCAGAAAATACCTGGACAAAGGAATTCCTTCATTTAATCCGGCAAAACCGGATTCTTTCGAGGAGTTCAGTTTACCTTTGAGCCCGCACTCACCTGTGGTTGTGAACTGACAGCGGGATTAATCCCGATCCACAGCAACGCCCCGATAACAGCCAGAACAGCAGCAACATGCAGCGCATTTTCCCATCCTATATAACTTGCTATTATTGGCGTAAGCGCAGGTGAAATCAATCCTCCGCAATCCGAAATGACGCTCCTGAACAAGGTACAGGTAAAACCATGTCACGAAAATATATCCGACATAACCCTGCAGTGTATAGCTGATTGTAAGAAGATAAAAGCTCACCGAACTTAACTTTCCTTTTCTTTCAGGATCAGTTCCCTTGTTTTCTCCTGAATTAAGTGAAGTGATATTAACAGGTTCCTTTATCCTCAGCCAGATCACCGCAATAATGAGAGCAGGTATTGCAGATGCGATCAGTGCAGCGCGCCATCCCATATTTACCATTACATTTGAGACAAGCGGAGGAGCCAGCGCTGAACCAAGTCCTATTGATGCAATTACAATCCCGTTTGCTCGTCCCTGGAACTGAGGCATTACCCACCGTGATACTCCCTGTGCTGACCCCGGATAGGTTGGCGAAGCTGCAATTCCCATCAGCATGCGGAGCTGCCGTGGACACATTCACCCGGCATATATATCCTGCTGTCGCTGTTGCGCACAGCATGGCCACAACCGGCCATGGTTTACGGACAGAAGATTTCATATACGCTTCTGCATAAGGATCTCGGATGCTCCTTCAATGATGTAATCCCTGAATTCACCAACTGCCTGAAATCCATATTTCTCATATAATTTCCTTGCCCTGTGGTTGAATGACGAGACACAGATGAAAATAAACCTGGCTTTCCCCCTGAAAAGATCCTCTGCAAAGGAAAGCAGTGCGGAGCCAATTCCGCTGCCGCGGTAATCCGGCCATACAGCAATGGATTTAATGTAGGGAGAACCTGCCACACCACGGAGGTCAATCAAAATAATGCCGGAAGGCTTATTCTCTGAATAAGCAATATATAGTTGGTATTCAGGGTCATAACAATTCTTTCTGCACTGATCCAGTCCGATCCTGAGGGTGATCCACGGCTCTGAATCTGACAGCAGATTGGCTGCCATTTCCTTTTCACGGTCACTGGCTGCATGTATTTCAATATTACCCATGATACCTCCTTTTATATCAAAACATGAAAAAGTTAAGTTATAAAAAAAGGATATCTTTAGGTAAAATAAATCATCTTTATTCTTCCTGAAATGAAAATAAAACTGCCTGTAATTTTTCTTCTGCTGCTTGTTTCATTAATTACATATGCAGCTCCTTTAAGCAGCAAGCAGGTCATATACCTCTCAGGGAAAGGAGCATACGATACCAGAACATGGGGATTCTTCTGCACCGGAGGAAGGAACAGCGGTTACTGGACAAAAATAGAAGTTCCTTCATGCTGGGAACAACAGGGATCCGGTAATTATGAGTATGGCCGGAACAGTTACTCCTACGGTCCGAAATACAAATATGCAAATGAAAAGGGCATGTACAGGTATAATTTCACAGTGCCTGATTCATGGAAGGGAATGGTTGTGAATATCGTCTTTGAAGGGTCAATGACCGATACCGAAGTTAAAATAAACGGCAGGAGTGCAGGTGATATACACCAGGGATCTTTCTACCGTTTCAAATACGACATCACCGACAAGCTGATCTTCGGAGGAGAGAACCTGCTCGAGGTAACTGTCAGCAAACTGTCTGCTGATGAATCGGTTAACCGTGCGGAACGATACGGCGACTACTGGAACTTCGGCGGCATTTTCAGGCCGGTATTCCTTGAAGCATTCCCAAAAGAGCATATCGAAAGGATCGCAGTAAATGCAGGAGCAGATGGATCATACTCAATTGATCTGTTCCCAAAAAACATTTCAGCATGGCGGTTTTTTTCCGCCGATATCATTGATGCAGAAGGTAATATCGTCAGCAAAACGGCATTTGTTATTCAGCCGGGAGACTCAATGGTCACAATCGTAGGCAAACTGGATAACCCTTCACTATGGACAGGTGAGACGCCTTCACTTTACAGGGTGAAGTACTCATTGAAATCGGGCAAGAAAATATTATATGAAGCCTCAGAGAAATTCGGATTCAGGACTATAGAAGTTCGTCATGGAGATGGAATATACCTTAATGGAACAAAGATCAAAATGAAAGGTGTTAACCGCCACTGTTTCTGGCCTGAAACAGGCAGGACGCTCAATTATGACCTGTGCCTTTACGATGTAAAGCTCATAAAAGAGATGAATATGAACGCCGTAAGGTGCTCTCATTACCCTCCTGATGTTGATTTCCTGGATATCTGTGACTCGCTGGGGCTTTATGTAATTGACGAGATAGCAGGCTGGCAGAGATGGTATGATACTCCTGTCGGGAAAAAGATCGTGAAGGAAACTGTTCTGAGGGATGTCAATCACCCTTCAGTTATCTTCTGGGCTAACGGCAATGAAGGAGGAACGAACAAGGAGCTTGACAGGGAATTTCTAATCTATGATCCCTCAAAGAGAGATGTAATTCATCCGCATCACCGTCCCGGTAATGACTTCAACGGCATCGATTGCAATCATTATGAAAATTACCGGAGTATAATAAATATCCTGAAGGACTCACTTATTTACATGACAACTGAATTCCTTCACTGCCAGGATGATGGCGGCGGAGGATCTGGTCTCTATGATTACTGGGAGCTTATGTGGTCATCCGGAAGATCAGCCGGAGGATTCCTTTGGGCGCTGGTCGATGAAGGGCTTGTCAGGACTGATATGAACGACTTCATTGATACTGATGGTGTTAATGCACCTGATGGCGTCATGGGCCCTCATCGTGAAAAGGAAGGAAGCTTCTTTGCTATCAGGGAAATATTCTCCCCTGTACATATAACAATGGATCAGCTTCCTCCCGGATTTAATGGCGCTATTCCTGTAGAAAACAGGTACCACTTCACCAATCTTATCAAATGTGCATTCAGTTGTAAGCTGGTGAATTTCTGCAAGCCATCCGACTGGCTTACAGGTTATTCAAAGATCACTGAGGTATCAGCAACTTCAACTGATATAAATCCCGGAGGTAAAGGAGAAATTAAAATAAACCTGCTACCGGATTGGAAGGATTATGATGCACTGGTGCTGACTGCAATTAACCCTTTTAAAAATGAGATTTATTCCTGGACATGGCAGATAAAGGACAATGATAAGATCATCACCGGATTTATTACTCTTGAAGGTGAAAAGAAAGCTGAATCCTCGGAAACTGATTCGACAATCGCACTTACAGCGAATGGAACTTCTGTCACTTTCAGCAAGGTGAACGGGAAAATTTCCAGGGTTATATACAATAACAGGACAAACCTCATGTTCACAAACGGCCCGGTCCTTACAAGCGGAGATTACAAGCTGACGAACATAAAAACTATGAATGAAGATGATGGTATTGTTCTTGAGGCTGTCTGCGAGGGCAATTTAAAGCTTGCAAGGTGGAAGATGCATAATTCAGGCTGGTTGAGTCTTGAATACCAATATGAACTTAATGGCGAATACCAGTTTGCCGGAATCAGCTTTTCGTTCCCGGAGAATTATGCAGCCCGTGCGAAATGGCTCGGCGACGGGCCATCGCGAGTATGGAAGAACCGGCTGCAGGGTGTGAGTTATAATGTGTGGAGCAAGATCTACAACAATACCCGGACCGGGGCATACCCCTTCTTTTATCCTGAATTCAAAGGTTATTTTTCAGGCTTCACATGGCTGGAGCTGAGCACTGCCCAGGGTAAGATACTGATGGCTGCTGAGGATAATGATCTGTATCTCAGGTTGTACGATTTCTATGGCATTACAGGACCAAAATCGTATCCTGAGCTCCCTCCCGGGGATATTTCGTTCCTTGATTGCATCCCTGCTCTCGGATCAAAGCTGGCAACAGGATTGACAACCGATGCATCAGTTTATGGTCCTGCAGGAAAACCAACTGAAATGAGCGGTGTTAAAAAACACAAACTGTGGTTTTATTTTGGAATACAATAATATGATGAAAAAATTTCTGATCTTCTTTCTGTTTTTTACGCAGATGGTATCTGCGCAGGAACTTTCCTGGCCTGAATTAACGCGCGAGAACAAACCATGGACACGCTGGTGGTGGCCTGGCAGTATCGTAACTGCAGCTGATATAACCGCCAACATGGAAAAATATCATGAAGCTGGTCTGGGCGGAATGGAAATCACTGCCATTTACGGTGTTAAAGGGCAGGAAGATAAATTCATCTCCTGCCTTTCACCTGACTGGATGAAGATGTTCACCCATACGCTAAAGGAGGCGGAGCGTCTTAATATGGGGATCGATCTCGCAAATGCTTCAGGTTGGCCTTTCGGCGGACCATGGGTCGATCCGGCTGATGCAAGCAAGAACATCAACTATAAAACATATTCCCTGGGCACAGGAGAGAAACTTAAAGAGAAGATAGAGTTCAGACAGCCGGCACTTGTCAGGCCCGTTGGTCAGAAACCAGATATCACAAAGCTTCAGGATCCTGTAAGCCGGAATAAAGATCTTCAGCTGTATGCCCTGGATCAGATCAAATTTGAAAAACCTCTTCCCGTGCAGGCAGTCATAGCTTATTCTGATTCAGGAAAGGTCGCCGATCTTACAGGACTGGTAACGCCCGAAAGAGATCTTGACTGGACAGCTCCTCCGGGAAAATGGACAATATACGCTCTTTTCCAGGGCTGGCACGGTAAACAGGTTGAGAGAGCCGGTCCCGGAGGTGAAGGAGATGTCATTGATCATTTCTCGGGTCAGGCAATAAGTAATTACCTTAAACATTTTGATACCATCTTCCAGGATTATGATATTAAGTACCTGCGGGGCTATTTCAATGACTCCTACGAGGTTGATGATGCATCGGGACAGGCAAACTGGACAAATGACCTTTTCCATGAGTTCGGAATAAGAAGAGGCTATGACCTTGTTGACCACCTGCCTGCTCTCTTCCAGAAGGATGATCCTGATAAGAATGCCCGGGTTCTTTCTGACTACCGACAGACAATCTCGGATCTTGTCCTCGAGAAATTCACTTCACACTGGACAACCTGGGCGCACAAGCAGGGCAAAACAACCCGGAGCCAGTCGCACGGCTCACCCGGGAACATACTTGACCTATATGCTGCAACGGATATTCCGGAAACGGAAGGCAATGAGATAACACGGCTTAAATTTGCCTCATCGTCTGCCAATGTAACCGGCAAGCCATATTCATCATGTGAGGCAGGCACATGGCTGAATGAGCATTTCTCTTCAAACCTTGCCGATATCAGGAAAGCCGTCGATCTGTTTTTCCTGGCAGGAATAAATCATGTTTTCTACCATGGCACATGCTACTCACCCCTGAATGAGCCATGGCCCGGATTCCTCTTTTATGCTGCCGTTGAACTGACTCCGGCTAATCCGATCTGGAATGATTTCAGGGCGCTTAATGGATATGTCGCCAGGGTCCAGTCATTTTTACAGCAGGGAATTGCAGATAATGACATTTTATTATATTTCCCGATATTCGATCGATATGCTGATTACGGGAAAGGCATGCTTGAGCATTTTGACGCCATAAGCCCGGCATTCAACGGAACTCCTTTTAAAAATGCAGCTGAATCGATGCTCGAAAAGGGATATGCCTGGGATTATATTTCTGACCTTCAGCTGAAGGGCACTGTGTATTATGAAAGCTTCCTTGAGACAGAGGGGAACATTTACAAAACACTGGTTGTTCCCGGATGCAAGTACATCCCAATCGAGACATTCCTACAAATGCTGAGACTGGCAAATGACGGGGCTATAATAATATTATACGGAGATATGCCTGAAAATGTTTCAGGATGGGCAGAAAAAGAAGAAAAAACTGCATTTTTCAACCAGATGAAAGCCGGAATAAGCTTCTCTCAGACCAATAATCCGGAAGTATCAAAAGCTGTCTATGGAAAAGGGATGATCCTTTCGGGCAGCAATCTTGAGCAGCTTCTCGCTTTTGCCGGGATAAGAAGAGAGACCATGGCTGATGAGAAGCTGAAATTCACACGCCGCGAGACTAAGGCTGGTTTTGTATATTTCATAAGCAACCAGGGAGAAGAGGCTTTTAATGAATATATACCGCTTTACGTAAATGCTTCATCAGCAGCTGTTTTCAATCCTATGACCGGTGAATTCGGTGTGGCAAACTACAGGATCCCGAAGGCCGGGCTGATTGAGGTATATGCAAGACTGAATCCGGGAGAATCACTGATCATTTCGACTTATAATAACAAACTGGAAGGTAAATCCTATCTGTACTTTAATCCGGACGCGATGCCTAAAGAGATAGCAGGTACATGGAAGATAGAGTTTATTGAAGGAGGACCAATTTTGCCACCCGCTTCAGAGTTAACAAAACTAATTTCCTGGACCGGTTTCAGTGATGCTTCGTTAAAGGATTTTTCAGGAACTGCAAAATATTCAGTCAGCTTCACAAGACCTAAAGAAAAAGCAGAAGCATGGAAGCTTGACCTTGGAAAAGTATGTGAAAGTGCTTCTGTAACGCTGAACGGGAAAGACCTTGGATCATTGATCGGACCTGATTTTCAGCTGACCCTCGGTAAAAAGCAGGTGAAGAAGAAAAACACGCTTGAAATAAAAGTATCTAACCTGATGGCAAACCGGATCGCTTATATGGACCGTAACAACATCGTCTGGAAGAAATTCTATAATGTAAATTTTGCTGCAAGGATGAGGCAGAACACAAAGGAGGGAATCTTTGATGCTTCATCGTGGCAGCCCAGGGAGTCGGGACTAATAGGACCGGTAACAATCACACCAATGAACGCTGTCAGGTAAAATAGCGTATGGCTCATGGCTCATTGCTCAGAGCACAGGGCAATGACCACTTTCATAGTTGGATTGTTCAGCTAAGATCCCCTCCTTGGAGGGGTTTGGGGTGGGTCATTTCTGGTACTATACTTGTAGTTATTAATAATTCCATATACATTTATATCAACTTTCACCGGATCAGGAATGTCCCAGATAAATGAAGATCTTATAAGAGTTGTTTTTGACGAGATGCTGAAGCATAAGGCTTCACTTGCGAAAATGGCTCTGGAAGACGAAGAGGACGAGGAGATAACCGATTTCCGTGTTCTGGCTGATCTTGTCACAAAGAATTTCCCCTGGCCTATAGGTGTTGAACTGAGGAGATTGTTCTCCGGATCGATGCGCCAGCTTGACCGGATGCGCCTTGACCAGATATTCAAGACAATTGAAAGGGCGATGCAGTTCCTCAGCTTTGTGATGCTGTCACAGATGGTAAAGGAAAAAACCGCCGGGAAGATTACAGTGCCTGAGAACTTCAGCAAAGAGTTCAGTAACCGGTTTCTTGTACTGAGCATGGGAAATTTTTCATGGCTTATAAGAAGCATCGGGAATATTTTTGAAGAGCAGAAGGTGGAGTGGTTCATGCCGGAGATGGCTGAAAGTTTTAACAACAAATTCTACAATGCTCTCGACTTCTGGATACCTGAAAGAAATGAGATCGGGCATTACCAGATCAACCTGACCCAGGAAGAGATTGAAAAGAGATGTGTGGAATATGAGGAAAAGCTGACTTTTATCCTGCAGAAGATCGCATTCCTGGCAAAATACAAGCTGGTTTCGGTAAAGGAAATAAAGGTCATCAAATCCAAAGTCAGGGATGCTGATTTCCACCATGTAATTGATCTTCTCAACAGCTCTGATTCAGACTTCAAAGCCAGGGAGTTTCATGAACCATCATTTACCGAGAGTCAGTCGGTGCTGCTGATGAAAACCATGAAATCGCTGAACGAATACCTGAATTTGTCACCGTTGATCATTGATACAAGCACCGAGGTTCTTGATGCCAAGGAGAAATTCAACATCAAGAAAGACATATTCATGTATTCGAAATTCCGTAACGATCATCTGATGTACCTTGGAACTGAAGTGACTGAGAAATGTGATCTTCGTTCCCTGAAGAATTATGAAATCCTCCTGATGGAGTTCAGGCAGCTTTTTCTGGCAATCACCGGTTCTGAATTGCCTGCAGTATAATATATTCAATCTCCCATGATGCAAAAGAGTCCGTTTAAGTTTCTGGACAGCTTCACAAAAGAGGATCGAGATATCTTTTTTGGCAGGGACAAAGAGATTGAAGAGCTTCATTCACGGGTATTTGAAAGCAAGATATTGCTTGTCTACGGTACATCAGGAACAGGCAAATCATCACTCATTAATTGCGGACTATCCAATAAGTTCAGCGATTCTGACTGGCTGCCTGTCAGTATCCGGCGGGGAACTGATATAAATCGAAGTCTATTTGAGGCTCTGGCGAAAGCTGCTATTACAAAAGCTCCTTTTGAAAAAGCAGGCGCATCAGGAAGTTATAATCTTGAAAGGCTCCTGCGGTCCGTCTATCTCGATCATTTCAAACCGGTTTTTCTCATTTTCGACCAGTTTGAAGAGCTTTTTATTTTCGGTGGCAAGGATGAAAAAAATGAGCTTATTAAAAATGTAGCAAAAGTTGTCGATTCAGAAATTCAGTGCAGGTTCATCTTTTCGATGAGGGAAGAATATCTTGCTGGTGTTACTGAATTTGAAAGGGTGATCCCTTCTTTCCTGTCAAACAGGATCAGGATTGAAAAGATGACAAGGCAGAATGCCATTCAGACCATTGAAGGCCCCTGCAGCATAAATAATATTGAGGTTGAAACCGGATTTGCTGAAGCTCTTCTTGAGAAGCTTAATCCCGACACACCGGAAGTTGAGCTTACATGGCTTCAGATCTTCCTGGATAAGATAATGAGGCTTGCCGGGGGTGAAGATCATATTGTAAAAAGGTTTTCTCTCGATCTCATTAACAAAGCGGGAGAGGTCAAGGATATTCTTGGATCATTCCTCGAGGAACAGATATCACAGCTGAGCGATCCTGATACCGGACTGGTTGTTTTAAAATCATTCGTTTCTGTCAAGGGTACAAAACACCAGATCACTGAAGACGAAGTCATTGAGTATTCAGGGACTTTCGGTAAAAAGATTGACAGCGAAGCTATCAGGGAGCTGATACAACGGTTTATAAAGCTCAGGATCCTCAGGGATAAGGATGAAAACGGGAAATACGAGCTTCGTCATGATTCACTTGCTTCAAAGATCTTTGAAAAGATCACTCTTGTTGAGAAAGAGCTTCTTGAAGTAAAATACTTCATCGAAAATGCTTATGTAAACTATGAGAAGAGACACCTTTTCCTCACTGAGGAAGATCTGAAATACATCGCTCCGTACGAAGATAAACTGTTCCTGAACGAAAGAAACCAGAGGTTCATTGAACAGAGCAAGCAGGCGCTTCAGAAAGCCAGGAGAAGAAGGCAGAATATAGCAATTGCCGCAGCTTCAATTATCATAATCATCCTCTCTTTCTTCACAGTATGGGCAATGAAAGAAAAAGGGAATGCCATCATACAGCAGGAGATCGCAGAAACTCAGAAAAATGCTGCAATAATAGCAAAAGATGAAGCCGATGCTGCGAGGCAGGAGGCGATTAAATCCAGGCAAATGGCTGACAGTAACGCTATCGTTGCAGTTGCTGCGAGGAATCTATCGGAAACTGCCAGGAAGGAAGCTGTTTCTGCAAGGGAAAATGCGGAGCAACAGAGAAAAAGAGCTGAACAGTTATCAGTAATTGCAAATGAACAGGCCAGAAAAGCAGAACTTGAAAAGCAGATCGCTGATACACAAAGGATACTAGCTCAAACGGCAGAGGAGAAAGCCACCCGGCTGAGCCGGCTTTCGACAGCACAAAACCTTGCATTGAAATCCCTTTCTTTGAAAACTTATCCTCAGCTAAAAGGATTGCTTGCAGTTCAGGCATTAAACTTCAATAAAAACAACGGTGGTACCATAGATGATCCGGTTATCTGGCAAGCACTTGATATAGCTTATTCAGCACTCGACAGGTCACGTCATTCAGTCTATTCAGGATCTTCATATGAAATCAGGAGCCTTGCTGAAAATAAAAATAGAATTATAAGCGCAGACATGGAAGGTAATATTCTGGAATGGATCGGTAACCTGCAAACCAATGTTGTAACTTTTTCTCCGTTGTCATCATATATAGATTTTATCAGCCTGAGCCCGGGAGGCGATAAGTTAATTACAGGTTATGAAAATAACAGCCTGGTTTTAAGTACACTTAGTCAAAATAATACATCGGAGCTTACTGGTCATATGGGTCCGGTTATAACTGCTGCCTGGAGTAATGACGGGAATTTTCTGGCAACCGGAGGGAAAGACAGCCTGATAGTATTATGGAATATCGCAAGCCAGCCTGCTTATAATTCAAAGACTTTTAAAACCTCTTCATCAATAAAATTTATAACCTTTTGCGGCATTGATAAAATTGTTTCAATTCATGACGACGGAACAATAAATCTATGGGACGTGAAAAATGACACTAGTGAATTAATACCTAAAATGAAACAGCTGCAACCCGTTTGTGCTGTCTGGAACGGATCGAAAAATACTTTGGTGACAGGATGTACAGATGGAGTAATAATCTCTACTGATCTGAACCAGAAACCTTTTCATTCCTTAATGGAGAATTATCAGAATTCAGGAATAAGCCATATGGCTTTCAGCAATGACTTTTCTCTCCTCGCGATAGCATCGTGGGACAAAGTAATCAAGGTCTACAGGTATCATGATTTTTATGAGCTGGTTAACACTGTCGGAGGAGTAATAAATATTGATTACCTTGATTCAAGAGTCCGGTCGCTTATCTTCACTACTGATAAAAAGCTGGTTGCAGGGTTGTCTGACAAAAGTATCAGGATATGGGAAACCTCTTCTCTGAAACTTGCCTCCATGATCTGCGACCTGGTAAAAAGTGATATGACAAAAGAAGACTGGGATAATTTTGTTGGAACAGAAATACCCTATGAAAAGACATGCGGAAACAATCCATAGACTTTTTGTAAATCAGATGAAACGATCAGCATTT
>CAZGGZ010000033.1:12260-32379 GCA_964525415.1 uncultured Rikenellaceae bacterium | reverse complement strand
TTAAACCGTTTAAAGCTAATCCCGTGTTTGGTCAGCAATTTTTCAATTCTGGTATCTCTTTCAATCGGGTACGGTTCGTAATCCTTTTTTATTAAGCTCCTTATTAATTGAAGCAAGTGTTTCATAGACGAAACCTATCCTTGGATCGTCAGCCGACAGCTCATCTGTGATATTGGTATCGAAAATAAAAACAGGCAGTACAGGCAGCACTGAATTCAGAGCTGCTTCAAGAGCCTTGTTATCATCAAGCCTCAGATCCCTTCTGAACCAGAAAACATTGATTTTCTCCAAAATATCAAGTTGAAATCATCAGCAAATCGCTGCAGTTAAAGGTAAATGATATATAATACAAAGACAGAATAATGAGGAAAAAACTTCTTATCTTTTAACCTTCTAAAACCTGACCAGTATGAAGCCAAGGAAAAGATCTCATGTAATTATCATGTCTATAACCGGTGCGGTCTTGCTGATGATAGTTATGGCATTTACTATCAACAGGATTGCACCTCAGGAAGATCTGAAAAGCAAGTACGCTTATAAAGATTTTGAGTCAGCGAAAAAATGCCGTTCATGCCATCCAGGGATATATGAGCAATGGTCACAGGCTATGATGTCGCAGGCATATACTCATCACTGGGATGAGATAGAATATTTCGACCTTGCTGTAGGACATTCAAACGCCAAACCGGAAATAAAGGATGTTGTCGACGGATGCAATGGCTGTCATACTCCGCTTGCATTTATAGGCGGAAATCAGTTTCCTCCTCCGCGGCCATCAGAAAAGAGCATGGCTAATGAATCAGTATCATGTGAGGTGTGCCATCTTACACAGTCTGCTCAGACTGATCCTCCCTTTAATTTCAGCTACCTCATAAAGCCGGGGATGACAAAATACGCTTTAAGGACACCTGCTGTTGAGTCCCCGGCTCATAAGATAGTAACCAATGATTTTTTTAAAACCACCGAATTCTGCGGTAACTGCCATAATGAAAAAAATCCCTTCAATGTTTGGGTTAAAAGCACACAGCTTGAGTGGAAAGAGGGACCATATTCAAGAGAAGGGGTACACTGCCAGGATTGTCATATGCCGAAAGGAGGCCCTTTCCTTAACGCACTGATGACCAAACCGTATAATGATTCAAGGCTTCATCTTTTTCACGGCGCTCATGATCCCGGCAAGGTAAGAGGTACGATAGAGCTTAGAATTCAACCGGATATCAGGGAGGCAGAACCGGGTGAAAATATTGTTTTTTCGGTGGCTCTCTTCAACCAGAAGACCGGACATAAATTCCCGACCGGATCTGTTGAGGACCGTATAGCATGGCTTCAGGTTGAGGCTACGGATGCAAAGGGAAAGGTATATCATCTTAATGTAGATAAGAAAGGTTTTGAAGGTGAGGAATATACAATATCAGGAGATTATCTGGCATACCAGGATATGGGTCTTCCTCTCGGTCTGACAGATTTCAAAGGCGTTCAGCGTGACGGAGTCCCGGCAGGGAACAGGATCTTCAGGATGCCCTATTTTGATCCTGAAGGCAGGATGACAATCATGCAATGGAACACCGCGAAACTGGGTGTTGATTATCGTATAGGTCCCAGGGAGACCAAAGTGGAGAAATTCACTTTCCGCCTCCCGTTCGATGTTGCTCCGGGGGAGATGACAGTAAAAGCAGTGCTTAATTACCAGCTCCTTGTGAAACCGGTTGCTGACTTCCTTAAGGTGCCGGAGGATGAATCGGAAATTAAGGTTGTGAATGAACATTCAACAAAAGTCGTTATTCTCCCTTAAGTATTTTAATCTGTAAAACTTCACTCTATGAATACTTCAATGAAATTAAGATTTGTCGCCGCAGGGATTATCCTTCTATTATTTATCCCGGCGAAAAACATAAATGCAATTCCCGCCTTTGCACGCAAGTACCAGATAAGCTGCCAGGTTTGCCATTCCCCTGTTATGCCGCGGCTGAAAGGCTTCGGTGAGGAATTTGCAGGAAACGGATTCCGGCTTGAAGAATATGAATCACCAAGGTATTTTATCCAGACCGGAGATGATAAACTGTCACTGTTCAGGGAACTTCCTCTGGCTTTCCGCCTTGACGGGCATGCTATGATAAATTTCGATGATTCAGGTGAGGCAAGTTTTGCTTCGCCTTTTATCCTTAAGATATTATCCGGAGGAGAGCTTTCTGATAAACTCTCCTATTATTTCTATTTTCTTCTAACCGAAGGGGGCGAGATTGTTGGCGTTGAAGATGCTTTCCTTATGTACCGGGACCTTCTTAAAACAGGTATCAATTTCTATATCGGGCAATTCCAGGCTTCTGATCCTTTATTCAAGGGGGAGCTCAGGTATACACTTGAAGGCTATTCAATATACGAGGCAAAACCGGGAAACTCGGGAGCTTCGCTGAAATATGAAAGAGGCATAATGCTTGAAAAGCCATTTTCATCGGGTACAACAGTAATCGCGGAGGTTCTCAACGGATGCGGGCTGGAAGGAACGATCCTTGATAAAGACAAATACAAAAACTACATGTTCAGGATAAACCAGGAATTAGGGGAAAAGATATCAATAGGTTTTTTCGCCTATATCGGCAAGGAAGGATTAAGTGATACCATAAGCACTTTCAATAACAAGCTACTGATGTATGGCCCTGATATCAAGATCAATTTCGATGATAAGTTTGTTCTTAATGCCCAATATGTATACAGGACTGATTCCAAAGTCTTCGATGCAGATGCCGGAATGAATTATGAAGATGTTAAAACACAGGGCGGATTTGCTGAATTGATCTATTCGCCAAAAGGAGATATGAGCAAATGGTACCTGACGGGTTTGCTCAACTGGGTTGATTCGGATGTTGACGCTCTTGATTACACTGCAGCAACGCTTCATGCAGGGTATCTGCTGAGACGTAACGTAAGACTGGTATCTGAATTTACTTATCAGCTCTCAGGCATAAAGTATGGAAAAGTAAATGTGGGATTTGTATCAGCATTCTGAACCTTATAGGTTTAAATTATCAGCCTTTTTCTGATTCGGGATCAGCAGCTATAAGAAAAGCTCCGTTATCAAGCAATAGTGTAATGTTGCTTTCCCGGCTTCACTTATTTTCCCTGGTTCCTGCCGGTCCGGTGATGAATGCTTTAATAAGGTATTCAGAATTTCCCTTTATCCTGACCGGAGGAGCACAAGGAAAAAGTCAGGAACAAGTAAACCAAACACGACAAATTCTTCATATCTGATTAATGAGGGTATTGTTTAGGTGCTAAACTTTTCTATTGTTTTTAAAACCCTGTTTTTAGTTTCTTCCGGTGTCGGATTCAACTCCTCAGATGTGAAATTCCCGTTCTTAACATCAATCCTCTCATATACCATAAGGTAAAGGTTGAAAATAATCTCAAGGCTGAGCTGGTATCTTGGTTCAAGGAGAGGACTGATTTTCCTGATAGTCCTGTAAGTCATCAGCCTGTATTTGTCAGCGAGAAAGCAATATTCATTTATCAGACTCCGGAAATTATTGCTTACCGGGTGGCCCCACGCAATTTCTTTCAGATCGTGCCTTGTCAGTCCATGCTGTGCGGCAAGGTCATCGGCAAAATAATTCAGATTATTAAGCTGGTCTTTCTGGAAATCCCTGATTATATGAACGAGATAACTAAATACAGCACAAGGAGTTGCAGCTTCCCTGACATTGAAGAGAGGATCACTGAACCGTCTGTTTTTTTTAACCAGCCCTGCCAGATGAACAAAAATTGATGCAGGAGCAACGGATGCTCCCCTGGCATATTCAATAAACGCACCCAGGGTCGCGAAACCGTCATTATTAATATCATAAATCATTGATCTGGCAAAATCTTTCAGAGCCCACTCAGGTATCCTGAATTTTTTTATTGTCATCAACAGTTCCTTGTGAAGAGGATCATCACCACCTGAAACAGCCAGCATATTAAGCCACTGGTCAACATTTACGGTAAATTTTTGCCTTTCTTCAGGTGCAATGAATTTCTTTTCAGCCTTATGATTATCGATCAGATCATCAATTAAACGCAGGAACTTGTAGCATGCTTTTGCAGCATTGTATCGTTCCTCTTCCCAGAAATGGGCAGCAATCAAGATATTCGGGTGATCAATTATCTTATTGAAATCTATTGAATTGAAGATTTTCAGAAACTCCTCTCTCTGTGAACTCATTTCCTGTTTACTGTTTTGTCCTGATTCATTTTTGTTCCAAAAAGATCCTTTCGCTCACAAGCTTTGCTGAAAGTAATACGTTCGGGATTCCGTTTCCCGGATGGGTACTGCTGCCTACAAAATACAGGTTATGATACCTGTCGTGCCTGTTATGCGGCCTGAAATAACCCATCTGCATTATGTTATGACACAAGCTTCCGAAAACCGAGCCCCTTGAGATATTACAGTAATTTTCCCATTTTTCAGGAGTATAGCAGAGCTCAAACTTTATATGCTTTTCAAAATCCTTAAGTCCGAATTTCTCAAGGCGCTTTATTACTGCAGTCCTCGCTTTATTGCTGAGCATATCCCAGTCCTGTTTCTTCGCCCGATCAAGATGACCTGCGCCGACGGCTATTGATAAAGTGTCCTGGCCTGCAGGCGCTGCCCCGGCATCGGTCCTTGACGGTGCGTGAACATAAAATGTCGGGAAGTCATCAACCGTTTTATCGATAAAAATCCTGTCAAGACCGCTTTTGAGAGAGTCAGAGAGAAAGACATTGTGATGCTCAAGCTGAGGATAGGCTTTATCCATTCCCCAGTGAAAACAGATCACGGAGCAGGAATATTTCAGTTTGTCAATATGTGCCGATTTTCTTTTGTCAGGCAACAGCCTGCGATATACATAGGGCAGGTCGGCATTGGCAACGATTATATCAGATCTGTACTCTTTACCATCTTCCAGGCTGATGCCATCTGCATTTTTTCCTTTTATATTTATCCTGGAAACAGGAGCATCGAAATGAAACCGGACACCATATGATATTGCTGTTGAATAAAGCTTTTCAATGATAGCATACATTCCGCCCTTAGGGAAGAAGGATCCTTCTGTTAGTTCCGCTGCCGGGATCATTGAAAACAGTGCCGGAGAATCAAAAGGACTCTGTCCGACATAAATATTCTGAAAGGTGTAAGCCATCCTGAGATTGGAGTTCCGGAAGAATTTCCCGGCATAATTCCAGTTGGAGATAAACACTTTCAGTCTCATCAACAGACCGATGTTTTGAAGATTCACTAACTGAAAGATATTGAAGAAATTACGCCCTATCAGCTTATCCAGTCCTTCAAGATAGATTTTATATCCTTTTGAAACATATTCATCTGAGCTCCCGTAGCTTCCCGGATCTATTTTTTCCAGCTGCAATCTCATTCTTTCCTTATCGGTTGTAAAAGCCAGCTCCTCACCGTTATCGAAAAATATCTTATAGAGGTTATCAAGCGGTGTGATTTCAATGTCCTTTTCAGGGTTTATCCCAAGTGAGTCAAATACCTGGTTATACATGCTTGGCATCAGATACATTGTTGCACCAAGGTCGAACCTGTGTCCTTCACGGATATACTGACCACATCGTCCGCCGGGATCGGTGTTCTTTTCAAAAACATCGATGCTGTACCCGTTTTTTACCAGATATAATGCTGTTGTAATACCACCTATACCGGCTCCTATGACGATTGCCGTTTTCCCTTCCGACATATTAATGATATTTTATTTTTAATGATATTCTCTTATTCTCCTTAAGTTCAAACAACCAGTCTTCATAGGGTCTGGGGCCGAAAAATCCATAGGCATCATTTGAGAATCCATAACCTTCCCTGGGTATTCCGATACTGTTTGTTTCCATGTTTTCCGAGAGGTTCTCATCATGATAATACCGGACTGCGTATTTCCCCGGTTCCAGATTATTAAAGATAATTAAAGTATTTCCATCTATGATAATACCTTTATCCTGTCTGATCATATTTTTACTCCCGTCAAGCAGCTGAAGCATTACTGCTCCTGTATCGGATCTAAAACCTTTTATTTCAATTTCAAGAGTGTGCTGAGAATAAATGTTCTTTGTGACAGCCAGGAATATTAATAAAACTATCCAGTATTTTTTCATATTGATTTTCAAAATATTCTGTTAAGTTCATTCTTTATGACGCTTCATTATCTCCCTCCAGGTGGTTATTATAATTCCGTTGTCAACAAAGAATTTTTTAACAGCAGGATCAGAGAATAACTGAGCTTCCCATACGCGCTGCTGCCAGGAGTTTGTGATATTCTTGAGATTATCGGTTTCGATTGACGGATGGAAGATGATCTCAGTCACTCCGGGTTCGAGAGCAGTGAGAAGTGCAAAAAAGTTATCGCGCTTATTCTCGTACGAATTGCCGTCAGGAACGCTTGAAAAATTATCCAGTTTAGGCAGGGAATACTGATTGAGTAATTCCACCACATCTGCTGTGATGGGATAACCTTCATTTCTAAAACCTTCAGCTATCCGGGGATCGGAAAGGTCAATAGCGTTTGCGGGGATATTGTATTCATTGGCTATTTTCAGGAAGACCTTCAGGTATTCAATGGAACCATAAAGAGTTCCCATATGGGTATCGATATGAGTTGGAGTAAAACCCATTGCAAGTACTTTATCAATCTGTGCACGGACCTCCGTTTCAACTTCTTCTGCCGATGCATGAACCACGACATCGGGGACATCGTGCCACATTTTACCTTCAGGATCTATCAGCCCCGGCACCTTTAATGAATCAGAAACCGGTCCCCAGCGGTAATCTTTCCATTCACTGGTAAGTGTAAGATGAATCCCAACGTCAGGAGCTTCCTGTGTAATGGCCCACTCAATCAGCTGATCAGCATAAGGGCAGGGCATCATCACGGCAGCTGATTGAATATCTCCTTTTTCAAAATAATTACGGACAGCAGTATTTGCCTCATTACACATTCCGCCATCATCACAGTGGAGAAGTATTACTTTCTTCCCTTGCGGGAATCCAAGCTTTTCAGCATTGGTAACATTATTATCTGTTGCGCATGAAAATAATAAAGCTGATACTGCTACTAAAAATATGAGCAAAATTGTTTTCGAAGTGTTCATATTTAATGGTTTTGTTTATTTTTTTTAATAATCCATTTCGTATTAAAAATTCTATTCATTCCTTGTACCGTTTATCCTGAGCAGCTTGAAGATATCAACGACAAGGATCGGTATCAATGACATTAAGGCCACAGCAAGCCAGTGTTTGCCATCCATTGATGTAAAACTGAAAGCATCCCTTATCGGCGGAACAATAAGAACAAGAAGAGCAAGTGCTGCAGAGGCAAAGATAGCTCCTATCAGAGGCTTGTTTTTTAAGGGGCTTATTGCCAGTGATGACCTTGAATTTGAATGAAGGTTGCGGACATGTACCAGCTGGGCAAAAGCAAGAGTGGTAAAAGCCATTGTCTGACCAAGGATCTGTCCGCCGTCATGAAATCCGATAAGGTATGCAGCCAGGGGAATGATCCCTATCATAATACCCTGGTACATTACGCGCCAAACCATTCCTCTTGTCATAAAGCCTTTCTTTGAATTTCTGGGCTTCCGGTTCATGATGTCCTGCTCAGGCGGGTCGACACTAAGAGCAAGTGCCGGCAAACTATCTGTTACGAGGTTAATCCACAGGATATGGATAGGCAGGAGAGGAGTACCCAGGTTGAATATTGATGTTATAAGCAGAAGGAATATCTCGCCCACATTTGTGGAAAGGAGAAACTGGATAGCCTTGAGGATGTTATCATAGATTCTTCTTCCTTCCTCTACAGCTGAGACTATTGTTGCAAAATTGTCATCCGTAAGCACCATATCGGCAGCGCCCTTGGCAACATCGGTCCCCACAATTCCCATTGCAGCTCCGATGTCTGCCTGTTTAAGAGCTGGAGCATCATTAACGCCGTCACCTGTCATTGCCACAACTTCATCATGCTTCTGCCATGCCTTTACAATGCGAACCTTATGCTCGGGAGCCACCCTTGCATAGACGGAGTAACCGGCAACTTTTTCATTGAACTCTTCATCGCTTAACTTTTCAAGCTCTGCCCCTGTGATAGCAAGATCTCCGTCCCTGTAGATCCCTATCTCACGTGCTATTGCCAGGGCAGTGCCTTTATGATCACCTGTTATCATCACCGCACGGATCCCTGCTGTTTCGCACCTGGCTACAGCATCAAGGACCTCAGGTCTTGCAGGATCAATCATTCCGAGAAGGCCTATGAAAATGAGGCCGGTTTCCATCTCCCCTATTGTTACGCTCTGTGGTGCTTCAGGCAGATCCTTATATGCCATTGCCAGGACTCTCAGGGCTGAGTTTGCCATTAACTCGTTGGCCTTGTGTATCTGCTCTATATCATTTTGGGTTAATGGCTTAGCTTCTCCGCGGATAATTATTTTATCACATACGCTGAGAACCTCATCAAGTCCGCCTTTCACATTCACGCGTGCGCTTTTTTCTGACAGCCTGTTGACTGTAGTCATACGCTTCCTCTCTGAATCAAAAGGGATCTCTGCTATTCTCGGGTATGTTCTGTCAAGCTCATCCTTATGTATCCCATACAATATTCCAAAATCAAGAAGCGCTGTTTCAGTAGGATCACCTGTAAAATCAAACTTGCCGTCTTTATTTATCCTTATCTGCGCATCTGCGCACAAAACCGATATCGAAAGAAGCCTCTTTTCCTCATCATTAAGGACGCTCGCAGGAGCAGACCTGTTGATCACGTCTTTCCTGTGATTGACATAAGCTTCAACGACTGTCATTTTATTCTGTGTAAGCGTTCCTGTTTTGTCGGAACAGATTACGGTTGCGCTTCCAAGCGTTTCAACCGAAGGAAGGGTACGTATTATGGCATTTCTCCTGACCATCCGCTGGACTCCGATTGCCAGGACAACGGTTGATACGGCAGGAAGTCCTTCAGGTATCGCAGCAACCGCAAGACTGACAGCTGTCATGAACATGCTCAGGACAGAATTGCCGTAAAGGATACCCACAATGAATATCACTGCACAGATTATCAGGGCTGCAGTTCCCAGGACCTTGCCCAGTTTTTCAAGCCGGTGGCTCATTGGCGTTCCTGTATCCTCTGCCTGCTGAATCATGTCAGCAATTTTCCCAACCTCAGTCTGCATACCTGTTGTGACAACAATACCGCGGCCTCTGCCATAAGTAACCATCCCGCTTGAAAAAGCCATGTTGATCCTGTCTCCCAGGGCAATATCATCACCAGTCAGGGGATCAGTCTGCTTGTCTACAGGAACAGACTCACCGGTCAGGGCAGATTCCTGTATCTTCAGGTTGACAGCTTCAATTAACCGCAGATCTGCAGGTATAACCGCACCGGTTTCAAGGATAACAATGTCGCCGGGGACTAATTCCCTGGTAGGTATCTCTGAAATCGAACCATCACGCAGGACTTTTGTTTCAGGAGCAGCCAGGCTTTTAAGAGCCTCCAGGGATGATTCAGCCTTTATCTCCTGGAAAGCTCCGACAAATGCATTCAGTATCAGAATGCCAAGAATCACAAATGTATCAAGCAGACCTTCACCTTCCATGACACCTACAGCACCTGATATTGCAGCAGCGATCAGGAGGATAATGATCATAAAACTCTTGAACTGGGCAATGAACATCCGGAAAAAGGTTTTCCTGCGCCTGGCTTCAAGCTGGTTATAACCATATTCTTCAAGCCTTCTGGTTACCTCTTCTGATGTAAGTCCCTTACTTTCAGATGTTTTATAGTGATTTAATATATCATTGAAACTCTCTTTGAAGGAATCTGTCATCATATTTAAGTTCTAATTCTCGTCCATAGTTTCTGTGAGCTTCTGAATAACCCTGAACTGGTTGAAGAATTCCTTCGCAATTACCCTGAGCAAAGTATATACCGGCACTGCCAGAAGCATCCCGGGCAATCCGGCAAGACCTCCTCCCATGATTATAACAATAAAGATCTCCAGGGGGTGTGATTTGACACTCTTTGAATATATCATCGGGACCAGAATATTGTTATCAATGAAGTTGACGATTAGAAATACACAAGCCAGCTTAATTAGCACAGGAAGGAGTTCATTATATGAACCGAATGCAAGAGTTCCTGTAATTCCAAGGGTTATTCCTATCACCGAGCCGATAATCGGACCAAGGTAAGGTATGATATTCATGATCCCGCCGAAGAATCCAATCAACAAAGCATTTTTTACACCAAAGATCCATAATCCAATCGCTATAAGAGACATAACACATATCACCTCAAGAAATACCCCGACGAAATAACGAACAAGCAGAGTTTTGGAATCGCCAATCACTTTTCGGGTTGCATTATGAGATTTGGGAGGAATAAAAAGCAGGAGAACATCTTCAAACATGTTCTCATCTTTCAGAAAGAAGAATGCTATGAAGAGTATTGAAAATAATCCTACAAAAATATTCCCGGCAGCACTGACAAAACCGCCAAGGAAGCTTCCGACACTTCTTATATTGACGACCGATTTCAGCCTGTTCAGAATAAAATCCTGTATGGTTTGACCATCAGGAACTGCCCCGAACTCATGCATCTTTTCGTCAATCCATTCCAGCGGTCCATGCAGATTCTGAGCCAGCCTGCTGACATCAATCCTTGAAATTGTTTCAGCCTGGTTTATTATAAGCGGAATGAACACCGAAAGTAATCCCAGGAACAGAAGGACAATGACCAGGAGGGAGAGAATAACACTTAGTGAATGAGGGATCCGTAGTTTTCTTATGTGGATCTTATCAAAAAATTTCACAAGAGGTTGTCCGACAAACGAAAAGACCGCTGCAATAAGGATCCAGCCGATAATATAATAGAATTTCCAGATCAGAAATCCAATTATCGCAAGCAGCAGCGCATAACCGGTATATTTTAAAACCTGTTTCATCTGACGCTTTTTTTTATCAGGCTATATACTTTTTCTAAGGAGTGTCGCGGGTATTGTTATTATTTACCGCTTCTTAGTTCCTCAATAATCTCTTTTGAAGGTTTATTGGGAATAGTGGCTATGAGTTCTCCGTTATATTTGAAAATCTCCTTATCGTCAGATGTAACTTCTCCTATAACAGCAACATTGTCTGTTTTTGTTTTTATTGCTGCCACCACTTCATCAACATTCCTTGGAGCCACATGAACCACATAGCGGGCTTGTGTTTCGCAGATCAGGATCTCCTGCGGGGTAATATCCATAACTGAAACCGGCACCTTTGTCAGATCGATTTTTGCTCCCAATCCGCCATATCGTGCTGATTCACAAATTGCAGCTCCTATTCCTGCAGCACCCAGATCGGAACAAGCCCTGATCTTTCCGGTGCCAAAAGCAGCCAGAGCAGCTTCAAGAGCTGTCTTTTCTTCCTTGAACAGGGCAATAGCAGGACGCATTTCATTTGCCAGACCGGCTCTGTACAGGGTATCATTACCATCATTGCCTGTAACACCGATAATTATGATCCTGTCACCCTTCTTTTTTGCAGGTTTTGTAAGAGGCTTTTTAGTGACAAGCTTGCCAATTACCGAAACAACCACTGCCGGTACGATGTCAGAGAACGAAGTGGAGAATCCTCCTCCCACAATAAATACTTCCATGGTTTCACACATATCTCTCAATCCTCTGACCATTATGTTAAGTCTTTCCTGGCTGGTCATGACCTTGCATTTTCCGCAGGTACATTTCCCGGAGAATCCGCAGGGACCGACGATTACTTCCTGGTCCAGGGGTCGGGTACCTATGAAATCAAGAAGAAATATCGGACGTGCGCCCATAGCAGCTACATCGCGCATAGCACCACCGGCACCGGTGGCAGCAGCATCATAAGGTCGCGGCACACACGGAGAACAATGGCTCTCAAGCTTGGCAACCACAAAACCTTTCATCCCGGGAACCCGGAAAACAGCTGCGTCATCGTTGTGTTCAGGTCCTATCAGAAGTGCACCCGGCCAGATCTTGTCTATCTGACTGTTTAATTCTTTAAAGCTGTTGAAATCAATAACCTTATCAATGTTATGATGCAAATGAACGAACAAACCGTGCATCAAGGCTTTTTCAATTGTATTCATACTACCTCCTTTTATGAAATTAATTATGTGATATTCAGGCAATTTATCGATTTCAGACGATAATTTTCAAAATCTGTGATTAATCCCTGATTTTGATCGTTAAGGTAAGCAGTATTTTTAAAAAGAGGTCCTTGTAGAATAAAGATATATCAACAAAATTCAAATCGAATGTTGTTCTTTGGTTTTTTTGATTAAAAAATAAATATTTCTTCAATTGAAGAGTCAAAAACCTTTGATATATCGTAAGCCAGCTTCAGGGAAGGGTTATATTTATTTTTCTCAAGGAAAACAATTGTTTCGCGTCTGACATTTACCTTCTTTGCCAGATCTTCCTGGGTGAGATTCAATCTCGCCCGGTATTCCTTTATCCTGTTATTCATTTTTGATTCCTGTGAAGTTAAATACAAGCCAGCACACCGTAAAAACTATTGCCATTCCCAGAATGCCGCCTCCGATAATTATATGGGCTTCATAATTGAATTTATCAGAGAAATACATTATAACAAGCCAGAGGTAGAGTGAAATGTAATATGAAAGTGACGCTGTTTTACGCATTACCTTTTTTGACAATTCATCTTCAACCGGCTCACCTCTTCTGGCGCTGCTCATCTTTTTAAATCCGATGAAAAGCGCTAATCCCACCACAAGAATTAAAATGGCAAAGCTTATAATATCAACCGGGTTGAGATTCCCGGATATCGACATTAACCAGATAATGGCAGCAGCAATTACAAGAGCTGCCACAATGAAAATGATGACTGCTTTTTTCATATTTGTATGTATTAGTTAAGTAATTCTAACACAAAGTTAGAAATAAATAACATTATTTCCAAATATTTTCACAACTTTTTTTATTGTTCCGGACTAAAGTCCTGATAAAAAGATGCAGGATCACTCATAAGAAAAGGGCTTTAGCCCGGAATTCTTCAGTGATGATCTGCATATCTCCACCAGGCCCCTGTGCCAGCTATACCAAGAACCGAAGTTAAACCCAGTATAATATAGCTTATTATTCCTGGTTTGGGACTTAACGGACCGGCTACTCCGCTGAAAAGACCTGGAATTGCCCAGGGGAAATATGGTGTGATCCCCGGCATTCCTAAAAATACGAACTGGGTTGTTATCAGGATCAGGATTGCAAAACCAACTGACAGAAGGTATCCCCTGCTGACACAGGTGATAAATGTAATTACAGGGAAAAGCAGAATAGTCAGTAATGAACTTACAATATATGTTACAGTTTTTTGGAGAAAAAGCTCCCTGTCCCAGCCTTCAAGATTAATGAGCAATCCGGTAATTATTCCAAAGACATATAATAACAGCAACAGGAGCAAGCTCCAGAAAAATACAATTACGAATTTTGCGAATACAATATTCAGTCTTGAAACAGGCAATACCAGAATATCTTTAATAACCCTGTCGGCATATTCCCTTCCGAAAACCCAGATCGTGACAATAGCAGGACCAATACTTCCCACAGTAAGCACCATCTGCATCAGCAGCCAGTAGAAAGTAGACCAGTTGGGATTGCTTATCATTGAAGCTTTCATGCTCAGCACTTCGGATTTTCCTCCTATCTCAGGGTGTTTGGCGACCAGCATCAGGAATCCCAGCATTGCAGCAATGAATGCAAAGAATATCAGTGTTGCCCAGAGCATTTTTGATTTCAGTGCCTTGGTCAGCTCAGTACTGAGGGCAATCAGGAACCCTTTCACTTTGCACCTCCTTTCATTCTTATCACCCGCAGAAAGAATGTCTCCAGATCCTCCTCCTCAACATTCAGCAAAGTCGGAGGGCAGCCTGAGTTTACGAGAAGTGTTGCCACTTTATCAGGATTGGAGACAGCCTCTTTTCCTGTTACCTCAAGAATACCATCCTCAGCGGGAGATAAGTCGTATCCATGTTTTACAAGTATTTCTCCGGCTGCATCCAGGTCATTTGCTCTTACCCGGAGGCAATGTTTCCTGAGAGCTTCCATCTCGGTAATGGATGATTCATGGAGGAGTCTTCCTTCATGGATAATTCCGATGCGTGTAGCAAGTTTTGATATCTCACCCAGGATATGACTTGAAATAAAAACTGTTACTCCTTTATTCAGAGCCAGATCTGCAAGCAGTTCCCGGATCTCAACTATCCCTTCAGGATCGAGACCATTCGCCGGTTCATCAAGAAGAAGAATCCCGGGCTCATGGATGAGGGCTTTAGCCAATCCCAGGCGCTGTGCATTTCCGAGGGAGAGATTTTTTGAAAGCACCTCCCTGTAGGAACCGAGCTTAAGTTTATCAATTATCCTGTCAGACGATTTATGGTCTTTCATGAGACGCAACCGGCGTATGATATCAAGATTTTCCCTGACTGTCAGATCCGGGTAAGAATAGGGAACTTCAACAAGATATCCGACATCCTTCCACATTTGCGGATTTCCAGGGCTCACTTTCACTCCATTCATGTAAGCCACTCCAGAAGCCGGGCTAATAAGTCCCAGAAGCATCCTGATAGTAGTTGTCTTTCCGGCTCCGTTAAGGCCCAGGAATCCATATATTTCTCCTTTGCTGACGGTAATGGAGACTTTGTCAACAGCTATAAGCTTTCCGTAACGCTTCGACAGATTTTCTGTATAAATTACTGTATCCATTATTCCCCCGGAACAAAAGATAAACTTTCATTAAAGGTATACGATTTTCCTTTATCAGTTCTCTTCAGTTCAGTTTCTTTTCCCTGGCAGCTCAGCTTCAGCGGATTTCCCAGCTTTGACAGGACCCTGGCCTGTTTCAGCTTGCCATTTTCCCAGTCAATATCCACCTCAAATCCGCCTCTTGCCATAACTCCGTGAATATAACCGGTGTTCCAGGCTTCAGGCAGTGCAGGCAACAATTCCACTTCCCCGGCCGGGCTCAGCCTCTTCAAATTCATCTGACCATTCCAGGATCCGGCCGTCAGAACCTGTTTTTACCGGTGTCAGGTTATCGAGAGTCTTTTCCATCTTCTTCCGGAATGTTTTATCAGTATCAAGAATAATACTTGCTTTTATAGTATTCTGAAGAAGGTCACGTATGATCATATGATCCATTGTTGGTCCCATTACCAAGCTGGCATTTCCGTCACCGCCGGGAATCTTGAAACTGTTTTCCGGTGAAATTGACGGACCTGATACAAGGTATCCTGTTCCTGGATTTTTTACCAGCCAGTCAATGCAGAATTCAGCAGCCTCCTTCATTATCGGGTATGATTTTATTTTCAGGTATTCGATATCCCCTCCAAACAGGTAATGGTCCCAGATATTCTGGCAGCTTGAGGCATTATCCCGGCGGAAAGAACCCATGATGCCGCTCTGAGCAAGTTTTTCAGCTTCCCTGTATTTGCCTTCGAAGAGAAGCTGTCTCACTTTCGGGAGGTTCTTCAGGGCATCAGGATTTGCATCCCAGCGCGGCTGGCCAGTCCAGACAGATTCTTCATTCAGCTGTATCCGTTCATTTTCAATCCCTCCAAAAACCATCGCCCCGAGCCTTCCATTTCCTACAGGCAAAGCTTCATTCCAGTTCTCTGCCGGCTTGCTGAACCAGATCTTCATTTTGTTTGGAGTCTCCTGGCAAAGAACAGGTGAAATAATAACCAGGAACATGAATGATAATATGAAAGAAACGGAAATGGTTTTTGATTTCATCAGGATAAAATTAAGACAGGGGCGTTGAATGCAACGTCCCTATCATGTTTCTAAAAGATTTTTGATTTCTACTTTTTCAGCAGGTCGCGGATCTCTGTAAGAAGAATTTCTTCGTTTGGTACAGCAGGCGGAGCTGAGGGTGTCGCTTCTTCCTTCTTCTTGGCAGCATTCATTGCTTTGATCATAATGAATACTGCAATAGCAACTATCAGAAAATCGAAACACACCTGGATAAAGTTGCCATAATTCCAGGTAACTGCGGGTGCTGCTTCTGTAGCTGCTTTCATCACTAATTTGAGATCAGTAAAATTAACACCGCCAATCAGCAATCCGAGAGGAGGCATGATAATATCACTTACAACTGATGATACTATTTTGCCGAAAGCTGCACCGATGATAATACCGACAGCCATATCAACAACGTTGCCTTTCATTGCAAAGGCTTTGAATTCATCAAGTAGTTTCATAGTAATTAGTTATTGGTTAATAGTTATTAGAATTTATATGAGAATCCGACTCCAAATATCTCTTTGAATTGTACTCTTTTCCCTGGTATGTCTTCCGGATCTGATACATCTCCGTCATTGTTTCTGTCGACCAGGATCAGTATATTATCATCATAAATTAGAACGGTGTTTAAACTGACAGAAATATACTTATTAACCTTCATGGCAACCAAGTTTTCCCAGTTGATATCTATATTCTGAGGATTATCAAGGTAGTTTGAAAACAGATCTATTTTAGTGGTGAAAGAAACATTTTTAAGAATATCGTTTTTAAAATCATTCTTAGAATAGATGACCCGTATATAACCTCCAAATTCACTTTTTATCTTTTCTCCCGGAGTAACCCCAAATGCACCTGCATCGGAAAGCAATTGGTCGTTAACAAATGTAAATTTTACTGTCAATGGTGCAATAAATGCACTGAAATATCCATTGGGTTTATAGTCCATCCCAAGAGCGCCTAACAGATAGGCTGGAGCAAAAATATTTGATATTTTTACAGAATCGTTTGGATAGTTGTACCCGGGAGCCATTTGTGTTTTAAAGTTTAGAAGCGCTGCATAATAAAAATTATTAAATGCTTCCTGTCCATATTTTGATAAAAAATCAATTTTATCATCAGTCTTCATCGGATCAGTACCCTTACCCTGTTTTAAAATACCATAACCCATGTCAAGTAAGTTATCCCAGCGGGATTTACCTTTTGTAAGGTTAGCGAATACGCTTAACATGCCATTTACAGCGATGGAATTCTGACCTCCGGCTGCCCAGTTTTTCAGTGATGTCTGAGCCAGATTCACTGAAAGAACACCTCCCTTTTTCCATCCCTGTGTGGTATCAGTTGCCTGGGTTCTGAGATTTTTTTCCCCTTCAGTAACCTGTCCGAAAGTCAGTACACTTAAAATTGAAAACAGAATAACAAGCGCAATAAATTTTTTTTTCATATTTGATAATATTGATTGAATATTCCTTTATAAACCGATGCAGCCACGCATAGCATGGCTGTATCAGTATCATCAATAACATTTATAATGTCATAGTAAGGCTTTCAATAAAAGACAGATGTTTGTTACTTTACATCCTTTATTGCAGCTTTTGCAGAATTTCTTTTTACTGAATCGATTCCGTTATCGCAGCCGCTTTCACTTTTATAATTCTCGCTTGTTCCGATAACTTCGTTGTTGCCTGCAGTAATTGAGAAGCGATACTGTTTAGAAGGTGTTTTAGCCTTATTGAATCTCTTAGGATCCTTTGTGTTCTTCTTCACGGATTCAATGCCATTGACACATGCTGCCCTGGTTTTGTAAGGTTCGCTGCTGAGGATAGTCTGTCCGTTATCAGCTTTCAAACGGAAGCGGAAATCTTTGTTTTTGCCACTCTGGTAAACTTCAAACTTTGCCATTTTTTTAGTTTTTAGGTTTCTAATTGATCAGTTTATTTATTGAATTCAGATTTTTTTAGAAATATTTTTATTTCTCGTTCAGCAAAAAACTAATATTAGTATCAGGTACAGAATATCTTCCCAAATATACACACAATTTTTAAAAATAATTTCATTACGATTAATTATTACATAATACCTGAATGAAAAATGAAAATAAAAAAATAAATTTGAGACTTCAGTTGCTGAAATCTAAAATTTCATACAATGGACAGGAAAGAAACATTTAAGGTTCATATCAATGAAGGTTATGCATGCAAAGGAGACAGTATTTTCCTTGGTAGCGCAATTCTTGATGGTGAGACAGTTACAGGAACCATGGTTCAGGTTTCGTTGAAGACCATGAACCGTCATGGCCTGATAGCAGGTGCAACCGGAACCGGAAAAACAAAAACACTGCAGGTGATCTCGGAACAGCTTTCAGAAAAAGGTGTTCCTGTTCTGCTGATGGATGTCAAGGGTGACCTCAGCGGTATTGCAATGCCGGGAGAAGAAAGGCCATTCATTACTGAAAGACATGCAAAGATAGGAATACCATATTCAACAAAGGGATTCCCGGTAGAACTTCTTTCCCTGTCACAGCAGGATGGTGTCCGAATGAGGGCAACGATCTCCGAATTCGGCCCTGTGCTCCTCTCACGGATACTTGATCTGAATGATACGCAGGGAGGAGTCGTTTCAGTTATTTTTAAATTCTGCGACGACAAACAGATAGCATTGCTCGACCTCAAGGATATGAAAAAAGCAATTCAATATGTAACAGAGGAAGGAAAGGTTGAATTCGAAAGGGAGTATGGAAAAATATCAACTTCATCAACAGGAATAATTTTGCGTAAGATTATGGAGCTGGAACAGCAGGATGCCGATCTTTTCTTTGGCGAGCTTTCATTTGATATCAGGGACCTGATGAGACGTGACAAAAACGGGAATGGCTTTATAAGCATTATCCGTCTCACGGATATCCAGGACAAGCCCAAGCTGTTCTCCACCTTTATGCTTTCGCTGCTGGCCGAAGTTTATACCACGATGCCTGAAAAGGGCGATGCCGACAAACCCGAGCTTGTAATGTTTATTGATGAAGCCCATCTGATTTTCAACCAGGCCAGCAAAGCTCTTCTCGACCAGATTGAAAATATTGTAAAGCTCATCAGGTCAAAAGGGATAGGTGTCTTTTTTGTAACTCAGAATCCGGCCGATATTCCAAATGGAGTTCTTGCACAGCTGGGATTAAAAGTACAGCATGCACTTAGAGCATTTACTGCTATAGACAGAAAGGCAATAAAGCTTACTGCAGAAAACTATCCCTTGTCAGATTATTATAAAACAGACGAAACAATCACAGCCCTTGGTACAGGTGAAGCTTTTGTGACAGCGCTGAATGAAAAGGGAATACCAACACCTCTGGCGGCAACAATGCTCCGTTCTCCGATGAGCAGGATGGATATTCTTACACCCGATGAAATTTCAATTATAAACAGGAATTCGGAGCTTGTAAGAAAATACAGCCAGACAATTGACCGTGAAAGCGCCTATGAAATACTGGGCAGGAAGGTTGAAGCTATCGAAAAGGAAAAAGCTGCTGAAGCATCAAGAAAGGAGTGGGCGAAGGGGAGAAGAGGAGAAGCGGTGAGAAGAACCACTTCACCAAGAAGCAGAAGATCAACAGTAAGCCCTGTTGTGAAAGTGCTTACATCCGCCACATTCATTCGAGGTGTAATGGGTATACTTAAAAAGGTTATGTAGTATTCAGCGTTTGACCTTGATACTATCGACCAGGTACTTGGAGTCACCTCTCCAGAAAACTGCTCCGTTTTTCTGTTTGTAGTGAACAATAACATTTTCTCCCTGCAGTGTATCAAACTGCCTGGTAAGGGATTTATTGGTAACAGTAAAAAGGAACTTTTCTGAAGCTAATGCAATATCCCTGGTGGATGCCACGCTGCTCAGTATCATCTCTCCTTCATAAGTCTTGAAAAATGTTCCCTTGCTGGAAAACTTCTGCAGAAGCCCGGCCCTGTATCCTTCACTGTAAGTGTAGAAATACTTCCAGTAAATGAATAGTCCCAGGAAAAGAATAATGAAGAACAACAGCCATTTAAAAAAACGTTTTGTCTTTTTAACACCACTTTTCCAGCCATCAGATTCGGTAAATCTAAATATCTTGCTCATCTCAGTATATTTAAATGTCTGAACATGATCAGACAACGATCTATATCAGGAGAATTTATTCAGTGAGTAAATATATTTTATTTTCAGAAAAAAATCACAACGGACAACACGGATTAACACAGATTTATTTCCGTGTGAATCCGTGCAATCTGTGGTAAAATATTAAAAGGTTCATTAATGATCACTTCTCAGCAATTACCAGCATCTCAAAATCTTCAGT
>CAZGGZ010000033.1:0-12160 GCA_964525415.1 uncultured Rikenellaceae bacterium | reverse complement strand
TGAAAATTGTATATTTGAAATCTAATCTCCAAAACCTGAAATAATGAAATCCTTTAATGTAATTACCCGGGTTTCCCTTGTTGTGACATTCATGCTTGTTTCCTGCAATACCGGTTCCGATCAGCTCCGGCAGCCGGTACTCGGAACAAGATCTGTTGCCATAATTGAGAAAAAAGGACTGAAATTCAAGGATCTGAATAAAAACGGCAAGCTAGATAAATATGAAGACTGGCGGCTGACAGCTGAAGAAAGAAGCCTCGACCTGCTTTCGAAAATGTCGCTCGAGGAAAAAGTAGGCTTCATGCTGATAAGCTCAACAGGTCTTAAAAATGAACGTTCCTTCCGGGTCCCCGGAGGTTCTGGTGAACCAATAACAAGTGACTTTAACGAAGAGGATCTTGTGCAGACTGATAATATGTTCACACATAAACCCCTGCCAGTACCCATGATGACCGTCGCCGGCACAACTAAAGCAGTTACACAGTTTCATCTCCGTCATTTTATCCTGAGGGCAGATGCAAGCGCCGGGACTATAGCTGAATGGTCAAACAAGCTCCAGGAACTCTGCGAGAGCCAGCCTTTGGGTATCCCGGCTATCGTTGCAAGCAATCCGCGCAACCACATAACTGCTTCAGCTTCCCTGGGCACCAGTGTAGGTGAAACCGATTTCTCCGTCTGGCCCGGCGAGCTTGGATTATCTGCAATGCGTGATCTTGAACTAACAAGGGAGTTTGCTGATATTGCACGCCAGGAATGGAAAGCTGTCGGATTGAGGAAGGGATATATGTACATGGCTGACCTTTCAACAGAACCAAGATGGCAGAGAATCGATGGAACTTTCGGTGAAAATGCAGAGTGGGTTTCAAAAATGATCAGGGAAATCGTCCTGGGTTTCCAGGGAGAAAAACTGAGTCCTGAATCGGTTGCCCTTACGACCAAACATTTCCCTGGTGGCGGAGCAGGCAAGGAAGGACAGGATCCTCATTTTGAATGGGGTAAATATGAAGTATTCCCGGGCGATAAAATCGAAGATAACCTCCTGCCTTTTATTGCTGCAATTGAAGCCGGAACATCAGCTATCATGCCATATTATTCAATTCCCGTTGGAACGCAGTATGAAGAGATAGCTTATGCTTATAACAAGTCAGTCATACATGAGCTGTTAAGAGTGCGGCTGGGATTCAGGGGAATAATAAACTCCGATACAGGACCAATTGAAATGATGCCATGGGGAGCTGAAAACCTGTCAGTTACTGAACGCTATAAGAAATCACTGGAAGCCGGCGTAAATCTTTATTCAGGTACAGCGGATCCGGCAATGCTGCTGGAGACAGTCAGAAGCGGGATGGTCAATATCGCTTTAATTGACTCTTCAGTGGTCAGGCTTTTAAAGGAAAAATTTGTACTTGGTCTTTTTGAAAATCCATATGTTGATGAAAATGCTGCAGAACAGATCGCAGGAAATGAGAAATTCCAGGAAAAGGCTAACCTTGCACACCGCAAATCAATTGTTCTTCTGAGAAACGAATCAGGATCGCTTCCGCTTAAACCAGCAACAAAAGTCTACTTTGAGCTGTATGCAAAAAGATCCGGATCAGTATTTATGGGAAGAACAGATCTCCCTGTCACCTTTGTCGATAAACCCGAAAGGGCCGATATTATACTTTTATGGATCAAGCCGATGGCACAACCTCTTTTCGAAACCACAGGCGCGCCCCTTGATATAAGATTGTCAAAATGCTCAGTGGATGTTGGATACATTAACAGGCTGGCATCGAAGAAACCGACTATCCTGGTCATGAATTATACAAATCCATGGGTGATAGACGAGATATATAATGAAAAAACAATAAGGAATTACGCAGGAGTACTTGCCACTTTCGGGACAACTACAGATGCATTGCTGGACGTTGTCACCGGCAAATTCAATCCGACAGGCAAAATGCCGTTCTCAACACCTGTTTCAATGGATGTGGTTCTTAAGCAGAAGGAAGATGTTGCCGGATTCCAGGAAGGCAGCGATTACCCGTTGTTTAAATATGATGAGGGGATAAGCTACAAATAAATCATTTACGGAATAAACTGATATCAGTTGATTTATATGAAAACACCGGCTCTTTTTTACCCCCGGGCTCTGTCACCTTTAAGGAATTAATTGTCATCCCATGCACATCATCCAGGACGATAGCAGTCCTGTAATCTTTTTTTGCAGCCGACAATACTATGTTTTCAAACTTTATATCCTTTGCATGACGCACATAAAATCCCCATGCAGGAAGCTCCCTGAACATTGAGAACTCAGGGTAGCTGGCTGCCATTTCAGGCACCTTGTCAAGTTCATTGAGTCCTGTTTCAGCAAAATTAGGATCGCCTCCTCCCGGGTAATGAATTTCTATATTCTTCAGAGTTACATTTTCTATTGGTACATCAGGCATCCCGGTTATTGCTGCAGGCGAAATGTTACGCGGCAGATCCTCAACAGGACCTTCATAATTGTACCCGGCATCAGGTTTTGTTGCAGGAACCTCAGCATATATATTTGATATTGAAATATTGTTCATCCTCCCTTTTTTACCCGCCCTTCTTTCACCGATACGCAGGAAAATCACATTCCCGGTATTGATTGACCTCAGGCTGTCAACAATGACATCTTCCACGAAACCTCCGTCAACAGCAGCAAATGTGACCGCCGAACGATAAGTATCGTATACAATATTATTGATGATTTTTATGTTGCGGAATCCGCCGTATGAAGCTGTTCCGAATTTGATTCCATTGGCGCTTGTTCGTACGGTGTTATTGTGTATAAATACATTCTGGCAGACGAAATCTGGTGAATGCGATTTCAGGCATATGCCGTCATCGGCGGCATCAAAATATGAGTTGGTCACACTTACGCTGTCGCAATCAACAATGTCAACACCGTCATTGTTCCAGTATGATTTGCTGTCAACCATGATTCCGTCAATAACAACATTCCTGCACTGATCGTATTGCTGGTTCCAGCTTCCCGGATCCTTAAGGGTAATACCCCTGATTGTAACATTCCTGCATCCCCTGAAATAAATATTCTGCGGCCGCTTGCCTTCACCGGGACGGTCATACCTGAGAGGATCGGAAATGATCCCCTTATGAATGAGATCGACCAGGTTATTTGCAACAGTAAATCCCTGACCATCTATGACTCCTTTACCGGTAATCCCTATATCATGCTGATCAAGAGCGAAAACAAGGGCGGTCCAGTTGAAGTTTTGTTCATAATCAAGGGGATTAACAGAACCAACAAGAATAGCTCCCTCCTCAAGCTGAATAGTAACATTTGATTTGAGATAAATTGTGCCTGTAAGGTAGCGGCCGACATAGAATACCAGCCTGCCGCCTCCGTTGGCGCTGATGTAGTCGATACCCTTCTGGATTGAATTGGTGTTAAGTGTCGTTCCATTTGATTTTACACCAAACATTGAGGCGTTGTAATCCTTTGCATAAATCGTTGTAAGGAGGGTCATAAGAAAAGCAAGCAGAATAGTCTTTTTTGTCTTCATGTCTTATTGTCTGATTGTCTGAATGTCATTACTTATAGAGTGTTACTGGTCCGATAAGCCCCATAGATTGCACCGGTTGAATTTTGTTCTTTTCGTTGGTCCAGTACTGAGCTATGGGATTGTCAGTAAGAGATTTCATGTAGTTTCCCATTGTTGTAACTATTTTTATTTCAATCTCATTATCTCCTGTTTTAAGATACTCACCGATCCTGAATATCCTGCGGCCGTACCATCTGACTCCGCAATCCTTTCCGTTCACCATAAGTTCTGAAAGCCCGTACGCTTTTCCAAGGTTCAGAACAGCGCTATCCGGATCATCAATCCTGATAGTATTACGGTAAACAACCGTCCCTGCGAAGTTTATTAAATCAGGCATTTCCTTTATATCCTTAAGGGAACCGATCTGCACCGATTTTACCGAACCATCGCGGCAATGCCTGAACTCAGCGCTCCAGCCGGTCTCAATTTTAATCACAGACGGAGATCCGGAAGGGAGAGTTTCCCATGATGGTCCGTGCTTTTGTTTATCAAACACAAACAGTAGTGACTGCGCCGGACCGAGATCAAGATCAACGCTATTATCCTTAGCAAGGGATATGCTGAATCTGTTACCTGTTTCCGGATCCCAGATCCAGCCATGCTTCTTATCAATGAATTCCCTGGAAAAAGTGATCCTTGTCTGATGCGAATTATGGATGTGGGAATTGATTATGTATAATATTTCTGTGCCATCATCAGCATGATAATGGTTTTGCATGACATACGGATCCGGTTTGCTTATCTTTATATAGGGCTTAATACCATACCTATCCTGAATCGCGGAATACCAGCCAATGAAATCTTTTTCAGGCTTTTTCAGAAGAATGAACCTGTCAGGAAATGCCTGCATCTTTTTAACATGATCAATAACATCAGCATCATTCTTCTCATGATCTTTCCATCCCAATGATTTTGATGGAACAGATTCAATGCAGAATATCCTTCCGCCGGAATTTACAAATTCAAATAACTTTTCTGCAGTCCCGGGATCAAGACTATCAACTTGTACAAGGAAGAGAGTATGATATTTCCTTGGTCCGTAATGCATAAACCCATTTTTCATTTCAGCATCACGGATGACCCTTTGTGAAACATAATCACATCCGCTTCCGTTCTTGTTGATTGCTTCCCATACCAGGGTCATATAATCAACATGAGTGATGTTGGGGAAGGGTTCCATCTGCGATCCGATAAGGCTCCACATGTCATCATTGGGAGGCAGGATCGCAATATCGGCGAATATAGTTACATTCTGAAAAAGAGCAGAAAGTCGTGCCTTATACCCGTTGTACAAATGAAAATAAGGCCACCAGGTATTATTTTCATTGTAATAACCTCCGTATCTTATCCAGCCGGGATAAGGGGCTTCCGGCGGCGAGTAATTGAAGCCATGGAATATTGAATGGGAAACACCGGATATTGCACTCTGGTCTCCGCCGATCTTAAGGAATTCAAGTGTGGTATTAAAGACAGTATATGTATCCGTATTCTCCTCGCAGCTCACCAGTCGTTTTCCTTTCAGATTAGCTGCAGAAGAGACATACTTGTTTATCATCGTATAGGCCCTTCCTCTCCTGTAATCATCCTCAGGCATCTCCTCACCGACCTTGTGCCTGAGCCAGTTCATGGTCCATGTTTCACATTCAGGTATGTCATATTCAAAGCTGCCCTCAAGAGGAAAGAAGCTCCTGCCATAAGCCTGGGCTCTTGACTTTACATTCAGTTCCCTGCACCATTCAACATACGTTTTAATGAAACGCTCCTCGAGCAGCTCTGCCTTGAGCATCTCAAAATCGTACCTCATCCGGCGGATCATTACTTCGAATTCAGGTGACATTGAGACTCCGTATTTAAAATCGGTGACATTCCCCATGCCGCCTGTCTTAAAGAGGATAAAAGGCAAATAGGGGAAAATATCGTATCCCCTGCGTTTTTTGAACTCTTCCATCATATCCGCTGACCAGTTGGCTCCTTCAAGCTCCATGCTGTCGGTGAAGAGAGCCCTGACTTGGCCGGAGAGAGACCCGGTTTTTCTTTCAATTGTCCCGGACATGATATCAAGATACTTACGAACTGCCTGTTTGCTGTAGTGATTCAGAACAGGACCTGTAGCTCCCGGGGCACCATTAATGACCTGCATGAAACCGTTTATTTTAACCAGTCCGTACAATGCATGTTTCCCTTTCGGTACAGAAACTCTTATTGTTTCATTATCTGTCTGTCCGGATAGATCTATGACCTCATCCATGGATGATAAAAGACCGGGAACCAGCTTTAATGACAAAAGTTCCATTGTTCTTCCGGGGAAAGGCGAACTGACTGAAGGATCGGCTTCCCTGAAAATCTCATATTTTGAGATCTCATAATCAATCGGACCTGTTAATTTTTTAACAGCTGTCACCACAATTTGGGAACGCTCTTCTCCCTCAAGATATTCAGCACCAAATGGCCAGCCTGAGCCAACAATAAGGTCACAGGTCATGCCAAGTGATTTTGTCTCATTAAAAACGACCTTAAGCATTTCAATCCATTCATCACTGAGCCATTTCAGCGATTGTTTTCCGAGGTCGTCCCCCTCTGAGCGGGAAGGGAAATCAACAGGGTTGATTTCCACACCGCCGATTCCGGCATTTTTCAAAAGACGCAGCTCCCTGACAAGTTCAGCAGCTTCAATTTTATTGCCGTTCCACCACCAGCGCACGAAGGGATGATGATTTAAACCGGGATTCCTGAATAATTCATATAAACCGGGGGAAGAGGGGAGACCAGTATCAGCCGGAACATCACGGAATCTTCCTATCCTTCCGGCGGTAATAAATCCGGCAGAAAACAGTGCACCTTGCGATATAAAATTGCGCCTGTTCATTTCTGGTTATTTCTGGCATACTGCAATGAACTCCCTTGATTTTTCATTAAGTCCATTTCCAAGAAAATCCCCAAGGATTTTATATTTTTTAAAATCTGATCTTTCAATTATATGTTCCAGCTCAAACCTGAAGAAATATCTTAAAGGAGTCAGCCAATGTTCCTGCTTCACTTCATTTCCTTCATCCCATTCCAGGAGAAAATCAATGTTTATCAGCTGATTAAGCAAATCAGGTTTTGTTGAAACGGTCCTTTTAATCCTTTTCCCCGGTTCATATTCTCCGTCAAAATCAATCTGATTGGTGATCCCGTTTATAAGCGGACGAAGATCAGGAACAAATACATCAAAAATAAACCTGCCCCCCGGTTTCAGATGCCTGTACACATTATTCAAAGCCCTGATCTGGTCCTTTTTTTCAATAAGATGCATGAATACCCTGAAAGGAGCTATTATGAGATCAAATTTCAGATCATGCTTAAAATCAATAATACTTTGGATACTGATCCTGTAATGGTCTTTTTTGTCAAGTTTCTTCAGCAGGACATTAGCCATTGAAGGACTTATATCCAGGCCGTATATATCTGCTCCCTGCTTTAATGCATTGATAAAAAACCTGCCTGTACCTGTGCCGATTTCCAGTATTTTACCTTTTGTCTTAAGGATCTCACCGAGGTAGAATTCAGAATCGGTGCTGTCCCTTATACTGTGGTAAATCAGGTCATAGAAGCGCGCAAAAGTTTCAGGATATAAAGCTGCCATGGATTTTAGATTTAAATACGACCAGTTACAAAGGTTGTATTTTATCGAGTATTATGCAAATATTGGTCATACCAGAACAACGATACATCTGCATATGAATAATTTTCGGTCCTGAATAGTTTGGTATTGAAGAATTTTTTATCGGACATTGATTCAATATCGTCCGCTTTTTTAATAAATCCTGTATTGTAGGCGGTTGAAAAAAACCTGATCCTGGATTTTTCGTCTGTCCAGGTGTTTTTAAAACGCTTTTCGCAGATCTTATAAAAGGCAATAATATAATTAAGTTCTGTTTCGGGATTTTCAAGATCCTCTATGACTGATGCCCTGAATAATCTTTTATTGGGGAAAGATGATTTTTTCCGGAACAAAGCTTTCATCTCCCTGTCGGTTCCTGAGAAGACTCTTTCCTGGATTTCTTCAGCAAATGAGGGTTTTACCTGGAAGATTCCTATTGAAAAATCTGCATAATCATCGCCCAGGTTCCTGTAAAGTGTTTTGAGCATTGTAATTTCCATTTTGTCGCGAAGGGCAGAATAACGGACCAGCTCAGGAAAAACTATGGCAATTGCCTCATCATAGGGTATATCAAACCTGTCAAGGGCAGGCTTTATCCAGGCTTCATTTTCATCAACAAAAGACAGAGCTTTCTGCCAGTCGCTGCCGAAGATCTCAGCATAATTTAAAGACTGTGCGTGACCGGATCCATGCAATCCGGCCAGAAGGATCAGAAAAGAGAGAATTCTTCCTGCTTTTTTCCCTGCCACGTTCAATCCAGCTTACCAGGGTATTTTACACTGAACAATAGCATTCCTTTTCGGGGAATAATACATATAAACCAGGTACACCTGTCCGTCTGTTTTAATAAGGTGAGGATTGAAGCAATCCGGAAGGCTTTTTCCATCACTGAAATTCAGTGTGCCAAAGTCGTAAGATACATATTTGGTGTTAGCTGTATTGACAAACAGGTTATCACAATTTGAATTCTCCGGGTTGATTTTAAACAGAGTCTTTCCCTGCAGGGTGATTATTTCATTGTAGGTAACCACAAGTATATCATCATATTTTATATTCCCGCAAAGAGCTCCCATAGAACTTACCGGATCAAATGCAGCGTTTGGAATATTTGTAACAAGCTTTGGCATTCCGCTTTCCGGACCGCCTCCCTGCATCATTTTGTTTGTCATCTGCTGGCTGAATTTCATTGCCAGCTCCATACGTTCCTGATCGCTTTTTGCGTTTTTTATTGCCTCTTCCATCTTTTTCCCTTCATCTTCGGTAGCGACAACATTTTCAACCGCAAAGCAGGCAAATTTATCTCTCGACCTGGAAACCCTGAATTCATGAAGTTCAGCATAAGGGCCATAAGTTTTACCTCCCATTGTAATGCTATACTTTTCGCCTGATTTGCTTATAATTCCCCGGTACCTGCTTATCCAGTCATCACTGTTCTCACTGTTATAACCAAGACTCTCATAACCGGCTATCTTTGGATCTCCTTCCTTATATGGGCCCTGGGTAACTCCTCCCTTTATGATATAAAAATCGCCTGACCTGCGGTCCTGCGCAAGGAATGATCCATCGTCCATTGTGGTGATCTCAAGCTCCTTATAATCAAGTTTATACTTACTCATATCCAGAACAGCTTCCGGCTGATCGCAGGCGCATCCGGGTTCAGCTTCCTGCTTTGAAGAGCTGCCTCCGGTTCCGAGAAGCTCATCCTTCATGGCTCCCGTTACCTTCTTCAGCAGTGACCCCTGAGCACCCAGGGGATTAGTACATACCAGGCATATCAATAAAATAAACAACAGGGACTTTTTCATATCTGACAAAGGATTTATTTATAATTGAATTGAGCAATAAGTTACTGATTGACGAATATAACAAATATTATTCCACTTTTGTTTCATTATCCATTTTCTTCAGGGCATCAATATTCCTGGCAAAAGAAGGGGAGTCGTATGCAGGATTAAAATCAGGATTAACTGTGATCTCACCTGTCTGGTGGTTGATAAAGCCTTTCACATACCGGTTGGGCAACAGGTAAACCGTATCGGCATTTTCATTTCGCGAAGGAACAGTTTCAGTAAGGATATTCTCAACGGCAACACCTTTTAATCCATGCCTGTCAAGTTCGGAAGAATAATAATCAACGATCCTGTCGGAGAGGCACAAAATCATAAGAAAATTGCCAAACGATTTGCGGTTGTTATGTTTTATCAGGAGGTCGAGCCTGTCGCTGGTGACAGAAAGAGCGGTTTTATAAAATGAATCGGCATACCGGAATCCTTCAGTAAGTATGTTTCTTGCTACGCTTTCTTCTTTTGTATAGTGGATATAGATCCTTGAATCGCTTTTATTCTCAAGCAGGAAATTAAGAGATTTTTCCTCAAACAGCTTTTCGTTGAAGAGAGAGCTGTAGTGCTGTACTTTCCTTATTTCCTGAAGGAACCTGTTCATTTCTTCTGCACTCCAGCTCTTTTCAATGCCTGAGAGCCGTTTTACAGTCGATTCAATGAAGAGATTCTTCTTTACGAGCTGTATATGGAGATAGATTATATACCCGACAAGTACAGCGATTAAAACTATAAGCAAAATATCTGTTCCCATTTCTACTTCTTAACTGCAAAGTACATTTAAAGGAACACAAAGGCTGTTCTTTCAGGGTTTTCCCGGATCGTTCGTTTTATCTTTCTGGTATTCCTTCAGTCCCAGCCAGAAAAGAATGCCGGCAGCCAGACTGAAAAGGAGAATGAATAAAGATTTAATATCAAGACTATTCACCAGAATGACAATTGCCACAATTATTGAAACAAGACTTAATCCAAAATAAAGAAATGCTTTCATTTGCCAGTAGATTGATAACTGAAGTTTTTAATAGTTTTCTTCCCGGATCTGCATAAATGCTTTCGGATGAAGGCAGACAGGACAGGTTTCAAATGCCTTTGCAGATTCATACACATAACCGCAGTTAAGGCATTTCCACCATACCTTGCCTTTTTTCATGAAGACCTGGTCTTCTGAAATATTCTGCAGGAGCTTCAGATACCTGCGTTCATGCTCGGCTTCAACTTTAGCTATCATTTTATAGGCAGTTGCAATCTCCGGAAAACCTTCCTTCTCAGCTGTTCCGGCAAAATCGGGATATATTTCACCCCATTCTTCACGTTCTCCTTCAGCAGCTGCTTTTAGATTTTCCATTGTCGTACCGATTATCCCTGCAGGGTAGCTGGCTGTAATTTCAGTCATACCGCCTTCGAGGAACTTGAAAAATCTCTTGGCATGCTCTTTTTCCTGGAGAGCAGTCTCCTGGAAGATATTTGCTATCTGTTCATAACCTTCTTTTTTTGCGACACTGGCAAAAAAATCATAACGTGTGCGTGCCTGTGATTCACCGGCAAACGATTTCAGCAGATTCTGCTCTGTGATGGTTCCTTTTACTGATTTAGACATAAGATTATGCTTTAAATTGTTAGACTTAACGGGTATATAATTTTGCACAAAATACGATTTTTTCTGACCAATTGTAACCCGATATGTCTTTTATCAGGCACCGAACCTCGGATTCTTGATTATGAACATCTTACCTTGAGATGACCTATCACGATCCTATTGATAGTGTTGATTTAAAACTTCAAGAATGTTTGTGGCGGATAATAACAAACTGTTTCCGGATTAGCTTTATTCAGAGAATCTCGGATTTACAACATTATTATAAATGGATCCAAAAGTATAAGTAAGGCCAACACTCATATAATATGAGTAAGTCGTTTTCTGCTCCTTTCTACGGAGCAGGACATCCTCAAGTGATGCATTTGCCAGGGGAAGTGAAATCTGGTCGTGGATCATAGAAGCCTGTCCCTGGATGTTAAACTGAATTCCCTTAAATATTCTCAATCGGGCGTTTGTATAAAGACGGAGCTTGTTATATGACCAGTCGAAAAAGTAATTGCTCCAGGTTAGTGTTGCGGAGACTGACCCCCATTTCTGGATATATGACGTATGAGCGGCAAGTGAATGGAACGCTACTGTTTCTTTTGTTTCAAAGCGATCGGTCTCTTCAGTGTAGTTATTGATTTCCACCCCTGCCTTATACAAAAAAGTTACTAAACGGCGAGTTGATTCTGTATATGGAAATATATCATACTCAATACCTGGTGCAACCTTTATTGAAAGATCATAATTGGAATAAGTGAAAGAAAGTACGTTTAATGATGCCCCGGCCGACCAGTGATTAGTTATGCTTTTGACATAGGAAAGATGACCGGACTTTTGCTTATAGATGCTAACGTAAGTAGTATCAAAACCTGGTTCCTCATATTTAATATTATCGGTTTCAATATCCAAACCCAGGCTCGATTCGAATTTAGATTTTTCAGTGATCCTGTTCGCTGAGAGCGATCCGGACAGATAATTAATATTAATTGTTGATTGTCCGTAAACATAAGCATACATGTTTACAGCGTAAACCCAACTGTTCCATTTATCTGATGATACTGTTTCAGAAAGCGGTTCACTGAAATTGATATCCATAAACTGTGAGAGAGGAGTTTTTTGTACATACCGCATCAATCCCATTTTTAATCCTTTTACTTCTTTGGCTCTCCTAATATCAGCAGTTTCATCAGGACTGATGTTGCATTTCACAGTATCAGCCATTCCGGTATACTTTCCCTGTCCCACGATAAAAAAAGTCGAAACTGAACCTCCCGAGCCGGTAATCTCCTGGGTCGAGATTATATAGACATCGGCAACTTTTCTGTCCCGTACATAATTGATAAAAGGGATCTCTTTTTTTATGTAATCAGAAGCTTCTGTTGTAAAGAACACGTTCAGCGCATCCTTGCGTAATGTATCAACCTGTTGAGCTGGTTCCTGAGAAAATGCCCTGCTGATAAGGAATGGTGCCAGTGTAAACACCATAAATATTTTTTTCATAGCTGGTTAATTATTT
>CAZGGZ010000032.1:12794-32998 GCA_964525415.1 uncultured Rikenellaceae bacterium | reverse complement strand
CGCATATCTTTGCAACAATTGCCGGAAGCTCTTCCACTGGCCTTCCTTCACAGAACTTTTCAAAACCTCTTAATTCAGGCACCTGGAAATAGACATTATTTACTTCTCCGTCATCATTCAGGAAAATCTCTATTTTACCATGGCCTTCAAGCCTTGTAATAGGGTCGATTGTAATTCTTTTCATAGCAGTTTTCTCCTTATTATTGAGGAAGGCAGACTAAATCGGTAAAACAATCCGGCAGGATCAACAACATCTTCAAGCACCCTGCTGATCTCTTCCGGTTCCTTTTCATCTATGATACTTGCTATTGCTGACATCATTTTGGCTCCGGGATCCGGAACGCCTGCAGGTGGTCCATAACAGCCGCGGCAGGGGGCATTTCCTTTTATACAGCGATATCCGCATCCAGCCCTTGTTGCCGGTCCCATGCACAATATTCCCTGCTCCATGAAACAGGTTACTCCGTCATCTTTGACTTCCCAGGGGCGATAAAATTTCTTAATCCGCTTGTTCTCAGTCTTATTCCTGGTGCATTCATCGCACTGGGTCTTTGTTCCTGCCCCGATAACAGAACCTTTTGGCGGGAGTTCGGTACCGGACACAATAGCAGTAAATACTTCAAGAAGCCTTTCGGTCTGAGGAGGGCAGCCGGGAATAAAATAATCCACATCCACTACCTGGGAAAGGGAACGTACATCATCAAAGAAATCAGGAAGAGTGAGTTTCCCCTCTTGGACATCAGTTTCTACAAGAGGCCTTAATCCAGATGGATTTACTGTTGATTCACTTTCGGAGTAAACACGCCTGAAAATTTCCTCCCTATTTGAGAAATTGGCAAGCCCTGGGATGCCTCCAAGATGGGAACAGCTTCCATATGCAACCAGGATCCTGCTTTTCTTTCTGAGAAGTTTTGCCATATGTTCATTTTCGCTGTTTCTGACTGCCCCGTTGAAAAGGGTCACATCTATATGGCTATCGGACATCTCCTCCACATCCTTATATTTGATATCCAGGGCTATAGGCCAGAATACCAGGTCGGCTGCAGCAACAACATCAAAAAGCTTTTCATGCACATCCAGGACAGACACACAACAGCCTCCGCAGGCTGCTGCCCAGTAGATGGCAAGTTTCAGTTTTGGTTTCGATCCTTCCATTTTAAGATATTTAATATCAACATTAGACCTTCATTGATTCCCTTATCCTGCAGGGTCCGAGTTCAGTAATAGTTTCGGTAAAACTGTTTACCAGTTCTGCAAATTGTTTTCCTTCACTGGCACTAATCCATTCAAGCTTAAGCCTTTCTGTTTCAATGCCCATCTGCTGAATGTATTTTTGCAGTAAAAGGAACCTGCGGAGGCACCGGTAATTTCCTTCCTGGTAATGACAGTCACCCGGGTGACAGCCACAAATAAGTACTCCATCAGCACCATCTTTAAATGCTCTGAGCACAAAAGTTGGTTCTATTCGGCCTGAACACATCACTCTTACAGCACGTACATTTGATTTATATTGCATACGTGAAGTTCCTGCCAGATCTGCACCGGTATATGAGCACCAGTTACACAGAAAAGCAACAATTTTTGGACTGAATTCCATATATGATAATGTATTGATTGATACCTGTTTCTCTCTCAGAAAATAAATTTAAAGAAAAAATTAACTTAAACAAGTTTATATGCTGAATTTCACCATAAGAATGTAAAAAGGTGCGTTCTTAAAAGTAAAACAGATTATCTCATGTAACCTTTTGCGGTTACCCCTTTTAATCTCAATCATGTAAAAATTACTGAAATCAAATCGGATAAGACGGGATGAAAATGACAACTAATCTGACTAAAGCATTCAGGCTTCTTTTTGCGGCCAGTTCCGCCATTTGCTTGTTTTTTGCTTTAAAAGCTCTTCAACCTTGGAATATAATTCTTCAGATTTAACCGGTTTATCAAGAAAAGCATCAACAGGTAAAAATTCCCCATCCGTATCAGGTGAGAAGTTATAAAAAGGTTTCTCTGTATTAATAGCTGTCATCATCAGTATTGGAATATCAGAAAATTGCTTTTCATATTTTAATTTTTGTGCAAAATCAAAGCCTTTTGATTCTCCTTTACTTCCAAACATTACATCAAGAATGATCAAATCCGGTTTGTCCTTTTTTAATTTCTCGAAACCTTCTTCAGGGTCATATGCACAAACTGCATTATATCCCTTGTTCTCCAGTATTTTTGCTATAGCAGCTATCAGGTCAGTATCATCCTCAATTATCAGAATCTTCTGTTTTTCATTCATTCTTAAGTTCCTCCTTGTTTATTTAGTTATGCATGAATTGAAAAGTAGCTTAAAATCTTATATATAATTTTTTGTATAGATAATATCAATTACAGGGTACTTTTTATATAAAATTACAAATAAATTAAAAACAAGCAAGGTCACATCTAAAAAATACCCGGGCAAAACCATATCTTAAGGTCTCTTTCCAAAACATTTTTAATAACCATGCATAAACTTCAGCAGAGAAATGTATCAGGATAAATTTTGTTTTATAAGTGCGGTTACTTTTTCCAGTATTCCCGGATAACTTTCTTTGACAGAGGGGGTAAAATCTTCACTGAACTCCATGTCCTCAACAATCTCAACAGCAATAATATGCAAATCTGAAGGAAGATCAAGTTCCAGGATTTTACCCATTTTAAGAGCTGTTATGAAGCTGATATCATGAACATTTGAAAGATGGGAAGTTTCAGTGAAATCAGAGGGAATAAAATGATAAACATTCCCCGGTTTGCCATTCATTGTCCTTATTGCATCAATAAATATCACTTTCCGGTACCCTCTTATGTATTCCATTATCTCAAGTCCCCCGCAGGATGCAGTATTAAAAAAAATATCCTGTCCGTTAAATATCTGAGAAAGGTCCCGCACAAGCCGGGGTCCTATCCCGTCGTCTGTAAGAATATCATTTCCAAGCCCAAGAATCAGTGTCTTATTATCGGTCATGTCTGACGAAAAGCATCTTTTGAAGGCATACAAATTAAGGAAATCAATCAGCGAAACAAAAAGTTTTTAATCATTTCTTTAAAAATTCATGATACGTTCATCTTCATGAACATATTTTTGACATGATAATTTTAAAAAACAAACAATTAATTATAGAGATAATGAAAAAGATGTTATTTATCCTGGCAGCAATAGCTCTGCCGGTATTCTTTCCAGGATGTGAAGAAGAGACTGGATCAGGGACAATGATGTTATCAATCACCGATTCACCGATCGATAGCAGCACTGTTTCGGGAGTGTTCATTACAATAAATGAGATACAGGTACATACCAGTGACAGCGGCTGGCTGACCCTAGAAGATTTTGCAGGTCCCGAAACATTCAATCTTCTTGACCTTACCAGGGGGGAGTCGGATCTCCTTGGCAATTTTGATCTTGGAGCAGGGAATTACACACAGATAAGATTCATGCTTGATGCACCTGTTCTGGGTACTGCAAAACCTGTCAATCCGGGATGCTATATTGAGTTCAGGGATGAAAGCATCCAGCCTCTGTTTGTCCCCAGCGGAACTGAATCAGGATTCAAGGGAATCGGAAATTTCAGGGTCCCGGTAAATGGCTCTGTTGAAATCACAGCCGACTTTGATGTAAGAAAATCCGTGCATAAAACGGGGTCAGCTTCTCCGCGTTATATTCTCAGACCTGTCATCAGACTTGTTGTTGACAATCAGGCTGGTGCAATCCGCGGGAACGTGACCAGTATTCCTGAAAACACAGGAATAGTGGTGTATGCCTATGAAGCAGGCACATATGCTGCAGAGGAAGCTAATGATCCGATCGATGAAACTGCAAGCCGTTTCCCGGATGCTGTAAGCTCCGACATGGTCGACACACTTGGAATTTACCATCTAGCTTACCTGGCAGAAGGGGACTACGACCTGGTTGTGACTTCAGTTTCGGAAGGTACTTTTGGTGAAGTCCTTGGTATAGTGGAGAATGTAGCAGTTGAGAGCAGAAAGGTAACCAAACAGGATATAGATATTGAATTGCTTAAATAACTGTAAGAAAATACTTTGCATTTGAAACACGAATCCCGCACGATCACTGATCAGCGGGATTTTTTGTTTTGTTTAGCGCCCTGTTTAAAAAGAGTTTTAAATTATAATCTGGTAATCTTCGTATCTTTATTCCGGTAGTTAGTTCCTTAAATTGAGTTTCATGAAATCAAACTGTACAAAAAAGATTTTTGTGACTTCCAGTAAAATCAGCATCTATGTTTTTTTTCTTCTTTTCTCACTGACTGTCCGGGCTCAGCCATCAGGAGGCCCTTATGGCCCTGTCCGTCAGACCTGGCAGATTCCGGAGACTGACGGAATGATTTATTATGTTGCACCTGATGGTAAAAAGGAAGCGAAAGGAGCAACCCTGTCTGATCCAACAACTATTGAAGAGGCTATTGTCAGGGTGAAAACAGGGGATATTATTATAATGCGCGGAGGTACCTACAGGACTGGTAATCTTATCCTGAACCAGGGGATCACGATCCAGCCTTATTCAGATGAACAGCCGGTGATGAAAGGAGCTTATGTAGTGGATAAATGGAGAAGCCTGGGCAACGGACTGTGGACAACAAAATGGGAATACCTGTTCCCGTCAAAGCCTGCAAACTGGTGGCAACGTGACAGGAACGGAAAGTCAACACCAATACACAGGTTCAATGATGATATGGTATTTGTGGATGGAAAATATTTACAGTCAGCTGGTTATGAAGGAGAGGTTGATGAAGATTCTTTCTATATCGATTATGAATCAGGCTTGGTTTACATAGGAGCTGATCCTGAAGACAAGCTGGTTGAAATCACTGCCTTCAATATAGCACTCCACAGGATTACAGGAGAATGTAATGGGAAGATTTCTGATCATAAGGGACCTGTAATAAAAGGGATAACCTTTACCCAATACGCATACCGGGCTATTGAGGTTGATGGAAAGGAGCCTGAAGGAATATCTCCTGAGGCTGAACACGGCAAGGATGTGGTTGGGACCACCCTGGAGCATTGTACCATCTCGTTCTGCTCACGCGTTGCTGCTTACCTGAGAGGGGATAAACTGACAATCAGGAATTGCAGAATAAGTGATACCAGCACTGAGGGTATATATATAATAGCTTCCTCGGATGTACTTCTTGAAAAGAATATTTTCACCAGGAACAACATTGAAGAGATATATGGATACTATCCGGCTGCAGTGAAGATCTTCAACCAGTCATACCGTGTTAAATGCGTGGATAACCTGGTTACTGATCTTCCTCATTCAAACGGAATCTGGTACGACGTTGGGAACGTTGACGGGTTATTCCTTAACAACCGGGTGGAAGGAGTGGGCAGCTCATCAAATGAGATTAATTACATGCAAACCTGGCCGAGTGAAAGCGGATTCTTCTTTGAGATCTCCAGGGGTGCAGTATGTGCGGGCAATGTGTTTGTCAATTGTGACCTGGGGATACATATACTTAACAGCTGTGATGTTAAAATGTACCAGAACACTCTGATCAACAGTACTGCCTGTATAAGCCGCAGTGAACGAAGCGCTGTCGGGGATCGTTTCGGCTGGCATCCGGCAACCGGTCCTGATGTTGATAAAAGGGAAGGCCATGTTTTTGTAAATAACCTTTTAACAGGGGGCAAAGATTTTAACAAGCCTTTATTGTATATATGGCAAAGAAGGATGCTTTGTGAAAAACTTCCCAATCCCCAGCTTAAACAACTTGACTATAATGTATATGTTCAAAGTACAGACAGGATAAATGTTCCGATGATATTATGGAGTCCTGCAAAGAATGATACCTGTATAATCGGACTTGATTCTCCTGCCGGTCTTCATAAGCTCCATCCGGAATTTTCCGCTCACAGCTCCTTATTTTTAGATTACAGCGTTTTTATGAGCACGGAAATTGGAAATTACAGGTTGATACCAGCATTCCCCGGAGCAAAAGCAGCGTCTGTATTACCCTCTGAGATAAGTACCCTGCTAAAGCGCCCAAAGAAAGACACACCATATATTGGTGCCTATCCAATGGTTATGTGACCAGAAACTGTAAGTGTAATTCAAAGGAGTTTATCAGATAAAGATCTGTGATTCCCTGACTATCTTGCCATCCTCATCAAGGCCGTAGATTTTTATTCCTACGCTGAGCGTCGGTTCGCCAATATTATCGATAAGTGAACCCATGATACCTTTTATCTCATCATAATCCAGCGTATCGGTATCCTCAATATCCACATAGAGGTGAATGAGGAGAACATACTCAGGCTTATTAATAGTGCTTAAGGTTTTAATAATTTTAGCAAGCCAGATCGATGATGCTGTATTGAAATACTCAAGATTAAGACGAAGATTGGTAGTGTTGCACGGTGCTTTTATATACTCTGCAATCCATTCCAGGAGCGGATCATATACATTGGCAGCATTTTCCGGGATTGACTTGCCGGATAATATTAAGTCACCCGTCATCCGATTGAAATCAATGTGGGGAGTCTTAAAAGTGCCTTCAACCAGTAAATTCTTAATTTCTGCCATATCGGGGGAATTAACAGAATTACATCAGATTATCCCTATAAAATTACTTCAAAATTGGCATATTTTACTAATTAATAAACTATCATTCGTCAAAAACTACCGGTTTTTGTCAAAAAAATACTGTTTCACAAGCAGATAAGGCAAAAGACAGGGATTTTAGAACTGAAACCTGAGAAACCCGATTGGCAGGAAAGGAAACTGGTAGGAGTATTCCATTTCTCCGGTTTTTGAATTAAAGTACTCCGTAAAGATATCCCTGTGATTTGTTAAATTCATGAAATCAACAGCAAGCTCGACGCTGAATTTTTCCCTGATCATCTTGTATCCAAAACGTCCGTTAAGCCTGAAATAATCCTTTCTGCGGTCCTGATAAGCCCTGCTCCAGTCAAAATGCCTTATATAATAGTCAGTTGCGACCTGTTCAATGTCATAAGGCACATATCTTAGGCTTCCGGCATAAGTCACTTTTAAATCCAGGCTTAGGTAATTATGCTTTCCAAGCCTGAATTCCTTTCCTGCAAGAGTATTCAAAATAAAATTCCCGTTGAATGCACTGTTTCTTTCAATACCATCAAATCCCCTGTATTTTGATTCATACAATGAACCGGTAAAAAGAGCATAAAAACCTTTATCGAGAAATTTCTCCAGGGTTAATTCTATTCCGTAATTTTTTCCTGTCCCTTTATTTACAAGACTATCAATGATAGGAAGCTGGTCAAAATAGCTGTCGCCAAAGTTTATGATTGAATAGGCCGGATTTCCCTCTTTCACGGGAATTTCATGCAAATACTGAAAATATGTTTCAAATTTCAATCGCAAATTCTCAGATATCAGGAAGTTGTAACCAATAACGGAATGCATGCTTTTCGAGAAACCAAGCTTCTGATTCAGCGGATCGTATTCACCAGGATCTGTTTCACTTTCAACAACATAGAACATACGGGGAATAAGCTGGCCATGCAATCCAAATCCGATATTCAGTGAATGCCTTGAATGAAAATCCCATTTCAGCCCGATCCTTGGTTCAATTGACGATTTGTTGTTAAATGTAAAAAGCAGGAAATGCAATCCGTTGTAAACAAGTAAATTATCAGAGAATTTATGCTGCCACTGGATATGGGATTTCAGGAGATTGTAATTTCCTTTCTGATTGAGATTTACAATGAAATCATTTCCCGATCTTACACTGTCTGTAAACTGAAAATTAAGCATCTGGAGACTTATTCCACCCTGAAAAACATTTCCTGGATTTGGTTTATACCTGGCACTGGAAGAAAAGTTAATCCCTTTTTCATCAGATTTCTGGCGGTAACGTGCAGAAGGTTCAGGAAGCTGGATTGAAAAATTATCTTCAGAAATATGGCTGATTGTGTATGAAAAGGAAATTATATTTTCTATATTGATTTTATTGTTTATAAGCAGTTTATGAATTAATCCGACAGCGCCCATTCCTGATCCGAAAGTGAAATCTTCTCCCCGTCCGTTCTTAAGTTCAGCAGTATCCTTTTTAGAATCAAATTCATTGACATAGCTGTAACCGCCGATCCCGACTAAGGAGAATTTACCGAATTTTGTATTGTTTGAGGTTAATTTGAATGAAACATCCTGGAAATAGGGGATAGCATCTATCCCTACCTTAAAACCCATAGCATCGACTATGGCAAGCGTTGAAAATCTGTAACTTATGAGAAAAGAAGAAAAGTTTTTGTCTATTGGGCCTTCAGCTCCGAGCTCAAAACCATTCATTCCAACCTGGGCTGCAAATTCATATTTCAGGTTGCTTGCTGACCGCATTTTAAGATCGAAAACACCGCTAAGGGCATTTCCGTATTCTGCCGGAAAAGCGCCGGTAAAAAAATCGGAATTGGTCAGAAGATTATTGTTCAAAATACTTATCGGACCTCCGCTGGCGCCAAAGGACGAAAAATGGTTGGGATTTGGTATATCAATCCCATCAAGCCGCCACAACACACCCAGAGGGGAATTTCCGCGAATTACAATATCATTTCGTTGATCACATATTGTGGCTATGCCAGCGAAATTCGAAGCCATCCTTGCAGGATCGCCGATACTTCCTGAATACTTTTCGGTCTCTTCTATTGAAAATGTCCTGGCAGATACCGCAGCATTCTGATTTAATGGCTGATCCTTATTCAGCTTATGCGTTATAAATACCTCGTTCAATGAAGTTACTGATTCTTCAAGTATTATATTTAAGTATGTCTCCTTGTTTGAGGTTATAAAAATATTCTCCAGGGCACGTGACAAATAACCTATATGGCTGACTTCAACACTCTGTCTTCCGGCAGGAACTTTCTCAATCACAAAATTCCCGTCAATATCAGTCCTTGTACCCAGAACCGGATCAGAATTTCTGATTATTAATACGGCTCCAAACAAAGGGGCTTCGGTTTGGGAATCAACCACTTTCCCTCTGATGGTCTGAGTCAGATCCTGAGAACATATAACATGATTAATTAAAATGAACAATATTGAAATTATAGTCCTGTTCATTTTTTATGTGCTTCCTGATTGAACTTATACTTTAAAGATAGTAAAAAATAAAAAGTCCCGCAAGATCAATGATCTGCGGGATAAAAAATCCTGGAATTTAAAGGGATTGAGATTCAGTCTTTTTGTGCCAATACAGAATGGCTGAAAAGGTTTTTCGGTCTGGCCGTAACTTTAAAGCCGCTTTCCGAAAATTTTCTGACCATTTCTTCAAAAGATTTGAGTGAAACATGGAATCCTGGCTCAATGATTAATATCTTACCTCCCGGCTGCAGTATTGTTCTCAGTTCTTCAAAAAGCCTAATATGGTCTTTAACCTCGTGAACAACATAAAAAGCAAGAACAAAATCTACTTTGGAAGTTACACCAATCCTGTCAGCTTCGCATTTATGGAGCTCGATTTTCTTTTCAAGCTGAGTCCCACTGATTTTCGTTTTTACTTTTTCAAGCATTCCTTCCTGAAGATCGGCAGCGATCACTTTCCCGGAGCAATTAAGCATCTTTGCGATTTCAATGGTAAAGAAACCAGGACCACAACCCAGATCGAGGATTGTCATCCCCGGAAGAATATATGGTTTTAATATCCTCCGGGGATTCTGAACCAGCCTCCTCAGGAAACTATCAAGGCTGCCTGCCAGTTCAACAGGACATACTCTGGTGCTTCTGCTTTCAGGCTTCATATTAAACCTGTTCAGCAGTTATAATATTCTGTTCTCCGGCAGCTTTCTGCTTGCATTTTTCCTGGAATTTCTTCTTCCACTTTTTATCATGGTTATGCTGAGATCCAGGAGCAATACCGGTTAGAAGGATCTTTGACAGGAAGAATAATCCGAGGGTCTGCCAGTAGGTGAGAACCGGTCCGTTGAATAATTCTGGTATCAGCCAGTTCCAGAGGGCCTGAACGCCGAATATTACACCTATGATAAGACCGACTCCAAGAATACCGAAACCGACATACTTTAATACATTTAGTGCTTTCATACTACTGATTTTTAAAAAGTTTATACAATTCGTCAAGGTTTTCCCTGAGAGCCAGCACGGCGTATCGTTTACGCGAGATGAGAGTATTGACTCCAACACCGGTCTTTTCAGAAATCTCTTTGAAGCTTTTATCCTCGAACTCGTTTTCAACAAAGACGCTTCTTTGCTCTTCAGGCAATTCTGACAGTGTCTCCCCGATGGTTTCCCATATCATCTCCTTAAGCTCTTCATCTTCGGGAGTTGTCCCTACCGACGGCAAAATTTCCTCAAGCTTCAGGGGACCTTCTTCTCCTTCAACTGCATTATCTTTATAATGAAGAGTAACCGGTTTCTTCTTACGGAAAAGATCCGTGATACGGTTGTCTGCCACCTTATAGAGCCATGCTGTCAGATTTTCAATTCTCCTTAAATCACTGAATCCAATGGTTAACTGGTAGAAAACATCCTGCAGTATGTCCTCAGCCTCAACCCTGTCGGAAATCCGGTTCCTGATATAGCCGAGCAAACGCTTATGCTCGTCTTTATAGGCAGCTGTTATTTTTTCCGACTCTTTTGGACTCATTTTAAAAGGATCTTATACCACCATAGACGAAATGGTACCGGGAATATTTTAAATTATTTCAGGAATTTGTTTCAGGGGATACTGTTTTAAGAATCCAATCGTAATAAGATATTGTGCAGCAATATAGGTTAACATTATTACTACACTTGAATAATTAAAATCCCAACTGAACTTATTTATAGCTATTGCAGAGTCGGAGATGACAAAAAGAATGGCGCCTGCAAGAACCAGCCAGTAGCTTGGTCTGTTCACTTTTTCCAGCCTGTTTATTGCTGCTGCAAGCATAGCAAGTATAATAATGGCGTACACCAGTACCGGCAGTCGCATATCACCAAGGTCACCATATAAAAGATAAACCAGGAGTGCTCCATAAATCAATACAATGATCAGCAGATAAGAGCGTTTTGTAAATATTACATTTTTGCCAGGTGTAATTATGAAAACAGTAAGATACATTACATGAGTCATCAGAAATAATATAAGACCAGGGATAAAAGTGAACTGCAGAACCATATCTCCGGCCCATGAAAAGAGAAGTCCGGCTATTACGAGCAGGTTAAGCCGGTTCATTAAAGGTTTAACATTCAAGATGAGTATTATTATAAGCCACGGTATAATAAGTGCCTTAAATATGAACTGGGTGAGGGCAGAAGAATTATTTTCGAGAATTATGAATAAAATTCCTGTAAGGAAGTAAAGTAATGACAGCACCCTTGTTTTCATTCTGAATATATTCTTATTGAGTTTTGTTTGTACGATCTCACCAGTTTCTTCCACATTTCAAAATCATCACTGGCACCGCAATAGTTTTTCAGGTCAGTCTCGACTTCAGGAGTGTGCCATATATCCACAGGAATCCGGTCAACTGGTTTTCGCTGAAGGATATTGAGAATGCGCTGCCGGGGATCCATTCTTATTCTGCTTTACTGATCAGCAATCCTGTAGGAGGAATATCCTGTGATTCAGTATCAGATGATCCGGTAAAATCATATTGAGCAACAAAAATATTCCCCTGTTCATCCACAACAATATATTTTGTCATTGGTCCTCCCGGCCACACGGGAACGGGATAATCATTCAGAATAGTGCCATCCTGTTGCATGACTTTAAGGTATGAACCTTCATCGTATTGAGCACCAGGAGATTCAGATTCCATAGTCTGGATGTAAATGACATTATTGTCGTCAATATCAATTATATGCGAATTACCGGATGGAGATTTGTACATGAAACTGCCGATAACATTTCCCTGTGAATCAGATACTGTCACTTCCTGTCCGTCTGATGCAGCCGAATAGTTCTTTCCTTCGGTATCAAATACAAACTGATCTTTCTCTGTATAGGGTAAGCCTCTTAGAAGATGCATGCCATCCACGTCCTTTTTGTAAACATAAAGTATATTGTACTCATAATCAGATATTAAGAGATTCTTCTCATGATCAAGCGCGAGAATATCCAGATATTTGAATTTACCTTTTTCCGTATCGGATCCGGTAATGATCTCAATAATATCCTCAGTTTCAGAATCTACCACATAAACTACATTTGAATAGTTTGCAGCGAGGTACAATACTCCCTTATCAACACAAATATCCATAACCACATTCACGGATCCGTTTTCAGATTTTTCGGGATAGCTTATTTTTCTCACAAAATTTCCGGAATAATCATAAACCAGCACCCTGAAATTAATGGCATCTACAATGAAAAGCTGGTTATTAAAAGCGGCAAAAGAAGGTACTGCATAAATAAATCTTCCGCCTTCCAGCTGTTTATCAACCATGCCCTGACCTATCTGGTCCTCCTCTGTACCAAGCTTTAATAAAACTACGGCATTAAATACGGCTTTTGTTGCACTTTCAGCAGGTACCCCCTGTTCGATGTCGCCCGGAGCTTCGGATATAGTTTCAGCGGATTCAGACACAGCTGATTTTGTCTTTGCCAGCAAATCTTTTAATGTGATATTTTTTTCAGATCCATCACTCAGAGTTATCAGAAGGCAGTCTTCTCCGTCTTTTTTCTCAAATCTGCTTCCGGAGAGAGAATAGGAAGGATCAATGTCTTCAAGAATAATCTGCCTTGATTCAGGAATATTATAAAGCTGAAGCTCCGTTTCAACCCGGCCTTCTTCTACAATAGCAGGTGCCTGTTCTATCAGTATCCATGCATTGTTTTCTGTCTTGTCAAGAATAGTGTACAGAAATAAATTATCGGAAATAAAAAGATTTCCCTGCTTCTCGTCTGTATCATAGTAAATAGCTCTTCCATTATCTCCTTCGTATACGCCTGTAATAATATTTTTTCCTTTATTACTGCATGAGCCTGTGAGGAGCAGCAATAGTGAAAGTAAATAAATAAGACTTTTTCTCATGGTTAACCTCCTGTTTTATTGAACTTTTAAAAAATTGACATCAATTTACAAAGAAATTTATAAAACAATGTATTAAATTTATGCTTAATCAGTTAAAATAACGAAATCTATTGATCAGGGATAACAAGAGATGAAAAGCAGAATAGGAATTCTGATAATAGCAAGCATATTGTTGCTGAGTTCATGTTATCACAGAGAGCTGGCATATTCATTTAAAAGGTCGACCGGAGGAGTGTTAACAGGTTCTTCATGCTATTATCTGGCGCAGATAAGAGAATACAGGAATCCAAAGGGGATAAGCCGTTTTCCTGACGGAGGACAGACAAAAGAGATCAGGCAGCTTTTCGGTCTTTTTAAAACAGACACTATCAGCAAATCTACTTTACTGGTTGCCGGGCTTGGAGATGTAAATGGCTGGCCGGTGAGGTATAAAACCCGCATTGAGAAGAATGGTTCAGATATTGCCATTGGCATAGTGAATATCAACCTGCCTGATTCGATTAACGGAATATATTTGTATAATATTAGTTCAGGCAGGATACTGAAGTATTCAGATGAGGAAGCTCTTCCCTCACTCTCTGAATCAGGTTCACAAATAGCTTACTGCAGTAACAAAATATTGTCAGTTGAGGACTATATCAATAAAACCTCACTGGCAAGGTATACTCTTGACATAAAGCCGGTTTTTATAAGCTGGGGAAATGAGAATGAAATACTGCTTTTCTGTTCTGATCCGTTCAGGGTTATGGAGCTTGATTTGAGATCTGGCACCGTAAAATCCTCTGAAGCAGAGTACATTGCTAATTATAGTCAGGAAATTGGAGCATCTGAGATCAGCAAGATGGTTGAAAAAACTTACCCGGATCTGAAAGAATTGCTGGACAGTAAGTGAACTTCAATCTTTTGCCATCTGCATCCCTGTGAGTATATTTGTATAGTAAAACATGATTATTATAAAATGAACAAAAGAAACTTTATTAAAACAGGATTACTTGGCATGAGTGCACTTATGGTATCAAAAAAGGCTTTCCCGCTGGAATATTATCCAATGCCCTCCGGTATGAAATGGGCAGTTCTTTATGCAACATGGTGCGGTTCAACCCGCGACGCCGGAGTATGGATCTCAGAGGGGATGGATGGAATTGCAAACGTATTTGATGTCCGCGAGAATCCCGATCTTTCGGGCTTTGACCATGTTGTGATAGGGGGCGCTATACGTGCCGGTGTAACATCACAGCTCCTGCAGGAGTATCTGGAGAAGAACAAGGAGACGCTTAAAAGCAAAATCAGGGGTTATTTTGCTGTCTGCGGGAATATGATGCGGCCTGCAGGACCCGAGCAAACCGCTGCCTTTATTGACAATCACCTTGCAAAGATCTGCGGAGTAAGCAATGTGCCTTCCAGAGTTTTCCTCGGCAGGGTAACCTGGGGTCTTATGGAACCTGATGTAAGGAAGCAGATGCAGTCATTCCCCGGGATAAAAGAGTATGATAATCTGAAACGGCCTGAATGCATGGAATTCGGGAAAGAGGTTCTTGCATCAGTGAGCCAGTAATTACCGATTGCTCTTGCCGGTGTTGTATTCCAGATTGTCGGTTTGAATAAAATCGGGATTAAGCGAAACAGCTTCGCTCATATCACTTGAATCATTAACGGTCCAGAGTTGAATTTTAAGACCTTTCCTGTGAATAAGATCGATCTGGGCTTTTGAGATAGGTTCTTTAACTTTATAAGCAAAAGAAATACCCGAGAATCCGGCGTCAAGAGCTCTTGAAATGCCAAGCTCAAAATCGCCGAATGACGTGAGGTATGTTTCTATAAAATCACAGTTCTTCTTAATATAATAGAGAAAATCGCCATTTTCAGACTCTACCATTACCCTGTTTTCCAGGTGAAATTTTATAGTAAGGTCAATTACTGCCTGGGCAAATAAATTCATGGTCCTTATGAGGTTGATGCCTGAAATTCCGCACGGTGTCCAGGCTTTCGCGTCCAGCGAAATAAACTTATCCGGATAATTATTGGTCATATACTGAAATACAGCCTCCAGCCTTGAATAATTTATATCATTGCCAAGGCAGGTATCAATTTCAATTATTTCAGCATCGGAATGTGATACAAAGCAATCTTCCTCAAAGGATCCGCAAGAGGACAGCAGCGGTGAATGGCTTAACCATAACGTGTTGTCAGAGCTCGTCTGAATATCAACCTCAATCCCGTCAAGAAGATTTAATCCCAGTATACATGCTTCAACAGTATTTCCTTCGTCTGAATCTCCTCCTCCTTTATGAGCCAGGATATACGTCCCATCATAAACACTCTGTTTATCAGGATAATACTCAACTCTGCTGCAGGAAGCGAGAGCAACAATGAAAATGACGAGTATATTTTTCAGGTGTTCCTTCATAATCTATAATTCAATCCCAATTTGAATTCCGGAAGATATTTCCTGTACATTCCGATCTCACCGTAGCTTCTCCTTTTAACCGAGTGTTCGATGGATAATGCTGTTCCCATATCGAGAAACACATCAATTTTTTCACTCACACAGTAATCAAGTCTTATAAAGGGAATAACTTCCGTCAGGTTCCATTTATAATATTTATTGGTGTAAACTGAATAACCGCTTTTAATACCTATTCCGGGTGTAATTCCAGCAAGATTAATTCCGCTAACCACGAAATCATACTGTAACATAATTGATGAAAAGTCCTTTGGATTGATAAATACATTCGATCCGTACAAAAGAGTAATATTATGCTTATCCGAAAAACTGAAGGTTATTCCGGTTGACAGGTGTTCGATATAACTCATTCCCGCCTGAAGCTTAAATAAAAATTGAGCATTACACGGATAATGCAGAATGACCAGGAACATCAGGAGTGAAAGAGTTTTCTTGATCATGAACAGGAAGGTTCTGTCTGGACTATTTCAAAGAAATTTACAAAAAAAAAGCAAACAAGCCGGCTTCACCGGGGATCTGTTTTTTGCCTGTGCTGTTGTTGTTCGCTAAGTTCGGGTCAATACCTATTGACTTTCAGTTAATTAGTTAGTACCTTTATATGAAATTAACTGGATTATTTAATACAGGTTTCATTTTTAACAAAAGGAGGGAAAAATGGCAACTTACTTTTTTTTCGGAAAATACTCGCCTGAAGCCAAAAAAGGCATGAGCGCAGGCAGGACTGAAAAGGCCAATCAGCTTATTAAGAAGTACAAAGGGAAAATCGTTTCAATCTATGCGCTCCTTGGAGAAAAGGATCTGGTAATCATAGCAACCTTCCCTGGAACGGAACAGGCATTGAAGTATTCACTTGCCGTCAGCAAACTGACAGGAATTGGTTTCGTGACATCCGAAGCAATCCCGGTCAAGGATTTTGACAAGATGGTATCAGGTATCTGATCATCCATCCGGGATTTATGCGGGATAGATAATCTGTAAAGCAATATATTTTTTTCAGGGTCCTTTCAGCAATACTGACAAGGAAGTGGTTCTATTATTAAAATTTCACTGCAGCAGTAACCTGCATAATGGCGTATGATTGCTTTAAATTGGCACGGAAGGAAAGATCAAATTTTGAGATATGAAGGCCCATTCCTGCAAAAGCGTAAAAAATACTTTCAGGATTCCTGGTGTCATCAGGTATGCCTGAATCGTCTATCTTTAATGCCAAAGCGCCACCCATTTCACCAAAAAGGATTTTCCTCATATATCCCTTCATTAGAATAGCGGGAACAAAATAACCTACAGGGTCTCCTCCGTACTGGTTTTCATGAGCTGAGTACAAAGCCTCACCGTAAAATCCGAAGTTGGTGATCCTGACACCTGCTTCTGCTCCGGCATGATATAACACTGAAACATCTTTGCCGGAAGTCTTCGAATCCATTATGTTTATGCCTGCCCGGATGTTCCAGTCAAATGACTGACTAAATGAATAATTTATTGTAATAAGGAGCATAAGGACAGAAAAGAGTAATTTTTTCATATTGGAATGATTTAAGAAAAGCTAATTTAAGAAATCCATAATTTCAAAGCAAAATTGTTTTATTTGACATATAGATTTTAAGGTGTAAATTTGTTTTCTACATGAGTAAAACAGAATGAAAAAGTTACTGGTTTTGATTCTGATTCTGGTCACTGGTAATCATCTTAATGCCCAGAAACTTCTGAGAGATTTTGGCAATAATCACATAACAACTTCTGCAATATCCTTTTCGTCTGACGGGAAATATATGTATATCGGAGGCTATGCAAAGTCATTCGATCCGGTGACCGGGAAGGAGATTTTCAGGTCTGTAAAGAAAGATACTGAGACTATAGACGATTTTGCCTTTGATGTGGATTTAAGCCCTGATAACAAAAGCATGCTTCTTACCAAGATAAGCCGTCTTGAAATCTGGGATCTGGCAAGCAGGACAAGGAAAAAAGCCATAAAGGACAGCAAGCTGGTTGAGAACGCCGCATGTTTCTCAAGCACAGGAGAAAATATAGTGTATCTCCGGAAGAATGGAGAGGTTGTCATGGTCAATGCTTCCACATATAAGACAGTGCATAAGCAAAAGCTTCCTACAACGACACCTTTAACGATTGCGGCGGCGCCTGATGGTGACAAAGTGCTGATCGGAACAAGGGAGAGTGTAATTATTGTGTTTGATCTCAGAACTTATAATTTAAGTTTAATCAATATACCGGTTGCAGAGATAAGATCTATAGAATTCTCTTCTGATGGATCCCGGGTGGCCGGTGCTTCATTAAGCGGGAAGGTCTGGCTTGGTACATACCCGTCAATGGAATCGGTCAATACATGGCAGGCACATCCGGAAGGACTCACTGCAATTTCTTTCCATCCTTCGGGGAATTTCCTGGCGTCGGGAGGAAAGGATAAATTTATCAGGATATGGAGCATCCCCGAATGTTCATTGTATACGGAATGGGAGGCTCATAATCTGGCTTTAGCCTCAGTGGAATTCACCCCTGACGGATCAGGTCTTGCATCAGGTTCAGTAAATGAGGTGCTTGCAAAAGGAGGAGTGGATACTAAATTATGGTCGTTCGATGCACCATTGGCTTACACTCCTTCAGTAAAAGCTGAAAATAAGGCAATTACAACCCAAAAACCTCAGGCTTCAGTTTCTCAAGCCATGAGCTCATCTCAAAAGCGGCTTGCCCTGGTAATCGGGAACGGCAATTACCAGGCATCAGTGCTGGCTAATCCCGAAAATGATGCGAGGGAAATGAAGACAGCTTTAGAGCAATATGGCTTTGATGTTCTGAAATATGAAAACCTAAACCAGAGCCAGATGAAACAGGTAATGGATGATTTCGGAGAAAAGCTTAAAAGCTATGATGTGGGATTGTTTTTCTATGCCGGCCATGGAATTCAGGCAAAGGGATATAATTACCTGATCCCGGTTGACGCAAACCTCCGATCGGAAGAGCAGGTAGAGTATGATTGTGTACAGGCCGACAGAATACTGGCGCTTATGGAAGCTTCCGGTACAGACATTAACATAATAATACTTGACGCCTGCAGAAATAATCCTTTTGAAAGAAGCTGGACAAGGGCAGCATCGGGGAGGGGACTTGCATATATGAATGCTCCGTCAGGCACCCTCATTGCATATGCAACCGCACCGGGAAGCACCGCATCGGACGGAAGCGGCAGAAACGGGCTTTATACTTCAGCGATCCTTGAAAGCATAAGAATACCTGGTATTACAATTCTGCAGATGTTCCAGAATGTCAGGAGCATTGTCTCGGGAACCTCAGGTAAACAGCAAGTACCTTGGGAATCAACATCGCTTACAGGTGATTTCTATTTCTATAGAATAAATCCGTGATTTAAATCAATAAGAAAATGTATTATAAATTTGTACAATAAGATATTGTTTTAATTACAAACAAATCTGAGCCATGAAAGTCACAGGATTTACATTCATCCGGGATGCAGTAAAATATGATTATCCTGTTGTTGAAGCTATTAAGTCCATTTTACCTCTTTGCGACGATTTTGTTGTTGCGGTGGGAAACTGCAATGATGGAACAGAGGAGCTAATCCGGGGCATTGATGTGGAGAAGATCAGAATAATAAACACTGTCTGGGACGATTCACCTGCAATGAAAAAGCTTGGAGAAGTGTTCGCTTCTGAGACAAACAAGGCTTTAAGGGAAGTTCCTCCTGATTCTGACTGGGCATTCTATATCCAGGGCGATGAAGTTATCCACGAGAAATACCTTGAAAAGATTTATTCAGAGATGGGAAAATGGAAGGATAATAGTATGGTTGACGGATTGCTTTTCAATTATCTTCATTTTTACGGCTCCTATGATTATGTTGGTGTTTCGCAGCAATGGTACAGGCATGAAATAAGAATTGTAAGGAATGATAAATCAATATATTCATTCAGGGATGCTCAGGGTTTCAGAAAGGGAGACAATAAAAAGCTGAATGTCAAACCTGTTGATGCATACGTTTATCACTATGGATGGGTAAAAGAACCTTCCGTGATGATGAAGAAAATGAAAAATGCATCAAATTTCTATGAAAACATAAACTGGATCCATAAGCTCGACAAAGACTCAACTTATGATTATTCATCAATTGATGCGCTTAAACTATTCACTGATTTGCATCCCCTGGTGATGATGGACCACATTAACCGAAAGAACTGGACTTTTGATCATGATCCCTCATTTAACAGGCTGTCTCTGAAATATAAGGGTAAGTTATTCCTGAAAAAGTATCTCGGATTAAATACTTTTTATAAAAATTACACAATCATATGAATTTGATGAAACTAAATTTTTAATATAATTTTCGTCCTTTTATTGTTCAACAGAAAGTTAAATTATACTTCAAAATCTAAAACATTTTATCATTAAAAAGATTATTTTGACTTTGACAATTGCGATGTTTCTCATAACATTTGCTTCAGCCCGGGATTACAATAATGCTATTGGGTTTAGAGGAGGTTTATATAATGGCTTAACTGGTATTTCGGCATTGGAGCGCATGCTGGTTTTTGGGGAAGCAGCTATTCGGCTGGATCAGGAACATATATTGGCGTTGATGGTATACTGGGATTGGAATATAACTTTACGGAGCTTCCGATCAATATAAGTATTGACTGGAAACCCGCATTCAATTTTATAAATGAATCGCGTTTCCATGGAGATGGAGGCGCTCTTTCTTTAAGGTATATCTGGT
>CAZGGZ010000032.1:0-12694 GCA_964525415.1 uncultured Rikenellaceae bacterium | reverse complement strand
GGTTATTTTTTTTCGTTTCCTTCATATTTATTAATTTTAGATTGTTTTGATACTAAATCTAATCTTAATAATATGAAAAGGATTCTATTGGTTATTGCAGTAATCTGCTTTTTGCCATTATTTGCATTTACGCAAAGCAAATTCAACGGACTTGACATGAATATGGGTAACCTTTACAGGTTGTCCGATGCGAAAACACGTTCAATAAGTCCCGAAAATTTTACAGGAGAAAAGGGCAAAGCCGGGATGGCCGACCCTGTTGCTGATAAAGATAAACCCAATGTAGCAAATGCGTATAATGCAGCACGCGATCTGGGCCAGGGATGGAAGGTAAATCCATTTGTCAGGATCATGCCCGGAGAAACATTTACACTTGCAGATATTGAAGGCCCCGGGGCGATCCAGCATATCTGGATGACACCTGCAGGCAAGTGGCGTTATAATATTTTACGTATCTATTGGGATGGTGAAACTGAACCTTCCGTGGAATGTCCTGTCGGAGATTTTTTTGCTATGGGCTGGGGAAGCTACGCCCCGCTGACATCACTGGCAATATGCGTCAATCCGGGAAGCGCTTTCAACTGCTACTGGGCAATGCCGTTCAGGAAGAGATGCAAGATTACCATGACAAATACAGGCGATGAAGACAGGATGACGCTCTATTACCAGATCGATTATACTCTCACTGAAGTACCCGCTGATGCAGGCTATTTCCACGCCCAGTTCCGCAGGGCTAATCCGAATAGCACATCAGATTATACTATTGTTGATGGAATTAAAGGCAAAGGCCAATACGTGGGTGTTTATATGGCCCTTGGTGTAAATAATAACGGCTGGTGGGGCGAAGGTGAAATCAAATTCTTCATGGACGGCGATACCAAATTCCCGACAATATGCGGCACAGGAACGGAAGATTATTTCTGCGGCTCTTATGATTTTGACACCAGGAAGAAGAATGCCGCAGGTGTTGAAGAGGTCAATTATACCGAATTCAGTACTCCTTATACAGGTCTTCACCAGGTAATACGCGGGGATGGGCATTATAATGTGATGCAGCGCTTCGGGATGTACCGCTGGCATATAATGGATCCTGTAAGGTTTGACAAAGACCTGAAAGTAACCATACAGGACCTTGGCTGGAGGCAGGGAGGAAGATACCTTGCACAGAAATCGGATATAGCTTCGGTTTGCTACTGGTATCAGACTGAACCTCACGCTAAATTCCCTGCGATACCTTCATGGCGTGAATTAGAAGTGTATTAGAAACACTTAATATTGATTTTTAATAAAATATACTGATATGAAAAAAGAAACCTCACAAAAGAACATCGGCCGCAGGAAGTTTATCGCCGAAACAACAATGGCCGCGGCAGCACTGGGTTCAATGAGCATCATTGCCTCATGCAAGGAAAAAGAACCCAAAAAAGGGGAAGAAAAGCTTCCGGTCCTTCTGACACAGGCACCTGATGGTCCTGTTCTGAAAGCAGGACTGGTAGGCTGCGGCGGCAGGGGCACAGGGGCAGCAGTTAATTTCGTGGACGCTGGTCCAAATCTTCAGATAACGGCTCTCGGGGATGTTTTCCAGGACAGGCTTGATCAGTGCAGGGAACAGCTTAAAAAAGAAAGGAATATTGAAATAGATGATGAAAAATGCTTTACAGGATTTGACAATTATCAGAAGGTAATTGACTCAGGCGTTGATGTAGTACTCCTTTGCACCCCGCCTCATTTCCGTCCTGCCCATATTGACGCGGCAGTAAAAGCCGGCAAACATATCTTTCTTGAAAAACCATGTGCGGTTGATCCAGCAGGAGCCCGTTCTGTTATGGTTTCCATCGAAAGAGCAAAAGAGAAAGGATTATGCATGGTTACCGGGACAATCAGAAGGGTTCAGAAAGATTTTATGGAAACCAGGCGGAGGGTGATCAACGGTGAAATAGGAGATATCGTCAGTGCACACATAATCCGTAACGGCGGTTCACTATGGGTAATTAAAAGGCAACCCGGATGGACAGATATGGAATATATGCTGAGGAACTGGGCTAACTTCTGCTGGCTTTCAGGCGATCATATCGTGGAACAGTTTATTCATGAAATCGATGTAATGAACTGGTATATAGGTAAGAATCCGGTAAAAGCAATGGGCTGGGGAGGACGCCAGAGGAGAATAACCGGCGACCAGTACGATTTTTTCAGCGTGGAATATATTTATGATAACGGCATGCATACACATTGCGCCGCCCGCCAGATAACCGGATGCAGCAATCTGACAAAGCAGTTTATTGTTGGCACACAGGGATTTGCAGATGCCAGGGGAACACTGTTCAACCTGAAAGGGGAAGAGATATGGAAATATCCGATGCCTGAGGAAGGATCAACTGATAATACCTGGAAAGTGACAGATCCGTATATACAGGAACATATAAACCTGGTGACAGGCATCCGTACCGGGAATATTGTAAATGATGCTGAAGCCCAGGTCGTTTCAACATTAGTAACCATAATGGGAAGGATGTCGGCATATACCGGCAAGGATATCACCTGGGATGAGGTGATGAATTCAGATATGTACCTTGGCCCGAAAACCTATGAATTCGGACCGGTGCCGGGGATTCCCGAGATAATTCCTGTAATTGGGACAGAGGCTAACTAAATTGAAACTGAAAGAAAAAAACAAATGAAAAGGTTCTTAAATCATTTACTGGTTCCTTTAACCTGTGTTTATCTTATTCTATCCTCATGCACTCAACAAGAAAATGTAATTTCTGATTATCATGAGTATAATGGTACCTATTCAGGAGAGTACCTGAACAGGATAGCATTCCCGATCGGAGGTATTGGAGCAGGGATGTTTTGTATCGAAGGGACAGGGGCCATTTCCCATATGTCGGTAAGGAACCGTCCCGAAGTGTTCAATGAACCATGCATGTTCGCTGCCATATCAGTGAAGGGAATTGAGAACAGGGTAAAAATCCTTGAAGGGCAGGTGCCGGAATGGAAAAAATTCGGGCAACCGGGATCAGGTAATGGTTCCGCGGGTTCAACATACGGTCTTCCCAGGTTCATGAATGCCACATTCCATGCAAGATTCCCGTTTGCCGGAATTGAGCTTGAGGATGATGATATTCCCATGGATGTCATGATAAAGGGATGGAGCCCTTTTATACCTGCTGATGCCGATAATTCAAGCCTCCCTGCCGGTGCTTTGGAATATTCATTTACCAATACAGGTGATATACCGCTTGAAGCCATATTTTCCTATAATACCAAAAACTTCATGAGCCAGCCGGGCGGAAAATCTTCAATAAAACCTGTTACCGGAGGTTTTGTATTATCCGAACAGGGAACAAAGGAAAATCCGGAAAAACAAGGCGACTTTGCGGTATTTACTACGGAGCCCGGAACGGTAGTAGATCATTGCTGGTTCAGGGGAGGCTGGTGGGATCCCATGACAATGGCTTGGAATTCAATACTGAAGGGTGAAACCAGGAACGCTTCCCCAGTTGAGGATTATGCACCTGGTGCATCACTTTTTGTACCGTTTACCCTTAAACCCGGTGAGACAAAAGTTATAAAGCTGATGATGGCATGGTATGTGCCGAATACGAATATGAAATACGGACTGGATTCACAGGAGCCGGATGACGAGGAATGCGCCGATCCGGATTGCACCTGCAAGGATCCTTCCTATAAGCCGTGGTACACATCAAAATTCTCAGGGATAGGTGAAGTTGTAAACTACTGGAAAACAAATTACAATGATCTTCTCGGTAAATCTGAGCTTTTCTGCAATGCATTTTACAGCTCAACATTCCCGCCTGAAGTTATTGAAGCAATAGCTGCAAACCTTACTATTCTTAAATCGCCGACTGTTCTGCGTCAGCGCGACGGCAAGCTGTGGAGCTGGGAAGGCTGCGGCGATAATTCAGGCTGCTGCGCCGGCTCATGCACACATGTGTGGAATTACGCCCAGGCAATGCCGCACCTGTTCCCGTCTCTTGAAAGAACCTTGCGTGAGACTGAATTCTTCCCAAGCCAGGATAAGGATGGACATCAGACATTCAGGTCAGCTTTACCGATAAGGCCAGTTGCAACCACTTTTTATGCAGCATCTGATGGTCAGCTCGGAGGGATAATGAAAATTTACCGCGACTGGCGCATCAGCGGCGATGCAGAATGGCTGAAAAAAATGTATCCGAAAGTTGTTGAAAGCATGGATTACTGTATTAAAACATGGGATCCGCGTTCAACAGGCACACTTGAGGAGCCTCATCATAATACCTATGATATTGAATTCTGGGGACCTGACGGAATGTGTACCAGCTTTTATCTTGGTGCTCTCAGGGCTATATCGGAAATGGGTGAATACCTTGGCGAGGATGTTTCAAAATATGAACTGCTCTATTCAAAAGGGAAGGAAGTACTGGAATCTGATCTTTTTGACGGAGAGTATTTTATTCAGAAAATAAAATGGGAGGGACTCAGCTCTCCTGATCCTGTTAAAGCCTCTGAAGGATCATGGTCATCGGATTATTCAGAAGAAGCCAGAGCACTGCTTCAGAGTGAAGGTCCGAAATATCAGTATGGTACAGGGTGTCTGTCTGATGGCATCCTGGGTGCATGGATCGGCGAGGTATGCGGTCTCAGAAATGTGGTTGATTCCTCGAAAGTTGCAAGTCATCTGAAATCAGTATATAAGTATAATCTGAGAAAAGATCTTACAGATCATTCAAATCCTCAGCGTCCTTCGTATGCTTTCGGGAATGAAGGAGGGTTGTTGCTTTGCAGCTGGCCAAAAGGAGGAAAGCTGTCTCTTCCGTTTGTTTACAGTGATGAAGTGTGGACAGGTATAGAGTACCAGGTAGCTTCACATCTAATGATGATGGGAGAAGTTGAAAAAGGTCTTGAGGTAGTAAGAACTGCACGCGACAGATATGACGGAAGGATCAGGAATCCATTCAATGAATATGAATGCGGTCACTGGTATGCAAGGGCATTGTCAAGCTACGCGATGCTTCAGGCTCTTTCCGGAGCGAGGTATGATGCGGTGGATCAGGTAATGTATATTAAAGGCGGGGCAGGCGATTTCACATCATTCATCTCAACTGCAACAGGTTTCGGGAATGTGGGAATGAAAGACGGGAAACCCTTCCTGGATGTAGCCTATGGTGATATTATAGTAAAGGAGTTTATATCGAGATGACTCTATTAAATGAGGAAGATCCCTCGTTTCGCTCTCTTGCCCCCAGTTTCAGTGTCATTCCGAGCGTCAGCGAGGAATCTCCCTCATGTTTATCGGCACTATATTAAAGTAACAGCAACTTCTGATCCTTTTCTTTCAGCCGAAAGATACCCTGCATAAATAGTTGCAATGGTGTCTGCCGCAAGACTGCTGTTGCTTTCAATCGGCTCACCGAAAGCGATGGAACGATAGAATGCTTCCATCTCATGCTGGTAACCGGTGAACCAGCTTTCATCAGGTGAAACTGAGGACCAGCCCTGTTTTGTTTCTGTCTTCTCAACTATGTAGACATCTTTAAAATGTTTTTCGTCCGGTGTGTAAGTCTGCATGGCGTTGTTCGGGCTTATATTGCAGAGTGTCCTGTGATTGCTTGTATTTAACTCGATCCAGTTGTGCACACCCCCCATGACAAGCTCACTGGCAAAAATATCAGCAAAAGTGCCGTCTTCAAAAACAACATGAATTGCAGCGAAGTCTTCAATATCCTTATAGGCAGTTCTGAGATAACCTTCATCCTGATATCCATGCATCCTTGTCACTGCATGGACGCGGGCAGAAACGAACGCCGGTCTTATTGACCTGCCTTTTCCTGCTATACCTTCGACCTGTTTGAAGTACAATGCAGCCGACAGAGGATGACAGCCCTTGCCGATCATAGAACCTCCTCCTGAGAATTCCCACTGACCATAAGTCATTGAATGTGAGCCCGAATGAGATTCTTCGCCATGCATCCAGAGGATCTGTGCTTTTGTTTTACGAAGAATATCGCTTTCCCTGATCACTGAAGGAGCATAGATCCAGTTTTCGGCGTACATGATCTTTCCTTTGCTCTTTTTCTCAGCATCAATCATTCTTTTCGCACTTGCAAGTGCTTGTTCAAGTCCTTTCTCTCTGGGGAAATTATCGCCATTAAAATTGCTGCTTCCATCACCGAAATATCCTGTAAAAGGTTTTTCCACTATTACATGCCTGTTTTTCTCAAGAGCTGCGATAACTATCGGTTCATGAGTTGAAGGAGGTGTGCAGACATGAATGACATCTGAGCTTTCTATCAGGGAATCAATGCTGCTGAAAGCCTTCAGATTCCTTTCTTCAGTGAACTTCTTTAACCTTTCAGCCGTGGGGGAATATGATCCTGCTATATTGACCTTTACAGAATAAAGCCGCTGTAAAGCTTCATAATGAAACCTTGCAGCATAGCCTGATCCGGCAATCCCGGTTCTGATTATTTTATCTGTCATCGGAGTTATTTCATTTCAGCTCCTTTATGCCCATGTTCCATAGCGTAAAGCTGTAGATATCTGCATACTGCTCAATAGTTTTGCTTACCGGAGTTCCGGCGCCATGTCCTGCCCGCGTTTCAATCCGGATAAGCACAGGATTATTACCAGCCTGTTTTGCCTGGAGATGCGCTGCATACTTGAATGAATGTGCAGGTACAACCCTGTCATCATGATCTCCCGTAGTCACAAGGGTGGCAGGATATTCAACACCTGCTTTTACATTCTGCACCGGGGAATACTTCAGAATATAATTGAACATTTCAGCACTTTCATCTGCTGTTCCGTAGTCATATGCCCAACCGGCCCCTGCCGTAAACTTATGGTATCTCAGCATATCCATTACCCCGACAGCAGGAAGAGCTACCCTGAAGAGCTCAGGTCTTTGTGTCATGACTGCGCCAACAAGAAGTCCGCCGTTTGAACCGCCCCTTACTGCAAGATATTCAGGTGATGTATACTTATTATTAATAAGGTATTCTGCGGCAGCTATAAAATCATCGAAGACATTCTGCTTATTCATTTTTGTACCTGCGAGGTGCCATTTTTCGCCATATTCACCACCGCCCCTGATATTGGGTACAGCATAAATCCCTCCCATATCAAGCCACAGGGCATTTGTAATTCCAAAGCCGGGTGTCACGCTTGAATTGAAGCCTCCATAGCCATAAAGCATTGTTGGATTTTTTCCATTCAGGGAAGTATTCTTCTTACAGGTGATTATCATCGGGATTCGCGTGCCGTCTTTTGATTCATAAAAGATCTGGACAGATTCATAATCATCCCCGTTAAACTGAACAGTTGGTTTTTTGTAAACCTGTGCATCTCCGCTCATCGGATCCATTTTATAGATTGTAGATGGAGTGGTATAATTAGTGAAGGAATAGTAGATATCCTTATCATCCTTTTTGGCGCTGAATCCTCCTGCGCTTCCTATTCCGGGGAGTGCAATGTCGCGGACAAGCTGACCGTTCCTGTCATACTGTTTTACGTATGAGATTGCATCCTTGAGGTAGTTTGCAAAAATGAATCCTGAACCTGTTGAAGGACTTAGCACATTTTCAGTTTCTGGAATAAAATCCACCCAGTTCCCGGTTTCCGGTGTACCGGCATCCACAGTGATTATCTTCCTGTTCGGGGCAATTAGGTTGGTGGCAATATATAGTTTTGATCCGTCGTTGTCAATAATATAACTGTCGCTGTCAAAGTTATCAACCACAGTCTGGAAATCAGAATTTCTCTTTGTCAGGTCCTTGATATACAATTCATTGCCTGTTGTTGATATTGAAGCAGTCACAACAAGATACCTTTCATCTTCGGTCAGGTAGCCGCCAATGTACCTTCTCACCTTATCAGCTCCGAAAACCACTTTATCCTCGGATTGTTTTGTGCCAAGCTTGTGATAATAGAGTTTATGGTGATCGGTCATAGCGGAGAGCTGGCTGCCTTCAGGCTTATCGTAGCTTGAATAATAAAAGCCATTGTTCCCCTGCCAGGCTATACCTGAGAACTTGATATCCTTCAGTGTATCGCCGATGATCTCTATGGAAGGGGCATTCATAACTATTACTTTTCTCCAGTCGGATCCTCCTTCTGAGATTGAATAGGCAACAAGGCTTCCGTCCGTTGAAAAGCCCATCTCACCAAGTGAAATCGTACCATCAGCTGAAAATGTGTTAGGATCAAGGAATACCTCAGGTTCTCCTCCCTCTTTCTGCCGGTAAATTACATATTGGTTCTGGAGACCGTCATTTTTCAAAAAGTATGTATAGTCACCTTCCCTGTGAGGCATTCCAAACTTTTCATAATTGTACATATTTGTCAGACGCTCCTTTATTTGTTCCCTGTAAGGTATTTTTTCAAGATACCCGAAGGTCACAAGGTTCTGTTCCTTTACCCAGGCAGCTGTTTCTTCCGACATATCATCCTCAAGCCACCTGTACGGATCAGGTACCGGAGTTCCGAATATTGTGTCTACCACATTACCAGTTTTGGTAACAGGATATACTATCTTTTCTTTTGTGCCTCCCGAGCAGGAAGAGAGTAAAAAGAGAGCTGCCAAAATGTAAATGAGATTTTTCATAGGAATTGTATTTAAATTGATTTTCGTACAGAAATAAAAATCAAAAATAAACAATTTCGTCTGACCCCCCAACCCCCCTGAAGGGGGGCTAAAAACAGGTCACATGATCCCCCATCCTTCCTGGGGGGCTAATTAACATCATTCAGTATGCTGAAATACAGGGTTTTAGACCCCCTTCAGGGGGTGGTCCCTGACGTTTACAGTCAGGGGCCGGGGGTATTTAAATTCCAGGAACATATTTTCCAGCCTTTAATCCGGGCTTGTTTCAATAACTTCCTGTCAGGATTGATGCAGACAGGATTCCCGACGATTGAAAGAGCCGGATAATCAGCCAATGAATCACCATAGTACCAGCAATTGCCCGGATCAGTGTTATTTATTTCACAATACTCTTTCAGTCTGATAACCTTTTCCTCGCCGAAACAGAGTGGTCTCACGGAGCGCCCGGTAAGATAACCATCAATTACCTCAAGGTCAGAACAAACGATGTCGTCAATGCCAAGTGAATTTGACATTTCCCGGCAGACAGGATAAGGCGAGGATGAAAGGATCACTGTCCTTGCATTTTTGTCAGAATGCATTCTGATTTCGGATAATGCCTCAGGGTAAACTGCAGGCAGCAGGATTTTATGTGAGATTTCAACCGAGAGTTCATCAAGCGTCTTTTCCGGAATGCCTTTTACCCAGCCAGCCATTTTATAAATTATCTTCTGAGGGTCTCTCAACGACAATTTGTACCCGAGCAGCAGCCAAAGAGCATACATCATGTCGGAATTGGACATCAGTCCCTTCCTGTACGCGGTAAGTGCAAGCACATTACCGCTGACCGCCTTTGTAATAGTCCTGTCGAGGTCAAAAAATGCTATATAGCTGTTCACATCAGGGCCTGTTGAAATAATGATTGCCTCCGGGATTGTACAATACATTGAGTCCGCCAGGTATGATCCTGATGTTGAAGGTCCTGGCGAAAAAAAGCTCACCATCGACATGATAGGGGACCTCTTTCGGGAATTCAAGATCAACTGATGATGAGGTGAAGTAGTTTACCCGTTTGTCGTTTATATGAGTGCCCTTCGGGACTTTCAGTAAAAGCCTGAACCTGTGAAAGAGATTCAGCTTTCTTATGGAGCAGACATCCAGCAATCCGTCATCGGCGATGGCTTTGGGAGTGATGAAGAAGCTGCCTGCAAATCGTCTTCCGATAGAAACAGTATTCATAAAACAGTCAGTTTCATGACGTTTGCCGTCACTTACCACAATCATTTTCTTCTCCCTGAAAAAGAGAAGTGTCATGACGATTTGCCAGATATATTTATCTGATCCGCCTTTCCTTACTTTACCATCTTCAGTATAGTTCCGGGCAGCTACTTCAGCATCAAAACCTATGCCCAGGCCATTCAGGAATATCGTTCCGTTCACTGTTCCGACATCCTGGGCGATGACATTTTTTCTGAATATTATTTCCCAGTCGCTCTCTTTCAGCCTGTTAGGAAACCCCGGGATCTGGCAATAGTCATTTCCTGAGCCTGCAGGGATGATTCCTGCAATAACTTCATTATTATTTATAAGCGGCCTGGCAACTTCATTGAAGGTTCCGTCACCCCCGACTGCAATTATATACCGGGCGCCTCTTTCAGCAGCGCTCTTTGAAAGCTCTGTGGCATGGCCTTTACATTCTGTGAGAAAAATTTCACCGTTTATTCCATACTGGTTGATTTTTTTCTCAATTTCAGGAACCAGGGTGACAGCAAAGTTGTTCCCTGCTATCGGGTTGACTATAAAGACCCATTTTTCATCCTTTTCGTTTGTCATAATAATTGTTTTTTCTGCTTTGTGATACCTGGTGTCTTTGTGCCTTGGTGGCATATATTTTCTTGCCACCAGGACTCTAAGCATCACCAGGAAATCTTATTGTTGTAAGCTTAATCAATGATATGCTGATTCAATAACAGTTTTAACAGTATCAATTATCTCATTGTCGCTTTTGTCGATCAGTTCATCCCTCGGGATCGGTTTATGGATCACCACTTCAAGCCTCGATCCGAAATTGATATAAAAGCGGGTCTTCGGCTTGAAATCATAAAAGCCGTTCAGAGTGACAGGCAGAATCCCTATTTCCCTGGACCGAAACAAATAGATAAAGCCTCTGAAGAACGGATTGATTTTCCCGCTGGTTGTTCTTGTACCTTCAGGGAAAAGTGCCACTGTACGATCATTGGCCTTCTCCATAAGCTGTTCAAGCATATGACGGGTGTTAGTTACCGTGGGTTCCCTGAAAGGAACATAGTCTGTCATTTTAAGGAACCTTCCAAACACTGGCACCCTGAGAAGACGTTCGTGTCCGAACCATGATACCTCCGGATAAAAAGATACTATTGCCAGTATATCGAAAAGACTGGCATGGTTTGCTAACAGAATATATTTTTCTCCCTTGTTAATATTTCCCTTACCGATGATATGAATTCTTTTACCCATCAGCAGGAATACCGATTTCGCCCATATCCTGGACATAAAAGATACCGGTTTCTTTGCATTCAGCCATGACAGGAAAATTGCAAAAAAGATTCCTATAGCAGTATAAACATAAAGTATCCCATAAACAGGGACAGTAAGTACTGTATAGAAAACTGAAGAGCTCATCAATAATAATTACCTGTCTAATATTTGCCTGAATTACTTACAAATGCAATACGCCTGCTGTCAGGCGACCAGGAGGGTACATTTATAGTACCCTGACCGCCATAAAGGTAAGCTATAACTTTAGGTTCTCCTCCGTCTGCAGGCATCAGCCTGAGCATCACCCTCTTGTATGAAGGGTGGGCGTTTTTCTCTATATCGGCGGGAAATGATATGAAGGCAATCCATTTTCCGTCGGGTGAAATATGCGGGAACCAGTTCCTGTATTCATCAAAGGTGAGCTGCTCTCTTTCCGAGCTGTCAGGTTTCATTCTCCATATCTGCATGTTCCCGGTGTGGCTTCCGTTGTAATAAATATATTTGCCGTCGGGAGAATATTCGCATCCGTCAACATGCTCCCCTTCGCCAATATCGGTAAGTTTAACCTCTTTGCCTCCTTTAATTGAATTTCTGTAAATGTTATAAATGTTCTTACCATCCCGCTGGGCAACATAGACTACTTCTTTATTATTGGGAGCCCATCCGTGCCAGTATGAAGGAGTGTTTTCAGTTATCAGGCGGGGTGTTCCTCCTTTCAGCGGGAGCACATAAACTGCTGAGCCTGCTCCCTCTTTTTGACTGCTGATGGCCAGGAGCTTGCCGTTGAAAGAGATGCCATGATCGTTATTGTTCCTGGTGACAGAGCCGGTATTCAGCTTCTCAATTTCTCCTCCGCTTACAGGTATCTTGTAAAGAAGGCCATCCATATTGAAGAGAAGCTTTTTCCCGTCAGGCATCCAGTTTGGTGCTTCAAACCTGCCCAGCTTTTCGTAAATGACCATTCTCTTCCCGTCAAAGACATCCATTGTCTCAAGACGGCAGCCGAGGTATCCATCTCTCCCGGGATTGTAGCTGTCACCGACAGGCTGGTCGATACGGACATTCCATATTGTCACTTCTTCAACCGTCTCAGCATTGTGCGAGCAGATAAATGGTCCGGCAATTATTTCATCAGGGAGGTTGGCCATTTCGTACGATCCTATGTTCTCAAGAGGCTTCCCCGTATGGGCTGCTCTCATATAGATAATCTTCCCTGCACGTTCAATCTGGATGATCTCGTAACCTGATCCCTTCGCAAATACCTCATCCTCGGGATCTTTCATCGGAGCTCCTTCAAAGTCCCTCCACTGCATTACTGTCAGCCCGTCACCATGGACGACTGCAGATACGTGAGGTGAGTTATCTTTTGTCGATGCCCGGAGCATCCATCCGGTTTTTCTGTGAGCTTCACTTCCTTCACCCCTGAACTTGAAATTGGCTGTCATTATGAAATCTCCTTTTATTTCATTATAGAGGAAGTGGAACTCATCTCTTTCAAACCATATATTATACCCTGATCCTTTAAGTGTATAACTCTGATCTGACGGATCATACAACGATGAACCCTCTTTTGAAGGATTACCTATATCGGTG
>CAZGGZ010000031.1:0-33731 GCA_964525415.1 uncultured Rikenellaceae bacterium | reverse complement strand
CCCTTTTTCAGCAATATATTTTTCTGTCAATTATTTTTCATCCGGCAATGATTCCCCTGTTATCTCTTCATGTTCTTCTTCAGTTTTCTTACCGGTTTTTTCAGCTACTGGTTTTTCTTTTCCGGTCGTCTCTCCTTTTTTCTTAGGCGACCTTTTTCTTCTTGTTGTCTTGGTTTTTGCTGCCTCACCTCCGCCTGCCATAAGTACATTATAATCAACGAGTTCCAGAATGCACATTTCAGCATTGTCCCCTATCCTGTTACCGGTTTTCAGGATCCGGGTGTAACCTCCCGGTCTCTCTGCTATTTTGGGTGATATTTCCCTGAATAATTCAGCTACAGCAACTTTATCCTTAAGGCAGCTGAACACCACTCTCCTGGAGTGGGTTGAATCCTCCTTCGATTTAGTAATAAGCGGTTCAACATAGGTCTTCAGAGCTTTGGCTTTGGCAACAGTCGTTCTGATCCTCTTATGAAGGATCAGTGATGAAGCCATATTAGCCATCATTGACTTCCTGTGAGAACTCGTCCTTCCTAAATGGTTAATAACTCTTGAATGTCGCATCTCTATTTATCCTCAAACAATTATCAAATTAATCTTTATCCAGCTTATACTTGCTCACATCCATACCAAATGAGAGGCTCATTGATTCAAGCAGCTCATCGAGCTCAGTGAGTGATTTCTTTCCAAAATTCCTGAATTTGAGAAGATCATTCTTATTGAACTTGACAAGATCTCCAAGTGTCTCAACTTCAGCAGCTTTGAGGCAGTTAAGTGCTCTGACGGACAGGTCAAGGTCAATCAGTTTTGTCTTCAGGAGTTGTCTCATATGCAGTACTTCCTCATCAAATTCCTCATTAGCCAGCTTATCATCCGAATCGAGGGTTATCTTTTCATCAGAGAAGAGCAGGAAGTGATAGATAAGTATCTTGGCTGCTTCTTTAAGAGCATCCTTGGGATGAATTGAACCATCGGTCTCTATTTCGAAGAGAAGCTTTTCATAGTCAGTTTTCTGCTCAACGCGGAAGTTCTCCACCGAATATTTCACATTCCTTATAGGGGTAAAAATTGAATCGATGGCTATAAGCCCGAACTCGGCATCAGCCGGTTCGTTTTCCTCAGCCGGAACATATCCTCTGCCTTTGGCAATCATCAGTTCCATCTGTACTTTGGTCCCGGGCTCCATTCTGAAGATAACCAGGTCGGGGTTGAGCACTTCAAAACTGCTAAGGGCGTTGTTAAGGCTGGCAGCTTTAAAAATTTCCTGATTATGGATCTTTATTGTAACTTTTTCATTATCCACATCATCCACAGTTCTTTTAAACCTGATCTGCTTCAGATTCAGGATAATTTCAGTTACATCCTCCATTACACCTTTAATAGTGGAGAATTCGTGGTCGATACCATCAATCTTGACGGTTGTTATGGCATAACCTTCGAGTGAAGAGAGAAGTATCCTTCTCAATGCATTGCCTACAGTAATACCATAGCCAGGTTCAAGAGGACGGAACTCGAATTTTCCGAGTTTGTCATCCGCTTCCAGCATTATTACTTTATCGGGTTTCTGGAATGATAAAATGGCCATAGAATTTATCTTATATTATTACTTTGAATACAATTCAACTATCAGCTGTTCCTTTATATCTTCAGGAATATCAGTACGTTCAGGCAAATTCATGAATTTACCTGCCATCTGAGTCTCATCCCATTCAAGCCATGGGAGCTTTGAGGTTTTCCTCGTAGTCAGTGAATCGACTATCGATTCCAGCGATTTTGATTTTTCACGAACTCCGATGATGTCACCCGGTTTAAGCTGGTATGAAGGGATATTGACAACTTCGCCATTCACAGTTATATGGCGGTGTGAAACCAGTTGGCGTGCACCGGCTCTTGTCGGAGCAACGCCCAGGCGGTAAACCACGTTATCAAGGCGTGATTCGAGGAGTTGCAGAAGCACTGCACCGGTAACTCCTTTTGCCCTTGAAGCCTTCTCGAAGGTATTGCGGAACTGACGCTCAAGAACACCATAGGTATATTTTGCTTTCTGCTTTTCCCTAAGCTGTATGCCATATTCCGAAGTTTTCTTTCTTTTCTTGTTCATGCCATGCTGTCCCGGAGGAAAATTCTTTCTGTCCAGGTGTTTATCGGGACCGTAAATAGGTTCTCCGAATTTTCTTGCGACTCTTGATCTTGGGCCGGTATATCTTGCCATCTTACATTATATATTTTTCAGTTCCAACTTCCTTTATACTCTTCTTCTTCCGGGAGCCCTGCAGCCGTTATGAGGCATAGGTGTAACGTCAACAATCTCAGTTACTTCAATGCCAACATTCGAAATTGCCCTTATTGCTGATTCACGTCCTGATCCCGGTCCCTTTACAAAAACCTTTACTTTTCTCAATCCAAGGTCATAAGCTACCTTACCACATTCTTCCGATGCCATCTGTGCGGCATAGGGAGTGTTTTTCTTTGAGCCCTTAAATCCCATCTTTCCTGCTGAAGCCCATGAAATAACCTGACCTGAGTTATTTGTAAGTGTAATAATTATATTATTGAATGATGAATGAACATGAGCCTGACCTGACGGTTCTACCTTAACAAGCCTCTTCTTTAACGCTCCGGTTTTCTTTGCCATAGTCTGTTTATTTAGTAGCCTTTTTCTTGTTAGCAACAGTCTTTTTCCTGCCTTTGCGTGTCCTGGCATTATTCTTTGTGCTCTGGCCACGGACGGGCAGACCAATCCTGTGGCGGACACCGCGGTAACAACCGATATCCATAAGTCTCTTGATGTTCATCTGGGTTTCTGAACGGAGCTCTCCTTCAAGCTTAAAGTTATCGTTCAGGATGCGGCGGATGGCATTGATCTGCTCATCGGTCCATTCCTCAACCTTGGCATTCCTGTCAACACCAGCCTCATCAAGTACTTTCTGGGCAGTGCTTCGGCCAACGCCATAGATGTAGGTTAGTCCAACTTCGCCTCTTTTATGTCTTGGTAAATCTACCCCAACAATTCGTGCCATAATAGTCTTTTCTTAAAATAGGTTGCAAAATTAATTAAAATTATCCCTGTCTCTGTTTGAACTTGGGATTTTTCTTGTTTATAACATATATGCGCCCTTTTCTTCTGACTATCTTGCAGTCAGCGCTGCGCTTTCTTACAGATGCTCTTACTTTCATTATTGTAGTGTTTCTTATTTGTATCTGAATGTAATTCTTCCTTTTGTCAGATCGTATGGTGACATTTCCACTTTAACCTTATCGCCCGGCAGAATTTTAATATAATGCATTCTCATCTTTCCTGAGATATGCGCGGTTATCACGTGCCCGTTCTCAAGTTCAACCCTGAACATCGCATTTGAAAGGGCTTCGATGATAGTACCGTCCTGCTCAATTGATGGTTGCTTGGCCATACGATTACATTTTATTTAAAACTTCTTCAATAAATTCAAATGTTGTCAATACGTCTGCTTTTCCTTTATTTACTGCAACGGCATATTCAAAATGTGCCGAAGGTTTTCCATCAGCGGTTTTCACGGTCCATCCGTCACTCATCTGGATAGTCTCCTTGATTCCCATGTTGATCATCGGCTCTATACAGATCACCAGTCCTGTTTCCATTTTCGGACCGGTTCCCTGTTTGCCGAAATTAGGTACCTCAGGAGGCTCATGTAATTTTTTGCCTATCCCATGACCAACCAGCTCCCGTACCACTGAAAATCCACCGCTCTCTGCTATAGCCTGTACTGCTGATGATATATCACCAATCCTGTTTCCGCTCACAGCCGCTCTTACTCCCTGTTCGAGTGCCCCCCTTGTATAGTCAAGGAGCCTTCTCACTTCCTCATTAATTTCGCCTACAGTAAAAGTATAGGCACTATCGCCATACCATCCGTTAAGGATTACGCCGCAGTCAATTGAAACAATATCACCCTCTTTCAGTGAATAATCAGAAGGAATCCCGTGAACCACTTCTTCATTGACAGATGTGCAGAGGGTTTTGGGAAAACCGCCGTATCCAAGGAAAGCCGGTACCGCTGAATGATCGCGGATAAACTCTTCGGCTATCTTATCGAGATACAGGGTTGTAACCCCGGGTTTTATATGTCTGGCAATTTCTGCAAGTGTTTTTGACACCAGCAGATTACTTTTTCTTAAAAACCCGACCTCTTCATCAGTCTTAATATACAACATCAAAGAACGTTAAACTTATTATATAGATGTAACAGCGCCTGATCTTCCTTTTACGCGTCCTGATTTCATAAGACCATCATAATGACGCATAAGTAAGTGACTTTCAATCTGTTGCAGTGTGTCAAGGATGACTCCCACGAGGATAAGAAGTGATGTTCCACCATAAAACTGCGCAAACTGAGGCGTAATCCGGAATTGTACGGCCACAGCAGGAAGGACTGCAATTATCGCCAGGAATATTGAGCCCGGCAGAGTGATCCTCGACATTATCATGTCAAAGAAATCAACGGTCTTCCTCCCAGGTTTGATGCCGGGAATAAAACCTCCGTTCTTCTTCATATCTTCAGCCATCTGCACAGGATTGATTGTGACTGCAGTATAAAAATATGTAAATGCAACAATCAGGATAGCTGTTACCAGGTTATACCAGAAACCATACATGTTCGAAAACGCCACCACAAATCCTGATCCTGAATCTGAATAACCGGCAATAATAATCGGCAGCATCATTATAGCCTGGGCAAATATTATTGGCATTACTCCTGCAGCATTTACTTTCAGTGGTATATACTGGCGCACCCCTCCGTACTGCTTGTTTCCGACGATCCTCCTTGCATACTGGACAGGAACACGGCGTGTTCCCTGAACAAGGAGTATAGTCCCCAGCACAACTACAAACAATAGCACTATTTCAACTATCAGGGCAATTGCACCACCTGCTCCGTTCATTCTTGTTCCGGCTTCAAAAACGAAATTGGCAGGCATTCTTGCAACAATACCAATCATGATTATGAGTGATATCCCGTTTCCGATACCTTTATCCGTGATCCTTTCTCCAAGCCACATGACAAACATTGTGCCTGCTGTCAGAATGATCACTGAAGAAATCGTAAAGAAGGTTCCTTTAATAATAAATGCTGAATCAGGCAGCTGGGCATCAAGGTTAACGAGATATGTCGGTGCCTGTAAAATAAGGATGGCAACTGTAAGATATCTTGTATACTGGTTCATTTTGCGTCTACCACTTTCACCCTCTTTCTGCAGTTTCTGGAAATAGGGAAATACTATGCCAAGAAGCTGTACCACAATAGAAGCTGATATATATGGCATTATCCCAAGTGCAAAAACCGATGCCTGGGAAAAAGCCCCGCCAGAGAACATATCGAGCAATCCCATAATACCTGAAGATGTCTGGCTTTGTAAATTTGCCAGCTGGGAAGGGTCGATACCCGGAAGAGAAATATATTTCCCAAGCCTGTACAGAAGGATAATACCAAGTGTATACAGCAATCTTGCACGAAGGTCCTCAATCTTCCAGATATTCTTTAAGGTGTTGATCAGTCTCATGGAATTACAGTTTTACAACGGTTCCGTTTTTGGCTTCAATTGCTGCAGCAGCTGATTTGCTGAAAGCATGGGCATGAACTTCAAGTTTCTTATCAAGTGTCCCTTTGCCAAGTATCTTCACCAATGCATTCTTTGATACCAGTCCGGCTTTATTAAGCACTTCCGGATCTATTTTTTCAAGTTTATTGTTTTCAGCCAGGACCTGCAGCACACCTATATTAATGCCTTTGTATTCCCTGCGATTTACATTTTTAAAACCGTATTTCGGGACACGTCTCTGAAGCGGCATCTGACCACCTTCAAATCCTATTTTCTTGCTGTATCCGGATCTGGATTTTGCGCCTTTATGGCCTCTGGTGGAAGTTCCTCCTTTTCCAGATCCCTGTCCGCGGCCTAAGCGTTTGTTCCTTTTCACCGATCCCTTTGCAGGTTTTAAGTTACTCAAATCCATGACTTAATTCTGAATATATTGTTTATACCTTAAATATTTTCCACTTTAACCAGGTGTCTGATCTTATTTACCATTCCCAATATCTGTGGTGTGGCTTCATGTTCAACACTATGGTTTAATTTCCTTATGCCTAGAGCATCGAGAGTCCTTTTCTGTCTCTCCGGTTTACCGTTCCTGCTTCTTACCTGGGTAATACGAATTTTTGCCATCGCATTATGCTTTATTAGCCGTTAAAAACTTTTTCCATTTTAATTCCTCTGTGCTCAGCTATCGAAAATGCGTCGCGCATTTCAAGAAGTGCAGCAAAAGTTGCTTTGACCAGGTTATGAGGGTTTGAAGAGCCTTTTGATTTAGCAAGCACGTTTCTTACGCCAACGCTTTCAAGGACAGCACGCATTGCCCCTCCTGCCTTTACACCTGTTCCCTCGGAAGCTGGTTTGATGAGTACTTTTGCACCTCCAAATTTTGCAACCTGTTCATGAGGTATTGTACCGTTTATCACCGGGACTTTTATAAGGTTCTTCTTGGCATCCTCGATACCTTTTGCAATAGCCGTTGTCACTTCACTGGCTTTACCAAGGCCATGACCGACAATGCCATCTTCGTTTCCAACAACAACAATTGCCGAGAAGCTGAATGTACGTCCTCCCTTTGTCACTTTTGTAACTCTCTGAATACTGACCAGTCTGTCCTTAAGTTCAAGATCGCTGGTTTTTACTTTTCTAATGCCGTCTGCCATAGTCCGTTAAAATTTTAATCCGCCTTCGCGGGCTGCATCTGCCAATGATTTTACTCTACCATGATATTTATAGCCGCTTCTGTCAAAAACCACCTTTTCAATACCTTTTGCTTTGCACTTCGAGGCAAGAAGTTTACCTACAAGTTTTGCCTGTTCAGTCTTCTTTATGCCTGTGGTGGCAGCAATTTCCTTTTCCGTTGATGATGCTGACAAAAGCGTAACCTTGTTCAGGTCGTCTACAACCTGGACATAAATCTGTTTATTGCTGCGGAATACTGCAACTCTTGGAATGTCGGCAGTACCGCTTATCTTATTCCGGATCCTCTTCCTGATCCTTGTTCTTTTTTCCAACTTAGTTAAAGCCATTTTTCTAAACTATTACCAGATTACTAAACACTTGCTGATTTTCCGGTTTTCCTCCTGAGATGTTCGCCTACAAACTTGATACCCTTGCCCTTGTAAGGTTCAGGCGGGCGGAGAGATCTGATCTTTGCTGCCACATGTCCGATGAGTTGTTTATCGATGCTGGAGAGCGTAATGATCGGATTGCTCCTTCTTTCTGTTTTGGTTTCAACCTTCACTTCCCCGGGAACCTGAAGAATTATTTCATGTGAATATCCAAGGCTCATCTCGAGCTGCTGCCCTTTTGCCTCAGCACGGTATCCTACTCCTACAAGCTCAAGCTCTTTTTTATATCCTTGCGAAACGCCGGTCACCATATTGGCAACAAGAGCCCTGAAAAGACCATGCAGCGATTTATGATTCTTGGATTCCGAAGGCCGCGAAATAATAACCTGGTTATCCACCACTTCAATCTTCAGGTCTCTGTCAATAGCCTGGGTCAGTTCTCCCAAAGGTCCTTTCACGCTGATCACATTGCCGTCACTGACACTGACAGTGACTCCCTTTGGCAGGTTTACAGGTAATTTTCCTATTCGTGACATTAAGCTTTCCTCCTTATTAGTAAACATAACATAATACTTCACCACCAATACTCTCTTTCTTTGCTTCTTTGTCGGTCATCAGTCCCCTGGAAGTTGAGATGATAGCTATTCCAAGTCCGTTAAGCACCTTTGGCAAATCATCAGCTCCGGTATAATGTCTCAGTCCCGGACGGCTTACCCGCTGTAATTCCTTGATGGCAGGCTTCTTGCTCTTGGGATTATACTTAAGGGCAATTTTAAGAATACCCTGGCCATTATCACTTTTCATAACCTTATAGCTGAGAATATAACCCTTTTCAAAAAGTATTCTTGCAATCTCTTTTTTAAGATTGGATGCTGGTGCCTCCACAACCTTATGACCGGCCAAAATAGCATTTCTAATTCTGGTCAGTAAATCTGCAATTGGATCCGTCATCTTAAATTTTTTATTTTGTTTATATTCATTTTTTTAATTACCAGCTGGCTTTTTTCACACCCGGGATAAGACCGTAAGATGCCATTTCCCTGAAGGTTATCCTGCTTACTCCGAATTGCCTCATATATCCTCTTGCACGTCCTGTAATCTTACAGCGGTTACGCTGCCTGTTAGGATTCGAGTTCCTTGGCAGACGGCTCAAGCCTACGTAGTTGCCTTCGGCTTTCAGAGCGGCTCTCTTCGCAGCATATTTCTGCGTCAGTCGTGCGCGTTTTACTTCGCGGGCCTTCATTGATTCCTTAGCCATATTATCAGTTTTTAGAAGTTTTAAATGGTAAACCAAAGTTCCTCAGCAATGACAGGGCTTCTTCGTCGGTTTTTGCGGATGTCACAAAAGTTACCTGCAAACCCATTATCTTAACCACTTTGTCAAGGTCTATCTCAGGGAATATTATCTGTTCCGTTATCCCCAGAGTATAATTACCACGTCCATCGAGTTTTGCATTTATCCCTTTGAAATCGCGGATACGGGGAAGTGCAACAGAAATAAGCCTTTCAAGAAACTCAAACATCCTTTCCTGTCTCAATGTTACCATTATCCCGATAGGCATATTTCTTCTCAGCTTGAAGTTTGAAATATCCTTCGATGAATAGGTAAGAACAGCTTTCTGACCGGCAATATCTGTTAATTCCTTAACACCTGACTCAAGCAGTTTCTTATCGGCAATTGCCTGTCCCACACCCTGGTTGAGAATAATTTTCTTCAGCCTCGGAACCTGCATAACGGTCTTATATCCGAATTCCTTCATCAACGAAGGAACGACCTCTTCCTTATACTTGGTTTTCAGTGTTGGTACGTACATTACTTAATCTCCTCTCCTGATTTTTTAGAATAACGCACTAGTTTACTTTTTTCGTTAAGCTTTTTGCCGATCCGGGTTGGCTTTCCGGTTGTCGGATCAATAAGCATTAGGTTTGAAAGATGGATAGGAGCCTCTTTTTTTACGATCCCACCCTGCGGAGCTTTTGAATGAGGCTTGGTATGCTTTGATACCATGTTCACGCCTTCCACAATAGCCCTGTCCTTTTTCCTGTCAACGCTCAGGACTCTTCCTTTCTGACCTCTGGATTCACCGGATATTACCATAACCGAATCACCCTTCTTGATATGTAATTTCTTCTGCATTGCTGTTTGTTTTTATTACAACACCTCAGGTGCCAGTGAAACGATCTTCATGTATTTATCGCGCAGCTCTCTTGCGACAGGGCCGAAAATACGTGTTCCCCTTACCTCGTTAAGGTTGTTGAGAAGCACCACGGCGTTATCATCAAATCTTATATAGGAGCCGTCAGGGCGACGGATCTCTTTTTTTGTTCTGACCACGACAGCTTTGCTTACCGTCCCCTTCTTTGCTTCACCTGAAGGAAGGGCTGATTTCACGCTCACAACAATAGTGTCGCCTACAGTGGCATATCTTTTTTTACTGCCACCGAGCACCCTGATGCACAAGACTTCCTTGGCTCCTGAGTTATCAGCTACTGTTAGCCTGCTTTCCTGCTGTATCATAATTACTTAGCTCTTTCAATTATTTCAACCAATCTCCAGGATTTGTTTTTGCTCAGAGGCCTGGTCTCTGAAATCTTTACAGTATCGCCGACCTTGCATGAGTTTTCTTCATCATGTGCCATCAGCTTCTTTGTCTTGTTAACAAACTTGCCATAGATAGGATGTTTTATTTTCCCCTTTACGGCAACGACTATGGACTTGTCCATGCTATTACTGACAACAACCCCGATACGTTCTTTTCTGATATTCCTTTCCATTGTTATTAACGGCTATTAAGATTTCTGTTTTGATTCCCTTGCACGTAATTCAGTGAGCAGACGTGCGATAGTAAGCTTTGTCTGTTTCAGCTTCTGAGGATTATCAAGGGGAGTAATGGCATGATTAAGTTTCATGCGGACAAGCATAGTCTTTTCCGTATCGATACGTTCGATGAGATCAGACATGCTTAATTCCCTTATTTCTGATATTTTCATGACAATATATTTTTACTTTACATAATCTCGTCTTACAACGAATTTTGTAGTTATCGGGAGTTTCTGTGCTCCCAGGCGGAGGGCTTCCTTCGCCACTTCAAAAGAGACTCCTTCGGCTTCCAGAATGATTCTGCCCGGGGTAACCGGAACAACAAATCCTTCGGGTGCACCTTTACCTTTTCCCATTCGGACCTCAGCAGGTTTCTTTGTTATCGGCTTATCGGGGAAAATCCTTATCCAGAGCTGTCCTTCACGCTTCATATGACGTGTAACAGCCTGACGTGCAGCCTCAATCTGCCTGCCTGTGATCCAGCTCTGCTCCAGAGCCTTTATTCCAAATGATCCGAATGCCAGCTCATAACCTCTCTGTGCATTGCCTTTCATTTTCCCTTTCTGGGCTCTCCTGAATTTGGACCTTTTTGGTTGTAACATCGCTTTACTGTGTTATAATAATGTTTACTCGTTGCTCCTTATTTTTTTGCCTTCCTCTTGAGGCTTTTGCTTTTGGCATTCCTTGCTCCGATATTAGGACTCAGATCTCTCTTTCCGAAAACCTCGCCGTTGCATACCCATACCTTTATACCGATAAGTCCAACCTTTGTATGAGCTTCTCCGAGCGCATAATCAATATCTGCCCTGAATGTGTGAAGTGGTATACGACCTTCCTTATATGTTTCTGTTCTTGCCATTTCAGCACCTCCGAGGCGGCCTGATATGACAACTTTTATTCCTTCCGCTCCCATGCGCATCGTCGATGCTATTGCCATTTTGATAGCGCGGCGGTATGATATCTTGCCTTCAACCTGCCTGGCTATATTGTTTGCCACGATATTTGCATCGAGTTCGGGACGCTTGACTTCAAAAATATTGATCTGGACCTCTTTTTTGGTGATCTTCTTAAGTTCTTCCTTCAGTTTGTCGACTTCCTGTCCGCCTTTACCAATAATAATACCCGGCCTTGCGGTGTTGACAGTTACTGTAATAAGCTTTAGAGTTCTCTCAATTACTATTTTTGAGATACTTGCTTTTGCAAGCCTGGCATTCAGGTACTCCCTGATTTTTGTGTCCTCAACCAGTTTGCCGGAAAAGTCTTTTCCACCGTACCAGTTTGAATCCCAGCCTTTGATTATACCTAATCTGTTACCAATCGGATTTACTTTTTGTCCCATATTTTACTCTGATGTTTTTTCAACTTCCTTATTCATACTGTCAAGCACAAGGGTTACATGGTTTGATCTTTTTCTCAACCTGTAAGCTCTTCCCTGCGGTGCTGTCTGCAGTCTTTTCAGTGTTCTGCCGCTGTCAACATGTACGTTTTTCACAAAGAGGTTGCTTTCCTCAACCCTCACACCTTCATTTTTTGACTGCCAGTTGGCAATTGCTGAAAGCAGGAGCTTCTCCAGTCTACGTGATGCTTCCTGCGGACTATACTTGAGGATATCAAGCGCTTTGTTGACTTCCTTCCCGTTTATCAGGCTGGTTACAAGCCGCATCTTGCGCGGTGAGGTGGGGCAGTTTCTCATAACTGCCTGGTACCTGGTTTTGGAGGCCTCTTTTCTCCGTTCAGCTGAATTTCTTTTTCTCGCACCCATTACTCAAATTTTTACAATGTCCGCATTACTGATTACTTATTGCCGGAGTGACCTCTGAAAGTCCTGGTAGGTGCAAATTCGCCAAGCTTATGACCTACCATATTCTCGGTAATGTATACAGGGATGAATTTATTCCCGTTATGAACTGCAACAGTATGTCCAACAAAGTCGGGAGATATAACCGATCTTCTTGACCATGTTTTGACGACTGATTTTTTACTGCTCTCATTCATCTCGAGAACTCTTTTCTCAAGCTTAAAATCAATGAATGGGCCTTTTTTTATAGATCTGCTCATATTAAATCAGTTATTTTTTCCTTCTCTCCAATATTTGTTTTGCGGAATATTTCTTCTTGTCCCTGGTTTTAAAACCCTTTGCAGGAATCCCCCTGCGTGATCTCGGGTGACCGCCTGAAGCTTTTCCTTCGCCGCCTCCCATGGGGTGATCAACCGGGTTCATTGCCACTCCTCTTACCCTTGGTCTGCGTCCCTGCCACCGTGAACGGCCAGCCTTTCCTGATTTCTCAAGGTTATGATCAGGATTGGAAACGGTTCCAATTGTGGCACGGCAAACGGTAAGGACGTTTCTCGTTTCACCTGATGGCAGCTTTATCGTTGCATATTTACCCTCCCGTGCTGACAGCTGGGCATATGTTCCCGCACTGCGTGCAAGAGCAGCGCCTTTTCCGGGTTTAAGCTCAATATTATGAACAACGGTGCCAAGCGGTATATCATTCAGAAACATAGTATTGCCAACTTCCGGAGCTGCATCCTTGCCTGACACTATTTTCTGTCCGACCTTAAGTCCTATCGGGGCTACTATATACCTCTTTTCGCCATCCTCATAAACAACCAGGGCGATTCTTGATGATCTGTTGGGATCATATTCAATCGCCTTGACTGTGGCATGTATGCCATCTTTATTTCTCTGGAAATCAATAACCCTGTACATCCTCTTATGCCCTCCTCCGATGTATCTCATTGTCCGTCTGCCGGTAATGTTCCTTCCTCCGCTTTTTCTGTGCGGCCGGAGGAGAGATTTTTCCGGTGTAGTGCTTGTGATTCCGTCAAAAGCACTAATGATCTTGTTTCTCTGACCTGGTGTTACAGGTTTTATCTTTCTGACTGCCATATCGTTTATTAAATATTGCTATAGAAATCTATTTTGTTCCCTTCGGCCAGTGTTACAACTGCTTTCTTTGTAGCAGTAGTTTTTCCCTTCAGGAGCCCTGATTTTGTGTTGCGTGTCTTTACTTTCCCTCCGTAACGCATCGTGTTGACCGCCTCAACTGTCACTCCGTAGAGTTCCTCAACAGCTTTCTTTATCTGCAACTTGTTTGCGCTTTTTGCGACAAGAAAACCATAGCGATTGTACTTTTCACCCTGGCCTGTCATTTTTTCCGTTACTATCGGTTTCAACAGAATATTCATCACTTAAAGTTTACTAGTTTTCAAAAGTTGCCTGTAAAACGTCAACTGCGCTCTCCACAAATACTAAAGTTGAAGCATTCATAATTTCGTAAGTGCTTAATTCATTGGCAGTTATAACTTCAACCCCTTGTATATTTCGGGCTGACAAATATATATTTTTATTTTGTTCCGGTAAAACAAACAACGATTTTTTATCTGCTATTTTAAGGCTGCTGCCCATTTTGATCATTTCCTTTGTTTTGGGACCTTCAAAAGAGAAGTCTTCCAGAACAATAATATTATTTGAGGACGCTTTATATGAAAGGGCAGATTTGCGTGCCAGCTGTTTTACCTTTTTATTAAGCTTGAATCCATAATACCTGGGGGTTGGACCAAAAATACGTCCTCCTCCGCGGAACAGCGGATTCTTAATGCTTCCTGCACGGGCTGTGCCAGTGCCTTTCTGTCTTTTAATCTTCCTGGTGCTTCCTGACACCTCACCTCTGTGCTTTGACTTGTGAGTTCCCTGACGCTGATTTGCCATGTACTGTTTTGTATCAAGATATATGGCATGGTCATTGGGCTCAATACCGAAGATAGAATCATTAAGATTGACCTTCCTTCCGGTTTCCTTACCGTTTATTTTAAGTACAGCTAGTTCCATTATTTTGTAATTATTACGTAACCACCTTTTGGACCAGGGACTGATCCTTTCACTATTAATAAATTATCTTCAGCTAAAAGCTTAATAACTCTCATGCTTATAGACATAACCTTATCGTCTCCTGTATGTCCGCCCATTCTCATACCGGGCAGCACTCTTGAAGGGAATGATGATGCCCCCATTGATCCCGGTGCCCTGCCCCTGTTATGCTGGCCGTGGGTCTGACCTCCGACGCCCTTGAAACCATGCCGTCCTACAACGCCCTGAAAACCTTTTCCCTTTGACCATCCTCTGACGTCGACCCAGTTATCCGGCCTGAAAAGCTCCGCTGTAAGCACTTCACCTTCCTTTACCTGTCCTTCTGCAAAGCCTGTAAACTCAACGACTTTCCTTTTCGGAGTTGTATTGGCCTTTTTGAAATGGCCCAGCTCAGCCTTTGTAGCGTGCTTTTCCTTCTTATCGTCAAATCCAAGCTGCACAGCGAAGTATCCGTCCTTTTCAACAGTTTTTATCTGTGTCACAACACACGGACCTGCCTGCAGAACCGTACAAGGAATATTCTTCCCTTCTTCATCGAAGAGAGTAGTCATTCCAACTTTTTTTCCAATTAATCCCTGCATCTCTATTAAGCTTTACTGGTTTCACACTTTAATTTCAACTTCAACACCGCTTGGAAGCTCCAGTTTCATCAGAGCATCAATTGTCTTTGGCGTTGAGCTGTAAATGTCAAGCAGCCTCTTGTAGGAGGATAGCTGGAACTGCTCACGCGCTTTCTTATTCACAAACGGTGAACGAAGAACCGTATAAATCTTCTTATGGGTAGGAAGCGGAATGGGTCCGCTCACGACTGCACCGGTAGATTTAACAGTTTTTACGATCTTCTCGGCTGATTTATCAACCAGATTATGATCATAAGATTTCAGTTTGATACGAATTTTCTGACTCATCTTTAAAGAATTTTTCCTTTGGTAATTTCAATGATTCTGTTTGCTATTTCTGCAGGCACCTCTTCAAAGTGGGAGAACTCCATTGTTGATGTTGCTCTTCCCGAGGTAAGGGTCCGGAGTACTGTGACATAACCAAACTTCTCTGCCAGAGGTACTTTTGCCCTGATAACCCTTGATCCTGCTTTGGATTCCATACCTTCCACCTTGCCTCTTCTTCGGTTAAAGTCGCTGATGACATCTCCGACATATTCTTCAGGAGTAACCACTTCAGTCGACATGATCGGTTCAAGCAGAACGGGATTGCATTTTCCTGCGAAGCGTCTGAATGCCTGTTTAGCAGCAATTTCAAATGAAAGCGGATCGGAGTCAACCGGATGGTATGAGCCGTCCTTGAGTACAACCTTGAGACTATCGAGCGGGAATCCTGCAATGGGTCCGTTTGACATAGCTTCGCGGAATCCCTTTTCCACTGACGGAATATATTCCTTCGGAATGTTTCCTCCCTTTATCTCATTTACGAACTGAAGACCTCTTATTCCATCATCAGTCGGCGATAATTCAATCGTTATGTCAGCAAACTTGCCTCTGCCGCCGGTTTGCTTTTTAAACACTTCCCGGAATTCTGCTGTCGATGTAATAGCCTCCTTATAAGCAACCTGGGGCGGACCCTGGTTGCATTCCACATTAAATTCTCTCCGGAGGCGGTCAATAAGTATATCCAGGTGCAGCTCACCCATGCCATGTATAATTGTCTGCCCGCTGTCGGGATCAATCTTTACCTGGAATGTAGGATCTTCTTCAGCAAGCTTATTCAGCGCAAGAGACAGTTTGTCAACATCTGCCTGTGTCCTGGGCTCAATAGCAATACCGATTACCGGCTCGGGGAAATCCATTGTTTCAAGGAGAATAGGTTTGTGTATTGCACAAAGAGTATCTCCTGTCTTAAGATCCTTGAATCCCACACCAGCACAAATATCTCCTGCTGATATGGACTCTTTCGGATTCTGTTTGTTGGCATGCATCTGGAACAGGCGGTTTATTCTTTCCCTCCTGCCTGTGCGGACATTCAGGACAGTGTCTCCAGAATGAAGAACACCTGAGTAAATGCGCAGGTATGCAAGCCTTCCGACGTAAGGATCAGTAGCTATTTTAAATGCGAGAGCCGCTAATGGGGCTTCATCATCAGGCTCGCGTGTAATTTCTTTGTCATTTCTCGGGTCAGTACCTGTAACCGCTCCGATATCGATCGGTGACGGAAGAAAAGCTGTAACAGAATCGAGAAGGCTCTGAATTCCTTTATTCTTGAATGCTGCGCCGCAGATAACCGGCACTGCATGTCCTGATACCGTAACCTTTCTGAGAGCAGTAAGTATTTCCTCCGGAGTTATTGACTCATGGTCTTCAATATACCTTTCAAGAAGAGTATCATCAACCTCGGCGACAGCCTCGACAAGTTTTCCGCGCCACTCTTCAGCTTCCTCAAGCAATTCTTCGGGAACATCAATTATATCGAATTTCGTCCCAAGCGCTTCATCATCATTGTAGATTTTAGCTTTCATATGTACAAGGTCGACCATACCCTGGAAATTCTCTTCTGCACCCACAGGTATCTGAATCGGTACCGGATGAGCTCCGAGTTTTTCCCTGATCTGGTGAACAACGCCGAAGAAATCTGCGCCGGCGCGGTCCATCTTGTTAATGAAGGCAATCCTGGGCACCTTGTATTTATCTGCCTGCCTCCATACTGTTTCTGACTGAGGCTCAACACCTCCGACAGCGCAGAATACGGCAATAGCACCGTCCAGAATCCTGAGAGACCGTTCCACTTCAACAGTAAAATCGACATGCCCCGGAGTGTCAATAATATTTATTTTAAAATCCTCGTCATTGTATTTCCAGTATGTTGTAGTTGCAGCCGAAGTAATGGTAATCCCTCTCTCCTGTTCCTGAATCATCCAGTCCATCTGGGCATTACCGTCATGGACTTCACCCATACGATGCGTACGACCGGTATAGAACAGAATACGTTCTGTCGTTGTGGTCTTCCCGGCATCGATGTGAGCCATGATCCCGATATTCCTGGTATATTTCAGATTCTGGTCCATTTACCTGCTGCGGTCAACAATTAAAACCTGAAATGTGCAAAAGCCTTATTTGCTTCAGCCATCCTGTGAGTATCTTCTTTCTTTTTATAAGCTCCGCCTTCCAGCTTGTATGCAGCCATCAGTTCCGCGGCAAGACGTTCGGCCATGGAGTGACCGGTACGTTTGCGTGCAAAGAAAATCATATTCTTCATGCTGATGCTTACCTTGCGGTCGGCTCGTATTTCCATAGGAACCTGGAAAGTCGCACCTCCTACACGGCGTGCTTTGACTTCAACCTGTGGTGTAACATTTTCAAGAGCCTGTTTGAATATCTCGAGTGGCGTTTTACCTTCACTTTTAAACTTATCGGCCACTATTTCAAGTGAATCGTAGAAAATCTGATAAGCAAGGTTCTTTTTACCATTATACATAAGATTGTTGACAAATCTCGTTACATACGGATCGTTATATTTAGGATCCGGCAACATTATCCTCTTCTTTGGTTTTGATTTTCTCATATCTTATTCCTTTAATGTTACTTCTTTGGCCTTTTTGCACCATATTTTGATCTTCTCTGAGTACGGCCATCAACTCCGGAGGTATCGAGAGCACCTCGTATAAGGTGGTAACGAACTCCCGGAAGATCTTTTACCCTGCCACCCCTTATAAGAACTATGGAGTGTTCCTGAAGGTTATGACCTTCACCGGGAATATAAGCGTTCACTTCTTTCTGGTTCGTAAGCCTTACCCTGGCTACCTTCCTCATTGCTGAATTTGGTTTTTTCGGAGTGGTAGTGTATACACGCACACAAACACCTCTTCTCTGAGGACATGAATCCAGAGCAGGAGCTTTACTTTTGTCTACCAGTTTCTTCCTGCCTTTTCTTACTAATTGCTGAATTGTCGGCATATTTTCAAATTAATTTGTTAGAAATTTCACTTAAAAAAATGGTTTGCAAAGGTATTGATTATATTTCTTAATTTACAAACAAGCTTTATAATTTTTTCAAAATATAAACCCGGGTATCCTTCTATTGCCTGAAATCAAGAAATATCAAGCCTTGAAGCATGTCTTGAAACTATATCCATTCAAACTTAATCGTAAGTTATGAACAGGTAACTTCCCGACTTTTCCTGCAGAAAAACGTTTTGTAAACTTACCTTCGAAAGAAAAACCGGTACTCCTGCGTTTCAAAAAACTGATGCAAAGAAAATAAATATTTTGATATTCTGCTCTCTTTCTGGCAGTGTTTTAAAAAATTATTATTTTTGTCCGCGCCAAATCTGTATATAAATATCATAGTAATAATATAATAATCGATCCATCATGAAAACATACCAGACTGACCAGATAAAGAACATTGCTCTGCTGGGAAACTCCGGATCAGGAAAAACAACTCTTGCTGAAGCCATGCTCTTTAATGGCGGTGTCATTGAAAGAAGAGGGACCATTGACGGGAAGAATACAGCATCTGATTATCGTCCAATCGAACATGAAAACGGCAACTCAATCTTCTCAACAGTGCTTTACACGGAATTCCAGAACAAGAAAATAAATATACTTGATACTCCAGGTCTGGATGATTTCAGCGGCGGAGTCATCTCATCGCTTTATGCAGCTGATTCAGCATTAATGGTGATTAATGTGCAGAACGGTGTTGAGGTAGGAACCGATATTCATTTCCGGCATGCCGAGAAAGTACATAAGCCCATGATTATTGCCGTTAACGGACTTGATCATGAAAAGGCGAATTTTGAGAAATCGTTCGAAATGATGAAGGAGCGGTTCGGTAATGGTGTCATCCTGGTGCAATACCCTGTCAATGAAGGTGTCGGATTCAATTCCACTATCGACATTCTTAAGATGAAAATGCTCCAGTATCCGAAAGAGGGCGGAGCCGCCAAGGTTGCCGACATACCGGCTGATCAGATCGAAAAGGCCGGGGAGCTTCATGATGCTCTTGTTGAAAAAGCTGCCGAAAGTGATGAAGCTCTGATGGAGCTTTTCTTCTCAAATGATAAACTAAGCGAGGCTGAAATCAGAAAAGGAATTGCCAAAGGTATTCTCTCGAGGGGAATGTTCCCGGTATTCTGCATCTCGGCAAAAAACAATATTGGGATTGACGACCTTATGGAATTTATTATAAGTGAGGCTCCTTCGATAACCGATATGCCTGCTCCCAAAAACAGCAAGGGAAATGAGGTAAAACCAAACCCGGCTGGTCCGGCATCAGTTTATGTGTTCAAATCCTCAATAGAGGAACACATCGGGGAGATTAATTATTTCAGGGTGTATTCGGGGAAAATCACAGAGAACCTTGATGTTGTGAACAGTAATAACGGGACAAAAGAAAGACTTTCTCAGCTTTATGTCTGTGCGGGAAAGAACAGGACACGCATTCCCGAGATGCATGTAGGAGACATCGGTGCTTTTGTAAAGCTGAAGAACACGAAGATAGATCATACCCTGAATGTTTCAGGCAATGACTGGAAATATGAAGGTGTGAAATTCCCTGAACCCAAATACCGGATCGCAATAAAGGCCCAGAGCGAAAGTGACGATGAGAAGCTTGGTGAAGCTCTGAGTAAAATACACCTTGAAGATCCGACCATCATTATCGAGTATTCCAAGGAGTTAAAGCAAATTATTGTCCACGGACAGGGTGAATACCATTTAAATATAATGAAGTGGCATCTCGATAATATTTACAAGATACCGACAAATTTCAATCTTCCAAAGATTCCATACCGTGAGACAATTACAAAAGCGGCACAGGCTGACTACCGGCATAAGAAGCAGTCAGGAGGCGCAGGCCAGTTCGGGGAAGTTCATCTTATTATTGAACCTTATACTGAAGGATCGCAGGAACTTTCAATGATGAAGTTCGGAGGAAAGGAAATAAAGCTCTCTGTCAGAGGCAAGGATGAAATAGATCTTGAGTGGGGCGGTAAGCTTATCTATTGTAACTGTATTGTCGGCGGATCAATAGACGCCCGTTTCATGCCTGCCATCCTAAAGGGAATAATGGAGAAAATGGAAGTTGGCCCTCTGACAGGATCATACGCACGCGACATAAGGGTTTATGTATATGACGGTAAGATGCATCCGGTTGATTCAAACGAAATATCATTCAGGCTTGCCGGACGTAATGCATTCAGCCAGGCATTCAAGATTGCTAATCCAAAGATACTCGAACCTGTTTATGACGTTGAGATCATGGTGCCTTCTGACAGAATGGGTGATGTGATCAGCGACCTCCAGGGACGCAGGGGAATGGTGCTTGGAATGGCAAGCGAAAAAAGATTTGAAATAATTAAAGCAAGAGTCCCTCTTGCTGAAATGAATAAATATTCCACAGCCCTGAGTTCAATAACAGGTGGCCGCGCAATGTACACGATGAAATTTTCGGAGTACTCACAAGTGCCCGGTGATGTTCAGGAGGCTGTGATCAAAGCGTATACTGAAGAAGATGAGGAGGAATAAAACTCACCTACCTCATCCCCCTTGCCCCCTTCTCCCAGGAGAGAAGGGGGTTTATATTTCTATATATCAGCCATATAGCCCCTCTCCCCTGGGAGAGGGGTTGGGGTGAGGTCATACTGTCTTCAACACATCCCACACGAATGCCCTGATCCCTACCTCTTCGTTGATGGCATCAATCTTTTTTACGGTTTCAAGCACTTTATCGACTTTGTCATCTTCAACAATCGTCAGAACGCTTTTATTAATCTCAGGCCATGCATGGGTTCCCAGGTGGGGAACACCTGTACTGGTGCCCCTCCCCTGTACGTTTTCCCATAACGAATATCCGCTTACTCCAAGCTTGTCGAGCATATACTCAACCTTCTCCGTATTTGCCTGATTATATATTATCATTATTGCTTTCATAGTCTGTCATTTAGTTGATTCATTATGAGTTCCCGTTGTTTCCATTAAGAAAATCCATCTCCCTGTACTCCACCAGATGCTTGTTGCGTTCACCATGTCTTGCAAACAGTGTATATATAACCGGGACAAGTACAAGCGTCACCAGCGTGGAGAAGATAAGTCCTCCGATAACTGCGATTCCCATCGGACTCCACAACTCAGATCCTGATCCGGCACTCATTGCAAGAGGCAACATACCCAGGATGGTGGTGGCTGATGTCATGATAACGGGTCTTAACCTTGATTTTCCTGAAATAGCAATAGCCTCGTAAAGCTCATTGCCTCTTTCCCTCATGAGGTTGATGAAATCGACAAGCACAATGGCGTTCTTCACTACGATGCCTATAAGCATTACTGCTCCGATCCCTGAAATTACACTGAGAGTTGTATTTGTAAGGAACAGGGCAATAGCAACCCCTGAGAATGCAAATGGTATTGAGAACATTATTATTAATGGCATCTTAAGTGATTCAAACTGTGAGGCCATAACCAGGAATACAAGTATGAGGCTTATTATCATCAGGAAGGCAATATCCATGAATGATTCCATCTGGTCCTCTATTGCACCTGAAATCTGTACCATGGCACCTGCCGGCACCTGGGTATCGTTTATAGCTTTCTGCACTTCAACCTGCAGTTCCATCAGCGACCTCTTGTAAGGTGTGAATGATACGGTCACTATCCTTTCCCTGCGTTTCCTTTGAATTGTCGGCGGGGACCAGTATTCTTTTATATCAGCAATTTCACCGAGCCTAATCATCTGTCCCATTGGATTCGAGATGCCTATGTTCTCAATGTCAGTAAGAGTGCTCCTTGCTGATTCCTTGAATCTAACAACGACATCATACTCGTCGCCTGACTGACGGAGACGTGTAGCAGTAAGTCCGGCTACCCTGTTCTTGATGGCTGATGATACCATGGCTGTATTCAATCCATTGGTGATCATCTTGTTTTGGTCGAGAATGATCTGAAGCTCGGGTTTCGATTTGTCACGGCTGATAGTAACATCCTTTGCTCCTTCTATCTTTCTGATTTTTGCTGCAAGGTCCTCGGCTACTAAGTTTGTTTCAGAAATGTTATAGCCATATATTTCCACATCCACTGTGCTTCCTCCAAAGCTTCCCATATTTTCTGAGGTACTGACTGTAAAGTCAACAATCTCCGGGATTTTTGCAAAATCCTGTCTCATCTCCTCGGCTAGTATGTCTGCGCTCTTGCTGCGTTCTTCAACCGGGACAAGTCTCATTGAATATGAAATAACATGGGTTCCGCTTGTCCCGAACATTGATGCAAACCCGGCTTCATCGTCAGTCCCGGTAGATGATGAAGCAAGTTGTACTTCAGGATATTTCTCCTTTATTAGTAAGTCAATCTTGTCAGTAGTCTTGATAGTCTCATCAACGCGCGTACCTGTCTGAAGTTCCATAGATGCAGTTATCCTTGACTGGTCAGCCTGAGGGAAGAATTCAGTGTCAATGACTTTAAAAAGTGACATTGAGCCGGCAAAGACCAGAATCGCAATTGCAATAACGATTTTCTTGTGATGCAGTGACCAGCGGAGGGTATTCTCATAGAATTTATCGAACCAGTTGAGCCCTTTCCTTATGCTGCCGTCATAGGTGTACCATGGAGCATCTTTTCTTATCGGATACCATCTTAGCAGCAGGGCACTCATGGTTGGGGTAAGAGTGATAGCAGCAAAAACGGATGTCACTATCGTAATAGAAACAAGCATTCCCAGCTGTTTGAAGAGCACGCCTGTAAGTCCTTTTACAAAGGTCAGGGGGAAGAATACAGCAACAACTGTTAATGTTGTAACTATAACAGCCAGCCATACTTCATTGGTAGCATATATTGCAGCCTCACGGGGCCGGCTTCCCCTTTCAACGTGTTTTGTGATGTTCTCAAGGACAACTATCGCATCATCAACCACCATCCCGATCGCTATTGAGAGGGAGGTAAGCGAGATGATGTTGATCGATTCCCCTGTAATGAAAAGATATATGAATGCGACCACAAGCGAAATGGGTATGGTTACTATGATTATCAGGGTTGCCCTCCATCGTCCAAGGAAAAAGAGAACTACGAGAATAACAAATATTGCCGCATAAAGAAGCGTCTCTGTCAGGTTGCTTATTGAATCTTTGATAAATGTTGCGCTATCAAAAAGCTTTTCAATTTTTACATCTGCCGGCAAATCTTTTGTTAAAGAAGCAAGTGTCTTCTCTATCTCTTTTGTCACTTTAACGGTATTGCCGCCTGATTGTTTCTGAACATATAAGCTCATCCCGGGGAGACCATTTATTCTGGTGTCAAGTTTTGTTTCACGTATGGTATCGCGTACCATTGCAACATCCTTCAGGTAAACATTATTGCCGTTATAACTGCTTACAACGATGTTCTTCATGATATCACTCTCGGGGAATTCACCCTGGATTCTCAGCGGATAATCGGTCTGCCCCATTTCGATGAATCCTGCAGGCATATTAAGGTTTTCAGCACGCAGAATATTCCCGATCTGTTCAATGGTAAGATTATAAGCTTCCATCTTCCTTGGATCGACATCAATATAGACTTTACGGCCGGGAACACCGGCAAGGTTAACGGATCCAACACCTTCAATCCTGTTCAGTGGATTGACAATCTTTTCATCAAGTATCTTTTCAAGCCCCCTGTAACTCTCTTTTGCCGTGATGGCATAGAAGATTATAGGCATCATGCTGGAATTGAACTTCATAATGGTAGGTTTCTCGCTGTCTTCGGGCAGGTAATTCTCAATGAAACTCAGGTTGCTCCGAATATCATTTGACGCCTCATCAAGGTCGGTCCCGTACTCAAAATTCATGAAGATGACTGACATTCCGTCACTCGAGGTTGAAGTCATCTCCTTCAGATTGCTCACAGAGTTGAGCATATCCTCGATAGGCCTTGTTATATTTGTCTCAATGTCAGATGCGCTTGCCCCGGGGTATGTTGTAACCACTCCTATGAAAGGAAGCTCCATTTCGGGATACAGATCGACAGGCAGCTGGGTGAGAGAATAGATACCCATAACGATCAATGCTGTAAAGATCAGGATCGTCGTTACCGGTCTTTTTACGGAAGAACTGTATATACTCATTTTTGTATATTATTATTCTGAACTTACTGTACTGTTTCGATCCTGTCATTATTGAGGAGCCTTGATTGCCCTTCGGATACAAGCTTGTCTCCCTCACTGATATTGTCTGAAATTATCTCAAGCCGGTCATCAAAACGTTTTCCTATAATCACCTCAACACGCTTAGCTATACCCTGATCCTCAATAAAGACATATCTGATATTGGTACCTTCCTGCAGAAGGACTGTTCCTGCCGGTACAACAAAAGTCTCAACCTCTCCCAGGTTCATAGATACTCTTACGAACATACCCGGTTTAAGAAGGTCGTTCCTGTTGGGAAGTTCAATTTCAGCAATAAATGAACGGGTAGCTGAATTGACTGTCGGGGCAACCCGGAAAACTTTGCCTGTAAAAGTCTCGTTTTCATATACATCTGCTGTTATAGCTGCTTTCATGCCTATTTTAATCTGGGGATAATACTGTTCAGAGATGGCAACATTTACCTTCAGTGGATTGACCTGCATCACTGTCACCACAGCAGCTCTGCCGGTGGATGTTGTTGGAGCGCCGGAATACAATTCACCATTCTCAAAATACTTCCCTGTTACAATTCCTGAGAAAGGAGCTTTCATCAGAGTGTTCAGCTCCATGAAGTTCACGTTGGTTCGCAGAACATCATACTGAGTTTTTGTCTGATCGTACGCCTGCTGCTTTACACTGCCTGTCTTTAACAGTGTGTCAAGCCTGCTCAGGTCTTTCTCCAGGCTTGCAAGCTGAAGCTTGAGCTGGTAAAGCTGTGTACGGTCCATCAGGAATAGTTTGTCTCCTTTATTCACCTTATCACCGGTTTCTACATAAATCTGCTCAATCCTGCCCGGGGTTGAAGGTGCCATATTAACCTCCTCAAATGGCAGAACAGTGGCTGTATAGTCAATCGTCCTGGCAATTTTTGTTTTTTCCAGGGTTATTACTTTCACAGGAACCGCTGTTTTTTCAGTTGGATTCTCCTTCATAACAGCTTCAGGAGATTTATCAGTTCTGGGGGAACAGGCTGACATTGCTATCATACTGATCAGTATTACCGGAATTAATCTTAAGTATTTCATTATGAATTGTTTTATTGTTTTTAAAATCTGGTTCTTACATATTATTCAATAGTTTGTCAAATGCCAGTTTGGTCTGAAGCAGGTTCATCAGGGCGCTTATATAATTATTCTCTGCCGCAAGGAACTGGCTGTTCGCCTGTGTAAGTTCGAGGCTCGAAGCCATTCCCTGCCTGAATTTGTTTTCCATGCTTTCATACACTCTCCGTGATACTTCTACACTTTCTTTCTGATTCCTGTACTGTAAATTAGCATTAACGAGATTATACCTTAGCTGCTTTTCCTGGATTTTCAGCTGATCTGAAATCATTTCTTTTGTGTTCTTTGCTTTCTCAAGGTTGAATTTTGCCTGCTTTATTGCAGCATAGCGCTGTCCGCTTGCTATTATAGGCACTGACAACTGCAATGCTATCATCGAGCTGTTATACCAGTTGATCGCTGATATTTCATCTCCCATACCTGTCTTTGTCCCTGAAACCACACCTGCAAGGGTTGGCAGTACCTGTGCTTTTTTTGCTTTCAGACCCAGGGCAGACATCTGTTCCTGTCCTTCCATAAGCTTGTAGTTCAGATTGCTGGTGTAATTGAATTCCTGCGACAGCAGGGCATCCACATTGATCTGTTTGGTAAATTCTTCCAGTGTCCCGGTAAGTCTGATCCTTGTATCCGAAGGTACTCCAAGCTGGAACCTCAGTAAATTATAATTAAGCTCTGTTGTTCTTTCCAGGGAGCTTCTGGAGTTTTCAACCATATTCACATTGGATATCATCTGATCGACATCTGTTGATTCGGCCATACCGACATTGAACATTGTCCGGGTAGACTTCAGAGTCTCACGAAGATTGGTGAGGTTTCCTTCCAGTATCCTCAATGATTCTTCAGTTACCAGTATAAGATAATATGCCGATGCCACCGACTCACGGATATCGAGCTCCGTGCTGTTGACATTGGTTTCAGCCAGTTTCTTTGCGAGTTTTGTTGTCTCTATTCCAACAAGATAGGGGGCATTGAATAACAACATGCTTGCCTGCAATGCAAGAGATGCATTATACTGGGACCCCATGGTAATTGGAGTTTTATCATCAGGATCTGGCGTCAGGAAGTTAGGTATCAGAAAGGTCATCTGCTTCAGGTTGTCAGTAAGACCTGCGCTTGACGATATCTGCGGCAAACCTGCTGAAATTGTTTGCCATAAAGCCATTTTAGATGCCTCCACATCCAGCCGGGCAGAAATCACCATCCTGTTGTGCTGGACGGCATAATCCTGTGCCTGCTCCAATGACAATACCATTTCGCTTCCTGGCTCCTGGCCTTTCATTATCCCCCGGGGAATAGCAATTGAAACAATCAGAATGATTAATAATTTTCTTTTCATAAAATCGGTTTTATCCTTTTTGGTTATTTTTTTGACCTTTGTTTATTAGAGTTCCCCTTTTTTTCATAGAAGTTAATCAGATCAAGACCCTTTTGAGTGCTTATCCCCCTTAAATAATTGATAAAAAAATCTCTTACGACGTCCTGATCAGAAAAATTATCAGGTGGAAAAAGATCTTTATCGTTTGACATTCTTACAACCTCAACTAGACACTTATTAGTTATCGCAATGTCAATATCCTTTCGGAAAATTCCCTCCCTGATTCCTCTCAATAATATATCTGTATTGTTAACATAATAAGGAACTTCCCCTGCGTCATTAATCTTCATGACAATATCATTGTGATATTTTTTCATGTCGAGCTTGAAAGCCGGACTCATGTTCCGGAAATGCTCCGTCATGATGTCAAGTATTTTAAAGATCGCCTCAATTACATTTTCAGATCCTTTCATGATATCTTTCATAAGCCCGCGCTGTTTTTCTGTCATCCAGTCCAGTACGCCGTTCAGGAGTTCATCTTTATCCCTGAATATCTCATAAATCGTTCTCTTCGACATACCCATCTGGTTTGCAAGCATATCCATAGTCACGGCTCTTATCCCATAGGTCCGGAACATCATTGAGGCTTCTTCTATTATTCTTTGTCTGGTATCCATTAAAAAAATTAAGCGCTGCAAAAATGTGAAAACTATTTTAGTTTACAAAGTTTTATTCCATGAATATCAGTTAAATTTCCGTAAAAACGCGAAATTTACCGGTGAATAACGGCTCAAAGGCATAACGGCGCAACGGCATAACGGTATAAAAGCCGTTGGACCTTTGGGCCGCTGAGCCATTGAGCCTCTTAAAATCAGACCCATGACTAAACCAAAGATCATTTATCAGGTCGACGCATTTACTACCGAACCATTTAAAGGCAATCCTGCCGGAGTCTGCATCCTGAAAAAGGAGGCTGCCGAAAGATGGATGCAGAATGTGGCTGCTGAAATGAATTTATCGGAGACAGCATTTATAACACCTGACAATCAGGCTTTTAAAATAAGATTCTTTACACCCGAAGCTGAAATGCCGCTTTGCGGGCATGCAACCCTTTCATCGGCACACATTTTGTTTGAAAAAGGTGTGGTTGAAAAAAACAGGGAGATCACATTTCTCTCCAAAGCCGGTAAGCTGGTTGTCAGATATGAGAACGGCTGGTTAACAATGAATTTCCCTTCATATCCTGTCAGGCCGGTAAAAACTCCGGAAGGTATTGACAGGATTATCGGTATTACTCCTGCTGAGCTGTACCGGACGGACCACGGATGGAGCTTTGCTGTACTGCGGAATGAAAAGGAAGTAAGAGAGCTGAAACCGGATTTCACGGCGATGAAGAACTCAGAATTCGGAGATCTTATCGTTACGGCATCTTCTGATGACACAACATTTGATTTCTGTGTAAGGTGCTTCGCCCCTGCCGTGGGAATCAATGAAGATCCTGTGACAGGTTCAGCACACTGTGCTCTCGTGCCTTTCTGGCATGAAAGGACCGGTCGCACCGAATTTGTCTCCCACCAGGTTTCAAAAAGAGGCGGAATACTGAAAGTTGCACATAAGGGAAAGAGAGTAGAAATATCAGGACAGGCAATTACTGTCATGAAAATTGAGATTTATGTATAAAGAATGGTATGTAATTGACAACGAGGAAGATGTATTTTCTCCAGCACTTCTTCTCTATCCTGACCGGATTGAAGAGAATATCCGGAGAATGATAGCTGTTGCAGGCAGCGCTGAAAGACTGAGACCTCATGTCAAAACCCATAAAATGCCTGAGATCGTCCGGCTGCAGATGAAATACGGAATAAGTAAATTCAAATGTGCTACTATCGCTGAAGCTGAGATGACAGCCAAATGCGGTGCTCCTGATATCCTTCTGGCATATCAGCCAATTGGTCCGAATATTAAAAGATACTTTGATCTGAATAAAACCTTTCCCGGAATAAAATTCTCCTGCATTGCCGATTCAGAAGAGGTAATATCACAGCTGTCAGCAGAAGCAGCAGCCAGAAATTGCAGGGCTCATATATGGCTGGACATAAATGTCGGCATGAACCGTACAGGGATTGCCCCGGGAGATAAGGCTGTAATCCTTGCCAGGCTGATAAATGACCTGCCCATGACAATGCTGGAAGGACTCCATGTTTATGACGGACACATCCATGAAGCTGATCCGGGACTGCGCAGGAAGATCTGCGATGAAGCATTTGCATCAGCCGCTGGCCTGGCGAATGAGCTTAAGAAAACGGGTATCCGGTCATTGAAAATTGTCGCAGGCGGTTCCCCGACTTTTCCCATTCATGCTCAGAGAGCGGAAGTGGAATTAAGTCCCGGCACATTACTGTTATGGGATTATGGCTACAGTACAACATTCAGTGATATGAGCTTCGTGAATGCTGCAATGCTCTTCACCCGTATCATAAGCAAACCTGCTAAAAACCTTATATGTCTTGATCTGGGTCATAAGGCTGTTGCTTCAGAGATGCCCCAGCCAAGGATAGTTATCCCTGGATTATCAGAATACTCTATAATCTCACATAACGAAGAACACATGGTTATCAGCACTGAGGATGCGGGCAGAATGAATATTGGCAGCCCAATCTATGCTATACCTTTTCATATCTGCCCCACAGTTGACAGGTTTGATGTCGTTTCAGTAGTAAGAAACGGGAAAGTCACTGAACAATGGAACGTCGAAGCCAGGCAAAGGAAAATCACAATCTGATCCTGAATGAAAAACAAGTTGCCAACATAAATTCTTTATCTATACAAATATAAAAATCCCCGGTATTCCTTGCTGTCATACCTTATATCATCCCAGCCTAATGCGCGGATGATATAAAAATATACTCCGGGGCTTGCTTTTCTCGAGGAATTATTGATATTCCCGTCCCATCCTGTCCAGCCTCTCAGCATTTCTCCCTCGCCACTGAATCCATATACCTTCATCCCCGACTGGCTGAAGATCTCCATGCTGATGTATCTCATCGATTTTGACTCAAGCATAAAGAAGTCGTTATAACCGTCGCCATCGGGTGTGAAAACATTGGGAATATTGATAGATGACGGCTCTACCTTTATAATTTGTGATCGCAGCGTATCTTTACAATAACGCTCGCTTACAACCTCCAGGAATATCTCATATTCACCTGGTTTATAATAAATATGCGGATCGGGGTTTTCAAGATCCGAAAAAGTACTGTCGCCAAAATCCCAGTAAAAAATGTATCCCCTTATTGATGAGTTTGTTATTGCAACTTCCAGCGGAGCCTCGCCTTCCGTCGGTTCAACAGTAAAATCAGCGTTTACATGTATTGATTCGTAAAAAAACGATGCTTCACTTTTGCAGGCAAGGGAGTTTACCTCAAGTTTATAGGTAAGATCTTCGAGAGGAGGTGTATATGTGGCAGGGTTAATTTCCGTCGTCGGATGAGGAATTGTAGATGCCGGATCTGATGACCATGCAAATGTCAGCTGGTTTCTCATATTAAGCTGAATTCCAGTTGAAGTATCGTAGTATCGGAAGGTCTTGACAGTAGATGAAGTATCTCCCTTGAGTTTAACATAATTACAATTTTTCATGAGATTATAGAGCTGTGCACCGGCATAAGGCGGCTTGTCAAAACCAATCCATCCCACCAGGCTTGTATCGTATATACCCGAATTTTCTATTTCAACCTTATACCCTCCTTCTGAAAGATTGTTAATGGTTGAGGAATTAACTCCCGGATCTGTCTTCAGGGAAGTGCTGAAGCTGTCAGTCAGTTCATCCCAGCTAAACCACTTGAACGTGAAGGGTCCGCTTCCCCCGGGTCTGACAGCTGTAAGTGTTCCCTGTTCTGTTCCTGTGGTACTGCAGTAAATGAAAATCGGATCCTTTACTGCCGGTGCCGACGGGTATGTTGTAAAGTGCGTAGAGGCTGCCCCGGGAGCGGTAAGCTGACCAGCAAGGGAAACCGGCAGAAACACGGAAACAAAAACAAACCAATAACGCACAGGCAATAAGGAATTTCTACTATTAACGGATTCTGTTATCCTAATTGTATAATATACCGCAATAATAATAAAATCCATTGAATTTGAAGAAAGGGGACGCACCTCGTCTCTTCTCCGGAATTGTTGATAATTTTCCCTTGTATTTTTTCAACATTCAGTTTCACTGAGTTTGTATTTGTTAATTTTGTCACACTCCGAACGCTGTAATTCTGAACAACAGATGACCCGTAATTACCTTGACGACCTGAATGAAGCTCAACAAAAGGCTGTTCTTCATACCGAAGGACCGGCACTTGTAATTGCCGGCGCAGGGGCAGGTAAAACAAGGGTCCTTACCTACCGCATAGCTCATCTCCTGCAGAAAGGAATCCCCGCCGGAAAGATCCTTGCCCTCACCTTCACAAACAAAGCTGCAGGAGAAATGAAGGAAAGGATTGCCAGGATAGCTGGTGCAGAGATAGCCCGTTACCTGTGGATGGGAACATTTCATTCAATATTTGCCAGAATATTAAGGATTGAAGGGGACAGACTGGGATACAAATCGAATTACACCATTTACGATGCCGTCGACTCAAAAAGCCTTGTACGATCGATTATCAGGGAACTGAACCTTGATGATAACATATATAAGCCCGGCGTTATTGCTTCCAGGATATCAACCGCCAAGAATAACCTGGTAACGGCAACCATGTATGCCGCTGATGCATCAATGTACGAGTATGACAAGGCAAGCAGGATGCCGCTGCTGTCTGAAATATATAAAATTTACTCATCACGGTGCTTTAAGGCAAACGCTATGGATTTTGATGATCTGCTGATGAATACAAATATTCTGTTCAGAGACTTCCCTGATGTCCTGACCCTGTACCAGGACAGATTCAGATATATCCTTGTTGATGAGTACCAGGATACAAACCATGCTCAGAACCTCATTGTTAAAAAGCTTGCGGCAGTTCATCATAACCTCTGTGTGGTCGGTGACGATGCTCAGAGCATTTACTCATTCCGTGGGGCAAGGATTGAAAATATCCTGGAATTCAAGAATAATTATCCTGATTATCAACTCTTTAAGCTTGAACAGAATTACAGGTCAACACAGACAATAGTCAATGCTGCAAATGAGATCATAGCAAACAATGACGGACAAATTCACAAGAAGGTCTTTTCCAAAAATGAACCGGGCGAGAAAATAATGATCATGCAGGCTATGACTGATACGGAAGAGGGTTTTAATATCGCTTCAGATATACTTGATAAAAGCCTGTCGCAACAGCTCGCATGGTTCGACTTTGCAGTTCTCTACAGGACAAATGCCCAGAGCAGGATATTTGAGGAGACTCTCCGAAGGAAGAATATACCATATAAAATATATGGCGGCCTCTCCTTCTATGAACGGAAAGAGATAAAAGACATTCTTGCTTATTTCAGGATGGTTATCAATCATGATGATGAGGAGAGCCTTAAAAGATCAGTCAACTATCCTAAAAGAGGTATCGGTGATACGACAGTTCAGAAGATCCTTGATTTGGGATCCGAGATGAATACCTCAGCATGGAATATCATTGCTGATACAGCGAAATATCCTGGCCATTTCAACGCGGGTACAATAAAGAAACTTTCAGGGTATGTGGAACTTATTAATAAGCTGGCAGCCGGAGCCGGCAAAACGGATGCATATACCAAAGCAAGGGAGATTGCATCCGGTTCAGGAATCCTTAAAGAGCTCAGGGACGGAAAGCTGCCTGAAGAAGTCAGCCGTTATGAGAATCTTGAGGAACTCCTGAATGCCATAAAGATATTTACCGAAGCCGCTGAAACCAACGGAGAACCATCAACGCTTGAAGCATACCTGGCAAATGTTGCCTTGCTTACCGACCAGGATAATGAAAAGGAAGAGGATCGTAACAAGGTGACCCTTATGACAATGCATTCAGCCAAAGGTCTGGAATTCAAGCATGTGTATATTGTCGGAATGGAAGATACGCTTTTCCCTTCACCTTTATCGGCAGGCAGTGCGAAAGAGCTTGAGGAAGAGAGGCGTCTTTTCTATGTTGCCATTACCAGGGCAGAAAAGCTGGCCACACTGAGCTATGCCCTTAACAGGTACAAATGGGGAAACCTTGAAAGATGCAATCCGAGCAGGTTCCTCCGGGAAATTGACCAGAAATACCTCCACTATCCGCAAACGGGAGGTAAGCCATTCCATTCAAAAACCGGATTTCGTGATATGTTCAGGGAAAAAGCACCATCTTATCCTGATAATCCGGGAATGAGAAAACCTTTAAAAGCTGTCATCCGGCAGGATACTCCCTTTAATGGCAGTGATCCGTCAGAGTTTTCGGAAGGGGATACTGTTCAGCACGAAAGATTTGGCGCAGGTATTATTGTATCAATTGAAGGCGAACCTCCAAATACCACTGCATCTGTGGAATTTGAAAAGGGAGGCAGGAAGAAGCTTCTGCTTCGATTCGCAAAACTCAGAAAAACATAATCACTTCTTCTTCTCCCCTGCCTGGTTGAAATTCATCTGTCTGAAGGAGTACCCCGTGGTTGACATTGAATGCTTGTATCCCAGGTTGACTTCTTTGGTTTCCGACTTCATCTCAAGTTCACCCTTCTTGCTGTAAGATTCCATAGCCATCACTACAGAATTGTCCAGGTCCTTGCTGCCATAATATGGCGACATTCCGGCTTTTGAGAAGGTACGCTTGTCGGCCTGAAGCTTTAAGTCTTTGGTAGCCCAGATAAAACCGTACTCTTTTGTTTCATTATCAATATATTTGTACTCATCACATTTATATCCGGCGATCATTTTTGTATTCCCTGTTTTGGTAAAGGTTGCATCTGTATCTTCTGATGCGGCCTGACCTTCCGCAGTATTTTCGTCCGGTACTTCACTAACTATACCTATTCTCATGCCTCCCATGTCGGTCATCACGATAAATGATTTATTTGCTCCGTCAAAGATAAAGGCACTTGAAAGTGTTACTTCACCGGAATCCTCAGTGGAGCCTTCCATTTTAGATTCGAACCCTGCATCCTGTGTATTATCGTTGAAATAAATGTAATAATCCATCTTCATCACATCCTTATTATCATACATCTCTGCCTGAGTAAAGATCCTGTTATTGAATGAATATGACTCACTGTATTTTGATGTTACCTTACCGCCTCCCATGAGCCCTCCGAAATTAATACCTCCCGAAGGCTTGTTCGCGGCCTGCTGATTATCATCTTTTGCCTGTTCTCCACCTTCAGCTTCAACCGCTTCTGCTTTTGCTGCCTCCTGTGCAGCTGCCCTGTCCTTCTCAGCTTTATCATATGCCTCCTGGGCTTCCTTTGTGGCAGCTGAATCAATTTTCTTGTCCGC
>CAZGGZ010000030.1:0-33904 GCA_964525415.1 uncultured Rikenellaceae bacterium | reverse complement strand
ACTATTTAGTCTTTCCCTGATAATTGATTTGTGACGGTTTAAGTTGTTATTGATTCCTATTATTCTGTTTCCCATCTGATTATGGCATTTGCTTCGATCTTGGTACCATCAAGATAAGCCTCCTCCAGCGTTATTACTCCTTTTTCAACCAGCAACACAAAACCACCTGGCTGAACACCTTTTTCAGAACCCCTTTTAATCTGTCGCTGCGGAAGCGATTAAAGGACCTTGGGCATAAGCCGTGGATGATAACTGGAGCTACCTCCTCCTTTATACTTCTTTATTAATAAATCTATATCAAGGTTGTCAATAACCTGATTAACAACTCTAACCGGATGGTTTGGATCAATCATCTCTTCCAAAGATGGCGGAAGAAGTAAAATCTGGTTGGGACTGTAATCTTTAAAGACTACTTTTGTTCTTAAGTTTCTTTGCATACCTCAAGTTACAATAACCTGAGGTCTTTGAAGGGGGAGGCATCCCCCTTCATTTCATTAGTTATCAACAACTTACATGGTTTTGTTGCGCGTGGGCTAACCGGAAAAGGTGCGAACTTCACCATGTTTGTTGGAGCGGGAAATGGCGTAGCGCAATAGGCAACAAACTGGTGAAGTTGTCTTTTCCGGCCTCCTTTTCTTTGGTTCATTTCTTTTGGAGGAGCAAAAGAAATGAATATCTATCTAAAAAAGAAAGGGTGCCCTTTTGAGACACCCTCTTTTTTTGTATATTGCACAATTGTTTAATAAAAAAATAAACTCCTATGGGTCAAATAGTTAGTGTACATGCTCGCGAGATACTTGATTCGCGCGGCAATCCGACAATCGAAGTCGATGTGATGACAGCCAGTGGTTTCTTTGGACGCGCTGCAGTGCCGTCAGGTGCATCTACAGGCGAAAATGAAGCTCTTGAGCTGCGTGACGGCGATAAAAACAGGTATCTGGGCAAAGGCGTTCTTAAAGCTGTTCATAATGTTAATAATGTTATTGCCGAAGAGATCAACGGGATGGATGTCACCGACCAGGCGGCAATCGATAAAAAGATGATAGATCTTGACGGTACAAAAACCAAAAGCAATCTGGGAGCAAATGCTATCCTGGGTGTATCGCTGGCTTGTGCTAAAGCTGCTGCCCAGGCACATGGTCTGCCTCTTTTCCGCTATATAGGAGGTACAAACGCTGTTGTGCTTCCTGTGCCAATGATGAATATCATTAACGGAGGATCTCATTCCGATGCACCAATTGCTTGCCAGGAATTCATGATCAGGCCGGTAGGAGCCCCTTCATTCAAAGAGGGACTGCGCATGGGCGCTGAAGTATTCCATGCATTGAAGAAAGTCCTGAAGGGGAGAGGATTAAGTACTGCTGTAGGCGATGAAGGAGGTTTTGCACCAAATCTTGAAGGAACGGAAGATGCCCTTGAAACAATACTGAAGGCAATAACCGCTGCAGGATATAAGCCAGGCGTTGATGTCAGAATTGCACTTGATTTTGCTGCTTCAGCATTCTATGTTGATGGAATGTATAATTATGCCAAGTTTGAAGGACCAAAAGGTTTAAAGCGTACATCAAAGGAACAGGTTGATTTTTTTGAAAAGCTGATAAGCAAGTATCCTATCGATTCAATTGAAGACGGAATGGCTGAAACTGACTGGGATGGTTGGAAAATGTGCAATGACAGGATAGGAAAGAAATGCCAGATTGTAGGAGATGACGTATTTGTCACTAATGTTGACTACCTGAGGAAAGGAATCGAAATGGGTTGTGCCAATTCAATACTCATCAAGGTGAATCAGATAGGTACACTAACAGAGACACTTGCCTGTATAGAAATGGCTCACAAAGCTGGTTGGACCACAGTTACGTCACACCGCTCGGGTGAAACCGAAGACTCAACAATTGCAGACATAGCTGTAGCAACCAATTCAGGACAGATCAAGACCGGATCATGCAGCCGAACTGACAGGATTGCAAAGTACAACCAGCTTCTCAGGATTGAGGAGATGCTGGGCGACCTGGCAGTATATGGATATAAGAAGTGATGGGCTTCAACGTACGTTATTAACAATTGTTAATAACTTTTGTTTATATCGGGTTTACAACAAGGACGTGCTTTAATTGTATTCTTTTTATCCTTGAAGTATATTTGATCTATCGGGTGAGCGATAAAAGGCTGCTCGAAAGATGTGGAACCGGAAAAGGTTACTTAAATGAAACACGATCCGGTTCGGTCAGACCTCCGGGTCTGCGCATCAAGAGAGCCGGAGGCCGGATGAACGGACCAAAAGTCCAGGATATCCGGTAGGTCGAAGAAAACCGGAAACGTTCTTTCAGCGACTGAGTCACAGGGCTTCAGAAAGCAAAGGGTCTCGGCCCCGAGCGAACTGAAACTGGTGCCAGATCCTTCGGGAAATGCGCACCGGAGCCTGAAGGACACTTCGTCCCGGAAAGTCAGGCCGAAAGGCATGAACAAAGGGACAGCCGGAAGGTTCTGCTGTAACAGGCAAAACCGGAAAGCCAGGGGTTGCAAAAACAGATCGTAAGACCTGCAATGCAGCCGGTCAGAATAACAGTAACCCGACGCCGTAAACGGCCTCGGCTGTTAACGGTGGATGGGAACTACTCTCAGGAATAGTTCCCATTATTGTTTTATAACCCACCCCTTCCCCTGTGTACGGATTTTTTCTCCCATTCTCCGCCCCTCCCCATCACCCCCTCCTTCTTTTGTCTTTAGCCTTTTATCTTTTATCTTTATTCTTTTATCTTATAATGCCATATCCCGGATTATCAGATTTTATTGCATCACTTGAAAGAAACGGAGAACTTCTCCGAATTAAGCCTTTCGTTGATCCGGTTCTCGAAATAACGGAAATTACTGACCGGATTACCAAATCAGGAGGCAAAGCCCTGCTTTTTGAAAACACAGGAACAAAATTCCCTCTCCTCATAAATGCCTACGGATCAGATGCAAGGATGGCAATGGCTATAGGACGGAATAACCTTGACGAAACCGCAAACGAGATCATGGAGCTGTTCGGGACTTTTACCAGCGCCCGGGGCAGCTCACTCTGTTCATTACCATCACTGATTAAAGTCTCAGGACTTCTGCCTTCAAGGGTCAGGGGAAGAGGCATCTGCCAGCAAGTAGTGAACAGTGATCCGGATCTTGATACCCTGCCGGTTCTTAAATGCTGGCCTCATGACGGGGGTCGTTTTCTTACACTCCCGATGGTCCATACAATCCATCCTGAAACCGGAAAAACAAACGTTGGGATGTACAGGATGCAAATACTTGATAAAAAAACCACAGCTATGCACTGGCAGATTCATAAAACAGGCGCCACTCATTTTGAAGCCTGGAAAAGAGCCGGTCGCAAAATGCCTGTATCTGTCACCCTGGGCGGAGATCCGGTATATGCTTATGCTTCAACGGCTCCTTTGCCTGAGAATATCGATGAATACATCCTCGCAGGATTCCTCAGGAAGAAAAAAGTAAAACTGGTTAAATGTGTAACTAACGACCTTTATATTCCGTATGATGCGGATATAGTTATCGAGGGTTTTGTGAATCCTGAAGAAGATCCTGTATGGGAAGGCCCTTTTGGCGACCATACCGGATTCTATTCGCTTGCAGACTGGTATCCCAGGTTCCATGTCACATGTATTACACATTCGCGAAATGCGGTTTATCCTGCTACTGTTGTCGGAATCCCTCCTCATGAGGATGCCTGGCTTATAAAAGCGACGGAAAAAATCTTCCTTGCCCCTGTCAGACTGGCTGTACAACCCGAAATTGAGGACTTTCACATGCCGCAGGCAGGGGTGGCACATAATCTTGTTGCAGTGAAGATCCGGAAAACTTACCCGGGCCAGGGTAAAAAGGTTATCAGTTCCCTGTTCGGGACAGGGCAGATGATGTTTACCAAATACCTCTTGGTCGTTAGCGGAAACGTTGATATCAGGAATTACCGGGAACTTCTTATAAATGTTTTTGCAAACACTGATTTCAGAACAGATCTTGTATTTACATCAGGTCCGCTGGATGTGCTTGATCATTCATCCGATACCTTTGCAATGGGAGGCAAGCTGGGGATTGATGCTACAATGAAGCTCAGGGAAGAATCACCCGTGAAACCAGACATTGTTTCACGGAAATCCTCATCTCCTCCTGAAAGTACTGAGGAACTTAGAAAGAAGATACTTGCAGCAAATCTCAACGCTAACGTTAACATTATCAGCGATATGCCTGTAGTGATTATTGGATTGGATCAGGATAATACTGCCGTGGAAAGATTCAGGGAAACCGAAATGAAGTACCTTTTCAGGCTGATACTTGCAGTGGATCATAAAGTGGATGTGAATGACCTGCTTATAGTTGCCTGGCAGATTCTTGGAAATTCAGATCCCGGGCGTGATATATATACCATATCTGATAATTCACTTTATATTGACGGAACAATAAAGGCGCTTCACGGAAGGAAATTTCCACGGAGATGGCCAAATGTTGTATGTTCTGATAAAGATACCATAGACAAGGTTGACCAGAAGTGGGAATCTCTCGGAATAGGACCATCCATCGCATCTCCTTCAATAAAGTATTCCGTATTGCTCCATGAAGGCACTGATGAAGTCCTCATCAGTAAAGTCTGAAAGCAGGTTATTCACATTTATTAAGATTCCCGGTACCGATTTTTACTCTATTTTTGCAGTATCTGATGATGCCTGAAATATATTTATATAAGAGTGTCCTGTTTTTAGATTTCAGCCGGTTAAGCAGCTATCTTTCAAATCCGGTGCTGCCTTATCTCCTGTACGGATTATTGCTGATCCTCGCTGTATACCTGATCGTCATGTTTCAGACACGCAAACTGGTTAAAACCAGGAAACTCCTTAAGGAGAAGCAGTTGATACTTGAACAGATTGAAAGACAAAAAGCTGAACTGGAGTTCAGAGACAAGAATCTGATCGACAGCCTGGTATATGCACAGAGGATACAGGAGGCTTTGTTGCCGTCAGAGGACTATTTCAGGAAGCATTTCAGGGATTCATTTATCTTTTTCAAACCCAAGGACATAGTAAGCGGCGACTTTTACTGGATTGAGGAGAAGGAGGATAAGGTTTTTATAGTAGGAGCTGATTGCACCGGTCATGGTGTTCCCGGAGCTCTTATGTCGATGATAGGACTTGAAATTATTGAAAAGACAATCAATGAAGATAAGATAGAAATTCCTGCTGAAATCCTCGCTGTTCTGAACAGGGACCTTGAAAAGACTTTCAGCAGGGAGAAAAACATAGGAACCATTATAAGGGATGGCATGGATATCGGGCTATGTGTTATAGACAGGAAAAGAAAGAAAGCCGAATATGCCGGAGCCTTCTTCCCGCTATACCTGATACGGGACAACTCTCTTATCGAAATAAAGGGCGACAAGCTCATTATAGGAATGAATCCGGGCGGGATCTCTTACACCAATCATGAGATTGAACTTATGGATGATGACATTCTTTACATATTTTCTGATGGTTATGTAGACCAGTTCGGGGGCTCGGAAAACAAGAAGTTCATGTACCGAAGGTTCAGGTATCTGCTTACTACAATACACCGTTTCCCGGTTAATGATCAGAAATCGATCCTGGATGACAATATTAAAACCTGGATGTCGGGTAATCCTCAGATAGACGATATTATGGTCATCGGATTCAAGCCGCTTTCCGGAGAGAAAAACTAAAGATACTTTTTTATTTTATCAATAAGTGCTGAAGGCTGAAAGGGTTTGCTGATATAATCGTCAATTCCTGCAGATATGCATTTTTCCTTGTCGCCAAGCATTGCATTCGCAGTAATTGCTATGATAGGAACATGCGTATTGGTAGTTGATTCCAGTGCTCTTATTTTTTCAGCCGCCACCAGCCCGCTCATTACAGGCATCTGGATATCCATCAGGATGAGATCATAACTTGCTGTCCCGAATTTGTCAAGAGCCTCTTTCCCGTTTGAGGCTGTATCAATGATGTGCACCAGCGGTTTTAGTGTAAGATGGGTGATCTTCTGGTTTATAAGGTTATCTTCAACAAGCAGTATTTTAATGTCTTTCATTTCCTTATGAACCTTTTCTTTCTGGATCAGCTCCTCCATTTTCGGTGAAACAATCTGTTGTTTTGGTTCACGGATAATATTTGCAAATGGAAGGATTATGTTCAGAACAGAATAATTATCTCCGGATTCCTGGGTGAAAGTACCTCTCTTGAATGATATCAGCCTTGCAGAAAGACTATGCTCTTCTTCTTTTTCTCCGATCAGTACAATTTTCTTATCAGTTTGGATTCTGAGCCCCACATAAGTTTCATTTACTGTCTCCTTTTCTTTCCTCAGGTTGATAGTAACCTTTGTAGGTCTCTCAGAATCATGGCTTTCAATAGTATTAAAGATGTCAAGGAGGATCTGTTTCAGGATAATGGGATCGCTAAAACATTCGAAGTCACTGAATTCCTTTTTGTTAAGGATAAAATCAATGCTGGATTTATCCTTGAGACTGTACAGCTCTATTGTATTCTGAATTGTCGACAACAGATTGAATTTAATATGTTTTCTGGGTTCCAGGCTGAGATTGCCTGCCGACTTCATTGTTAATTCATTAACAGTAGTGACCATGTTGGTTGTTGAAGCCACGAATGTCTCCAGAAGCTCTTTCTGTTTTTTCTCAAGACCTGATTCCAACAGCATATCAGTGATTATTACCAGGTTGTTCAGGGGTTCCCTGATCTTATGGGAGAAGTCGGTTATCACATCATCCTTCTTTTCATTCGATGATGATGCGTCAACGATCGAATTCTTCGCGTGGTTTATCAGGTTTACAACCTTCCTGGCAAGATAAATGCCGATACATGCTGATATGATTACAATGATGCCTGCAAAAAGCGGCAGATCCAGCATTAAAAGAATGATGGATATGATGGCTCCTGTTATTGCAGAATAGGCAAGGATTTCTACCATTCTTCGGTTGGTATCCAGATACTCACCTGAAAGGTTATTCAAACCATTGGTATTCTTTTTTGTTGATTCCCGTGCCATAGATTTTTTGTAGACATGTAAAATTAAGCAAAATATATAATAAATATACACGACACTGAATTAACATCCTTTCAGGGAAAAAGTTAATTTTGTCTTTACGGTATGATATTTGAGCGTAAAAGGTAAAGCTGTGATAGTTATGGAAAGGAATTTCAGGACATCTGTTTTAATTCCTGTAGTTGTGTCTGCTTTTTCTCTTTTGCCTGTAGCCGGACAGGAACAGGAGAGCATGGTAAAGTTAACTCCTGATTTCAGATTTAAGGATGGTATTTACCTTGATTTTGAGCAGGTTAAGACAAATAATCCCATCCCTAAAGCTAAGCTTCTTACCTCTACAGACTATAACGACAGAGAATTTTTCAAAAAGCTTCTCGAAGCCGGGAAGATCTACTTTTACGATAACATGGGTATCCGGCAGGAAGTAGTGACAAATGATATATGGGGGTATTCAAGGAACGGGATATTGTATATCCAGGTACAGGAGAGTTTCAACAGGATTACATTTGTGGGGAGCATATGCCATTTTGTCGCGGATATCACAACTTACGATCCGCGTTACTATAATTCACCTTATGGCTATAATGATCCCTATTATTCATCTTATTATTCTCCTTATTCCATTTATTCCCCATATTCATATGGGAGCTACTATTATCCGGGATCAGGCTATTATCCGTACAGACAGAATGTTGCAAGAAATGAGCTCAAGCAGTACCTGATCGATTTCGATACCGGAAAAATTGTCGAATTTGATATGCAGAATACTGAATTACTGCTTGCGAAGGATACCCAGCTTTATGAGGAATACTTTCAGTTACCAAGGAAGAAAAAGAAAGAACTGATGTTTGTGTATATTCGTAAATTCAATGAAAGGAATCCTTTTTATTTACCTGTAAATGAATAAATAATATGAAAAGAGCGACTTTTATCCTTATCATTCTTTGTTTTGCTGCAACCCTTTTAAGCCAGGCTCCCTTCCCCGGCAAGGAAGAGATCGGGCAGTTCAGCAGATCAAAAACCTGCATAGTTCTTGAAGATGATCCTTTGTCTGATTTTAATTTCTATATAAAGGATGCAATGAAGGAATACTGGACTATAACTCCTTATGAATTCATTACTGTCAGCGATTTTAATGTCCGCAGGATCAGCAATTCCCTCTCATTTATTGTACTGACCGAGACCAATTATGATAAGGATAAATCAAATTCAGTATTCAATTTCATAAATCTTCTTCAGGGTAAGAATGTTGACAAGCTCGGTGAAATGCCGGAAATATGTGCGATACCGCTTTCTTTTGCCGGGGAAGAGGATAGTGAATACGGCTACAAGCTTGGTGCAATCCTCTCTTTTATGCAGAAACATGCGCAACTGATAATGGAGGATCCGTCAAAAACGGGAAGAAAATATCTCAAGTATTACAACGAGAATATACCAGCAGCAATGGGAAGAACCATTTTAATCAAAAAGGAAGATCTGGCTCCGGAAATCGGAACGATTGAGAAAATAAAAGCTATCTATTCAAATAAGGTGGAGATCGTTTCTGAAGAAGATATCGTGAATGCCATAAAGAACAAAACTCCTAACACTCTTATACTTCATAAAGTGGCTCCGGTGGGAGAACGTGTAGATGAAGGCTATTGTTTTAAAATGCTTATCGGGACCGATGATGCCAACATGTACTATTACAATCTTCATTCAATTGACAAAAACAATCCAAACGGATTTCTCCCTGCTGATTTTAAACGTCTTGCCAGGTTTGATTGATGCATCACTAAGAAAAAAACGGCGTCTCTTTATAAACTGAGAACAATATGGAAGAGGTAAAACAATTATCGGAATCGGAAAGGAACTGGGCGATGCTCTGCCATCTGTCGGCGTTTGCCGGTTACTTTTTCCCTTTTGGAGGGATCATCGGGCCGCTTATCTGCTGGTTATCAAGAAAAGACGAATCAGCCTGGGTTAATGAAAACGGGAAGGCATCACTTAACTTCCAGCTTTCCATGCTGCTTTATATGGTACTGGCTATTCCTCTCTGTTTTATCATTATAGGTATACCTATTGAAATATTCCTGAGTATACTCGAACTGATCTGTGTTGTAATTGCGAGCGTTAAAGCATCAAAAGGCGAGTTATTCAAGTATCCGATATCGATACCGTTTATACAATAGATGACACTGTACGCCATCTTTTAACTTACACGTACTCAACCCCCGGCTCTCCCGTTTCGCTGAAGCTACACGGGAAAGGCTCTCTCTGCTAAAGCAAAGAGGGGGTGTATATTATTGTATACCAATTATTTCCCCCTCTTTACGAAGTAGAGAGGGGGATTAAAGGGGGTGAGTACATATATTTTAATCATCCTGAAAATTCTGCTTTTCAGGATTTTTCTTTATCTTTCTTTATTATTTAAACTTATTTGCCATGGCATCAGATACTAAAAAGAAAAAGAAGGACAAAAAAATAAAGGTCGAAACTTTTAAAAAGGATGATCTTTATCACGATGTAAAACCTGAAAAGAAGGAAAAACTTGACAGAAAAACTTTTGAAAAATTACTGCTAAAGCAGGAGATTGAACTCGTTAAGCTTCAGGAATGGGTAAAAGCAAATAAGCTTAAGGTTGTTGTTATTTTCGAGGGCAGGGATGCTGCCGGCAAAGGAGGAGTGATAAAAACTATTGCCGGATGTATGAATCCAAGGATATGCAGGATTGTTGCACTCGGCATACCTACCGAAAAGGAGAAATCACAATGGTATTTCCAGAGGTATGCCACTCACCTTCCTGCAGGCGGAGAAATAGTCCTGTTTGACAGGAGCTGGTATAACAGGGCCGGAGTTGAAAAAGTAATGGGTTACTGTTCAAATGAGGAATATGAAGAATTCCTGAGGGCTTGCCCGGAATTTGAAAAAATGCTTATCAGATCAGGGACCATACTCATAAAATACTGGTTCTCAGTAAGTGATAAAGAACAGGAAAAACGATTCCAGGACAGGATTGAGGATCCTACAAAACGCTGGAAAATAAGCCCGATGGATGTCGAATCACGTGATAAATGGGTGGAGTATTCAATGGCCAAGGACAAAATGTTTTCCTATACCGATACCAAGCAGTCTCCATGGTATGTGGTCCATGCCGACGACAAGAAAAGAGCCCGTCTGAATACAATTGAACATCTTCTTTCTCTTATTCCATATAAGGATCTTACACCAAAACCCTTCAAGCTTCCGCCTCTCAAACATGATGTTGCCTATGTAAGGCCTCCTGTCACTGACCAGACTTTTGTACCTGAAAAATATTAGTCCTGCCAGTCATGCAGGTCTTGCCGGTCTAAAACGACTTGCAAGACTTGCAAGACTTGCAGGACCTGCACGACATATAATAATAGTTTCTTATTTTTGCCATTTAACAGACAAATTAAATAAATGGCAGCCAAGCCTTCCATACCCAAGGGAACCCGTGATTTCTCTCCCGTTGAGATTCTGAAGAGAGAGTACATTATTGATACCATTAAGAGTGTCTTTAAATTATATGGTTATCAGCCTGTTGAGACACCTGCAATGGAGAACCTTACCACTCTTCTCGGCAAGTATGGAGAGGAAGGCGACAGGCTTATTTTCCGCATCCTTAATTCGGGCGACTTTCTCTCAGCGGCAAGCGACGATGATCTCAGGAACAGGGAGTTATCAAAACTCTCAGGACAGATGTGTGAAAAAGGCTTGAGATATGATCTAACTGTTCCCTTTGCACGTTATATCGTCCAGCATCGTGATGAAATAGTCTTTCCCTTCAAAAGATACCAGATACAACCGGTATGGCGTGCCGACAGGCCTCAGAAAGGAAGATACCGTGAATTTTTGCAGTGTGACGTGGATGTCATTGGAAGCGACTCCCTGCTTAATGAGGTTGAGTTGGTCAGGATAATAGATGATATCTTTTCCAGGCTGGGGATTGATATTGTTATTAAGATCAATAACAGAAAGATACTTGCAGGGATCTCAGAATATATCGGGGAAAGCAGCAGGATGACAGACATAACCGTTGCAATTGACAAAATTGAAAAGATAGGCCTCAGCGCGGTCAATAATGAGCTGAGGGAAAAGGGAATATCATCTTCAGCAATTAAGAAGCTGCAGCCTGTTTTAGAACTTAAGGGAAACAGGGATGAAAGACTCTTTAAGCTTGATGCTGAGCTCGGAGGGTCAGATACCGGGAAGAAAGGCATTTATGAACTGAGAACTCTCTTTTCATATATTGATTCCGGTGATGTATCATGCAGGGTTGAGATGGATCTCACTCTCGCAAGGGGACTCGACTATTATACCGGTGCTATTATTGAGGTCAAATCGTCAGATGTCAGTCTTGGCAGTATATGCGGGGGAGGCCGTTATGATGACCTCACAGGAGTATTTGGACTGGAAGGAGTATCAGGGGTAGGTGTATCTTTCGGAGCCGACAGGATCTATGACGTGATGGATCAGTTGGATCTCTTTGGCAATATAGCTTCATCATCTGCACAGGTGCTTGTGCTTAATTTCGGAGATACCGAAGTTAACTATGCGCTGAAAATTCTGGGTGTGCTCAGGAAGCGGGGAATAAAATCTGAATTCTATCCTGATCCGGTGAAGCTTAAGAAGCAGATGTCGTACGCTGATTCAAAAAAGGTCCCTTATATAGTTATTGCCGGAGAGGACGAGATTAAAAATAATGAGATTACAATTAAGATCATGTCATCAGGAGAACAGAAAAAGATACTGATGAAGGATCTTGATTCATTTATTTTCTCAGAATTGGGATCTGCTGATTAATTTCTTTGAGGCGGAGATCCTGGCTGATTGGGATTATCTCTTTGCTGTTTCCTTTCCTGCAGCTCATTGAGCAGCTGCTGACGGAATTGGTTTTCAGCCTGGTAAAGCTTCAGAATCTTAACGGGAGGAAGTATTACCTTTAATGTCTGGTGGAACTTCACGCTAAGTTCAGTTTCCAGAACTTCCAGTTCCATGAGTTTGTCACCCAGCGCAATTAACTGTTCATCTGTCATTGCAGCACCCTCCTGGTTGAACCTTATGTTAAGCTTAATCCTTTCCCGCTGTATCTCGAGTTTTTTTGCCTGGAATTCGTTATAAACTGGCCAGAATTTCTCTGCTTCGCCCGGCGTCAGGTTGAGTCTTTTTGTGAAAAAGGCGATCTTATAGGCATTAAGCCTTTCCTGGTTCGGATTCTGAGCCCTGGTCAGACAGGGAGCTAAGATCAGAATGGCTATCAGGGAAATGGTTCTTCTTTTCATGACTAAAGACTTATAAACGTTCATATATCTCATTTATATCAATGTTTTCAAGTAACAGGTAATCAATTATTTCAGATTTTTCCACATCAGGTATTTCCTCTGAAAACAACAGGGGGCCGGCAGTTTCCTCAAGTGCAAGGATATCTATATCGTTTAGGTAGGAATCAGAGAACTCCTGTACGCTTATTTCAGGGATCAGCCCGGTTTCGTTCACCGGGAGGAGTATTTTTACAGTCACATAGCTTAACAGTGCAAGCACAGCCACTGAAGCCGCAGCGGCGAGGTATGGCCGTAACCTGATAAAGAGCCCGGGCTTCCTGATATTGGTGCTGGCATCTCTTGTTGCAGAGATAATTTGCCTGGTTACTTCTTTAAAGTAGTTTTCCGGTACTTTAAAAGGATTTTTGTCTGCTATTTCATCTATTCTTTTCATCATCAGGTTAGATAGTTATCAATTGAAAAAGTTTAATCTTCTCCAAGGAATTTCTCTATTTTTTTTACGGCATGATGATATGAAGCTTTAAGTGCTCCTTCAGAGGTCTTAAGCACTTTGCTCATATCTTCATAAGTCATTTCTTCAAAGTATTTAAGATTAAATACAACACGTTGTTTCTCAGGTAATTGCAAGATCGCATTTTGGAGCCTTACCTGAGCTTCATCACCGTCAAACCATGTACTGCCTTCAAGGGAATTTGCAAAATAGCTGCCGATATCATCAAGTGAGGCTGTCTCGTTTCTTTTCCTCTTATTCAAGAGTGTAAGCGATTCGTTTGTTGCAATTGCGTAGAGCCAGGTGTAAAGGGAGCTTTCTCTCCTGAATTCACCGATGTTTTTCCATGCGCTGATAAAAGTGTTCTGTAATGCATCATTTGCATCCTCATGGAGTATCACCAGCCTCCTGATATGCCAGTAGAGCCTTGTGCTGTAAGTTTCCACTACAATCCTGAATCCCTTGTTGACATCAGTCTTGAGAAGCCGGATCAGATCTTTATCCTGGTCAGGGGTGTTCAAGCAAAAGGTGTTTTGTTATTAGATGTAAGATACTGGAAAAGGTTTAAAGACAGGGGAAAACCGTATCGTAAATTTGATTAAAGTAAATCGTAACTTTAGTACCATATTTAAAACGCAATCTGATGGCTCTACAATGCGGGATAATAGGCCTGACAAATGCAGGTAAAACAACCATTTTCAACTGTATATCAAATACCAGGGGAGAAATCCATGCTTTTGCCTTCACCGGGGCTAAATCGAATCTGGGTATTGTACAGGTTCCTGATCCAAGGTTGTATGAGATTGAAAAACATCAGGTTACTGAAAAGATCGTTCCAACAACAGTTGAAATTGTCGATATACCTGGTCTTACAAAAGGATCCGGCAAAAGCGAGGGAGGAGGCAATAAATTCCTTGGAGATATAAGGAACACTGATGCCCTTATCCATGTTCTCAGGTGCTTTGACAATGAAACTCTTCCGCATATTGATGGTTCAGTGGATCCGGTAAGGGATATCGAAACAATTGACCTTGAACTCCAGGTAAGGGATATCGAATCAATTGAAAAGAAGATTGACCGTCTCCGGAAGGCATCCAAGGTCGGGGATAAGGATTCAATGCATGGTCTTGATGTGCTTGCCAGGTACCATCAGCATCTTGAAGGATTCAACAGTGCAGGAACACTCAAAGTAAAGGATGATGAACGGAGATATATAGACGATCTTTTCCTCCTGACCATGAAACCTGTTATGTATGTATGCAACGTTGATGAGGAATCTGCAGTAAACGGTAATCACCATACCGAAAGAGTAAAAGATTTTCTGAAAGGCAAAAATGCTGAGATACTGATCATTGCTGGTGCTCTTGAAGCCGAAATAGCTGAACTGGAAAATAAGGAGGATCGTCTGTCGTTCTTAAAGGATGCAGGGCTTGACGAACCAGGAGTTGATAAGCTTGTGAGAGCGGCATACAGGCTGCTTAACCTTCAGACATTTTTTACAGCAGGTCCAAAGGAAATACGGGCATGGACAATCAGGAAGGGAATGACAGCATCACAGGCGGCAGGTATCATTCACAGTGATCTTGAACGGGGATTTATCAGGGCCGAGGTAATGAAATACAACGATTTTATCACCCTGGGATCGGAACATGCATGCAAGGAAGCCGGCAAGTTTCATGTTGAGGGGAAAAACTATATTGTTGGAGATGGAGATATACTCTTCATAAGGTTTAATGTTTAAGGTTGTTGATGAAGCTAAAGCAGATACTCATATTGCTGATTTTGTCGTTTCTTGAAATTAACATCTGTGCTCAGGAAACCACAAAGGATATTCTCCTGCGCGATGAGGTCAGCAGGTATGGCCAGGCAAGAGTGACAGTAGCTTTTCCCGGTGTCACAGCAATGAACTCATTGTCACGATCAGTATCTGTGAGTGCAGTAAAAGAGGGGAGAGTCGAGATAGTCATTTCCCCGTTGACCGTTGAATGGTTCATTTCAGCGAAACTTGACTATAAGATAATTGAAAAACCTGACAGTAAGTCGTTTACAACAGCATCAGATGTGAAGCAGGCGATGGAATGGGAGAGCTATCCTTCCTATCTTCAGTACGATTCAATTATGAGGAGTTTTGCTGATAATTACCCTGATCTGTGTCTTCTTGATACTATCGGAACAAGCAATTACGGCAAGCTGATCCTGGCTCTGAAAATTTCAGATAATGCTGCTGCTGATGAGGATGAGCCAGAGACATTCTACACCTCAACCATACATGGTGATGAGACAGGAGGATTCATTCTGATGCTGCGTCTTGCGGATTTTCTTCTTGAAAACTACGGCACAGACACAAGGGTGACCAACCTTATCGATAACCTTGAATTATGGATCAATCCTCTTGCTAATCCTGATGGCACATACAGAACCGGGAATACAATCATTTCACCAACAAGAACCAACGCAGTTGGCTATGACCTGAACAGGAACTTTCCGGATCCAAACACTAATCCCGCTCGTCAGAAAGAGACCATCGATATGATCAAATTCATGAAAGAGCACAATTTTATTATCTCAGCCAATTTTCATTCAGGAGCTGAGGTCGTGAATTATCCCTGGGACAGGTGGTCAAGGCTCCATGCAGATAATGACTGGTTCTATAACATAAGCAGGAAGTATGCTGATACCGTGCATATCTATTGTGCTTTAGGGTATATGGATTTTCTTGAAAATGGAGTGACCAATGGCTATGACTGGTATTCCATATATGGAGGAAGACAGGACTATGTGACATACGAATTGCAGGGAAGAGAAGTGACAATTGAACTGCATAATGCTTATATGACCCCCGCCAGTCAGCTTGACATGTTATGGCAGTACAACCGGAGATCTTTGCTGGGTTACCTTGAGAATGCCTTATATGGTGTCCACGGAATAGTAAGGAACAGTATTACGGCAGAACCTGTTCCGGCAAGAATATTCATAAGCGGGCATGACAAAGACAGTTCTCATATATTTTCCGATACACTTACCGGGAGTTTTGTACGGCTCCTTGCACCAGGGACATGGGATATATCCTTCACTGCCAGGGGATATCTCGAAACCACTGTCAATGACATTGTTGTGACTGAAGGACAAAAAACCGAAATCACCGTTGAAATGATACCGATACTAAATCCGGTTGATACAGTCCCTACCCCAGTGCCGATACTGTACCCCAATCCTTCGAACGAATCCCTGCATGTTGTTCTTCCGGGAAGGCAGATAGGCGATGTGACTGTAAAAATATATAATTCACTTGGTTACAAGCTGGCCGATTATCCGGCGCATACATTGGAGGATTTCCCTCTGATTATCGATGTTGGCAGGCTTGCTGGCGGCGTATATACATTGATAATCACAAACTCAGCAACACAATTCTCAGACAGAAGCCGTTTTGTTGTCGTCAGGCATTAAATGAATGTTGCTTCTCCGATTAAAAAAGCTACTTTTGAAACTTTATTTATTTGAATTGAAATTTCATATAGGAAGACAAATTGATTTTTATGAAGGTGCATAAAGTGAAGAAATTGGCTGTTTTATTTTGCCTCGCATTATCAGTTTGCGGAGGATTAAGGGGACAGGGACCCTATATTCCACCTGACAAGCCAAAGCTGGTAATCGGGATCATAGTTGAGCAACTAAGATATGATCAGCTTGAAAGATTCAGAAGCAGGCTGGGGCAGAATGGGATCAGGCGCCTTTTAAATGAAGGAACAAACTTTCAGAATGCTTCTTTTCAGTATATGCTCACCCAATCTGCTCCTGGTCACGCTACAATATCAACGGGAGCAGAACCGGCATGGCACGGTATCACTTCTGACAGCTGGTATCTTCCGCTCAGAGATGAGCTAATCTACTGTACCAGGGATATGAATGTCAATTCTGCCGGCGCGACATCTGAGTCAGGGCAGCATTCACCAATAAATCTACAGGCATCAACATTCACCGACGAGCTTAAAATGTCTTCTGGAAAGAATGCAAAGGTTTTCAGCGTGGGATTGAAGGAGCACCCGGTAATCCTGTCTGCAGGACATTCAGCCGATGGCGCATACTGGCTCGACAATTCGTCGGGCTCATGGATATCAAGTACATGGTATATCGATTCCCTTCCTGCCTGGGTAAATGACTATAATGCGATGAAATACCCTGAATCATTTCTGAACAGCAAATGGGAATTGATGAGGTCTGTTCAGGAATATTCTGACTGTATATCGGATATTAATGCCTTCGAGTCAGGTTTTAATGGACAGAATAGCTTCCCTTATGATCTCAGGAAAATCGGCAACCACGATATGTCAGTTCTCTTCGAAACGCCTTACGGAAATTCTCTGACAACTCAATTCGCCAAAAAGCTTATTGAAAATGAGGGATTAGGAAAGGATGACATAACTGATTTTATATCAATTTGTTACACTTCAACTGACTATATTGGTCACAGGTTCGGACCCTCATCCTTTGAAATGGCTGATGCCATATTCAGGCTCGATAAGGAAATTGAGGATCTGATGACTTACGTTATCGATTCTATAGGTAAAATGAACATCCTGGTTTATTTTACCTCCTCTCATGGGATATCCGAGATCCCGGGAATACTGGAAAGCAACAGGATACCATCAGGTTATTTCAGACAGGATCAGGCATTATATCTGCTTAAGAGCTATCTTAAGGCATTATATGGTGAGGGAGAATGGCTTAAGGGATATTCAGAAAGGCAGATTTTTCTTAACAGGATCCTCCTTGAGGATTCAAAGATCTCTCTTGAGGATGCGCAGAAAAAAGTGGCAAGGTTTATTGTACAGTTTTCAGGTATTGCCTCCGCATATCCCTATTCCGCATTTGAGGTGAATGATTTCGGACAGGGTAACCTTAAGAGGATAATCAACAATTTCAGTCCTCAGAGGTCGGGTGATGTTATTATCTCTTTTCATCCCGGATGGGTTGAAAAGGTAAATGATAAGGTTACAAATCATAATTCGCCTTACGATTATGATTCGCATGTCCCTCTTGTCTGGTGGGGATGGAGTATCGACCGGGCTGTGGTTTCAAGGAAAGTAAATATGACGGATATAGCACCAACGCTGTCTTCGCTGCTAAAAGTGCCTTATCCCAATGCATGTTCCGGGGAACCGCTGTTTGAATTATTCAGATAGATTGGAATTTATCCCGGACCTGGCAAGCTTCACGAAGCAGGTCAGGATTTTTTTCACACCCGTTACCCAGGATAATAAGGCTGGCACCTGCCTTAAAGATACTCTCAACCTCTTTCTTATTCCTGATACCGCCCCCTACAGCCAGCGGTACAGAAATATTATCCTTTACAGCTTTTATCAGAGAAACCGGGACCGGAATTGAAGCTCCGCTGCCGGCTTCAAGGTAGATCATATTCAGCCCGAGCATTTCACCGGCCATTGCGGTGGCGACAACGATATCTGATTTGTCTGAGGGTATAGCCTCAGTCTGGCTTATATATTCCACTGAAGTCCTGGGTCCGCAGCTTATCAGTATGTATCCCACAGATACCAGCTTCTCCCTTACATCTTTAAGGTACGGAGCAGCTATGACATGATTTCCTATAAGCAGTTCAGGATTTCTGCCTGAAATAAGCGAAAGGAGGAGTATGGTATCAGCTTTACGGCTCAGTTGAAGGAGATTGCCCGGGAAAAGAACAACAGGAATGGAGCAATGCTTCCTTATAATGGTTATCAGATGTTCAATGCTGCTGAATGTCAGGCTCCCGCCTGCCATGATATAATCGGCCTTGTATTTTGTAGCTGCTCCAAGGATATCATACAGGGAATCGCCGCTGGCTTTGTCAGGGTCAAGCAGCAGGGCGATGCTTTTTTCCAGTGGAAACTTATTTGATCTCATAGTTCTTTTTTGTCCATACTATGGCATAATTGTCATACCTTGAATAGAAAAGATCAAAAGACTCATTTATTTTCCGCGTATGTACGGCACCTTTTATTTCTCCTGAGTCCTTTACCTCAAACGGCATAATGGTCAGGTTCTGTTTTATGCTGATCCCCTCTTTGTCGCAGATCTTGTAAAGAGCTTCTTTTGCGCACCAGTGAAGGTAAAGATGATATTTACGGATTTCAGGATCCCTGGTTATTTTCTCTTTCCTGTTAATGAATTTAAATGCAAAAGCACCTATATTGGAGCTCATATATTCAAGATCAATGCCCACCTTTTCAGTTGTACTGCATAGAATTGCGGTCAGCTTATGTGAATGGGATATACTGATGAATCTGGATCCATCTTTCAGAAAAGGCTTATTGTTTTTATTATAGACAATCCTTGCGTCTTTGCCGAGAAGTTCTGCCAGGAGTGCCCTGACACTCAGAAATTCGAGCCTCCGGGATGTGCTTGCGAATACCTTGTATTTCTTCCTGTCGTCAGCATCAAGTTCAACGAGTTTAAGAAGGGTATTGATATCCTCTTCTATCTTCCAGACCCCGAGGATAGATGATTCGTTAAGATAATGTTTTGTAATACAACCCATTGTTGATAAGGTGACTATATTATATTTCCTTCCATCTCAGGGTTTCGATCATATGAATGATATCATCCCTGAAAAATTGATTTACCGGTGCAATGGAATCGGGATTAGGTTCAGACAGAAAATAGAGAGATCCCCTGAAAAAATGGTTCACACTGTCTGTAACGAAGAATTGCACTGCAGTTGCGGTATTTCCCTTCAGGTCATAAAGTATGCCGTAAACCTTGTTCTCCGGATCGCTGAATACCTGTTCACTAATTGCATCAGCTTTTGAAATATGGTTTTTTACATTCATCCTGTAGGTTTGTTCCATCAGCTCATCAAGATCATTGTTTATTCCTTTGTATGTGAGGTATATTCTGGCTTTGAACGGGGGAAAATCAACATTGAACCATCCGGGCTCCGGATTGACATTCTCATCGAATGAAATTATTCCGTAAACAGGGTATTCAAAACTCAGGGGAAGATAGTCATCCTGCCGGATTGTATCATTGAACACAATATATTCCTTTTCAGGCAGGTCAATACGGAAGTATCCTTTCGGCTTTGGAACGGGGACTTCCCTGCATCCTGTCAGGATCATTGCAGATGTAATGATTATTGAAATACTATTCTTCAATGCTGACATCCTTTGTATTATCAATTATCACTTTGACTTCCCTGATTCTCCTTCTGTCAGCTGATTCAATCTGGAATGTAAATCCCCGGAACCTGATAGTCTCGTCCTTTTTCGGGATTTCACCGGTCAGCTCCAGGATTAGTCCGGCAAGGGTCTCCGATTCTCCTCTCACTATATCAAAAGGGTCATCTTCAAGTTCAAGAATCTTATTGAAGTCATTCAGAAGGATCTTACCTTCAAAAATATATGTCTTATCGTCCAGTTTCCTGAAAAGTTCCTCTTCCTGATCGCTTTCATCGGTAATTTCTCCTACAATCTCTTCAAGTATATCTTCAAGCGTGATAATTCCTGCAGTTCCTCCATATTCATCAATCACAACAGCCATGTGGATCTTCTTTACCTGGAACTCTTTCAGCAGATCATTTATTTTCTTGGTTTCAGGAACAAAATATGGCGTTCTGAGAAGCGACTGCCACTTGAATGAGTCGGGATTGTTCATATAAGGAAGCACGTCCTTGGCATATAGTATTCCCTTGACGTTGTCGAATGATTCTGAATAGACCGGGATCCTCGAAAATCCGTAACTTATAATGACAGGAATTATTTTACTGAATCCCGACCTGATATCAACAGCAGTAACATCAATCCTTGGACACATTATGGCGCTGACGCTAATGTTACCGATGCTTACAATCCCTTTCAGGATTTTTTCATCTTCGCTCAGATCATCTGATGTAAGGTCAAGGGCATCAGAAATGTCATCCATGCTGAAATTTGAGCGATGTGTTCCTGCCCTTTTCCTGACAAATGATGAGGAAAGTATAAGGAGTGAAGTTACAGGGTAAAATATTTTTGAAATTATGTTTAACGGCAGAGCCATGAACAGGGCAAATGACGTATTGTGTCTTGCTGCATAGACCTTGGGCATTATCTCCCCGAACAGAAGGAGCATGAAAGTTATAACCACAACCTCAGTGAGAAATCCGATGACCGGATTTGCGCTGAAATCAAACAATCTGGAGCTTAAAAAAGCCGAAAGAAGCACAATTGCTATATTGACTGTATTATTTGCAGCAAGTATTGTGCTCAGGAGTCTCTCGGGTGTTTTGTAAAGCTTCAGAGCAGCCTGAGTTTTTTTACTTTTTTTGTTTTTGAATCTTTCAATGTCATCAGGGCTCAGAGAGAAATAAGCCACTTCTGATCCCGACATGAGCGCTGAGGCAAAAAGAAGAGCTGCCAGAACGACAAATCCTATAATTATTTTATAATCAGATGTATGCACAGCGACGTCTGAAAGAAGTCCCACTGCTGAATATGAATATCCAGATTCCAATTGAATTGCTTTTAATGCAACATGTTAAAAGGGAAGATCATCTTCATTCTGTCCGTTGACAGGCCCCTGGTTGAATGGTCCGCCTGATCCCGGGTAGTCACTGTCCGGATTGCCACCCTCTGCCTGGTTTTTGTTTTGACCTGCCCCTGGTGCCTGGTATGGTGGTACGGGTTCATTAACCTCGTGGGAATTTCCGACTTTTTTCTTAAAATCGGCTGCGGAATCATCAGCGGATCCTGAAGTGTTGGTCTGACCCTGTTTCTTTTCCATTACAATCATTGTATCGGCAAGGATCTCGGTAATATATTTATTATTGCCGTCCTTATCCACATATGAGCGGGTTTTGATCTTACCTGCCACGTATACCTGCATTCCTTTTTTAACCGTCTTTTCGGCGACTTCAGCAAGCGCCCTCCACAATACTATGTTATGCCATTCTGTCGATGTGACTGTTTCCCCCTGCTGGTTTGTATATGTTTCACTTGTGGCCAGAGGAAAGGTAGCTTTGGCAACACCTTTATCGAAATACCTTACAACAGGATCTTTCCCTATATTGCCCAATAATAAGACTTTATTGATTGACATGAAGTTATATAGTTAGTAAATTATGCAAAACAGACCGTAAAGTTAAGAAAAAAACCGCTTTTGACAACCGGTAAGGGATTAATCGGGTAAATCCTGCCCTTAATCCCTCAATATCATTCAGGAAATCTTCCATTAAAGCAACCCGCAACAAGTAATATGCGACCAGCAACCTGCCAAATTTGTCTATTTCATTGTAATTAAGGCAATAATAAACATCAAAAAAAAAATTTATTATGTAAGTGTTTCAATTTAAATAAATAATATTTTTATATTTGCAGGGTTGAAAAAACGAATAATCAAAATAATATGTTGAATTTTAAATTACTAGAAAAATGACTAAAGCAGACATTGTTAATGAAATTGCCAAGAACACTGGTATTGAAAAGGTAACTGTACAGAAAAGTGTTGAAGCTTTAATGGAAACCATAAAGCATTCAATGGTAACAGGTAATAACGTTTACCTGAGGGGTTTCGGAAGCTTTATCGTTAAGAAAAGAGCAAAGAAAACCGCAAGGAATATATCAAAGAACACAACTATTATTATTCCTGCTCACAATATTCCTGCTTTTAAACCGGCCAAATCATTCATCACGAAAGTAAAATCACACGTTAAGAAGTAATCCTTTATGCCAAGCGGTAAGAAAAGAAAGAGACATAAGATGGCCACCCATAAGCGCAAAAAGCGTTTACGGAAGAACAGACATAAGAAGAAGTAAGAGATCAAGGGGTGGTCTTTATAATGAATTTACTACTAAACCTAAGGGTCCTGTGATCTTTAGGTTTATTGTATGTGGAAGTTGGAAATGACAGGCAGAAAAATAACTCAGATCATATCAGGAAGTGGCAAACAAGGATCTGATCATTGACGTAAGTGATTCCGAGGTTTCGTTGGCGCTGCTGGAAGACAAGCAGTTAATTGAGTTAAACAAGGAAAAACGCAATATAAGATTTTCAGTCGGGGACATTTACCTTGGGAAGGTAAAGAAGATCATGCCCGGACTGAACGCAGCTTTTATCAATGTCGGTTATGAACGTGATGCTTTCCTGCATTACCTCGATCTCGGAGCTCAGTTCAGGACTCAGCATAAATACTATACCCTGGCAGTTCAGAAACAGGGAAGGATTGTACCTGTCCATAAATTCAAGCCTGAACCTGACCTGGATAAAGAGGGTAAAATAACTGATGTTCTTACGCAGGGACAGACAGTTATAGTACAGATTTCCAAGGAACCAATATCAACAAAAGGTCCCAGACTGGCTTCAGAAATTTCCCTTGCCGGCAGGAACCTCGTCCTGATTCCCTATTCTGACAAAGTTTCAGCCTCATCAAAAATTGATAATCCTGACGAAAAAAACAGGCTTAAGACGCTTTTGCAAAGCATCAAGCCAAGAAATTACGGGATAATAGTCAGAACTGCAGCTGAGGGAAAGAAGGTTTCTATCCTTGATACTGAACTCAGAGATCTTGTAAGAAAATGGGAATCAGCCTTTTATACAATAAAGAAGGAAATCAAATCTCCGCGTCTGTTTATCGGAGAGATGAACAGGACTACAACAATCCTGCGGGACATGCTGAATGTCACTTTCAACGGTATATATATCAATGATGCATCTTTTGCCGATGATATCCGCAGGTATATAAGGGAAATAGCTCCGGAAAAAGCCAATATAGTAAAGCTCTATAAGGGTACACTTCCGATATTTGACCATTTTGGTGTAAACAAGCAGATAAAAGCTCTGTTTGGCAGAACAGTATCTTTCAAACACGGAGCTTATCTTATTATTGAACATACTGAAGCCCTGCATGTTATTGATGTCAACAGCGGCAACCGGTCACGATCGGGCAACGATCAGGAAGCAAATGCTCTTGAGGTAAATATGGTAGCTGCTGCAGAGATTGCACGCCAGCTCAGGCTGAGAGACATGGGCGGTATTATCGTGATCGATTTTATCGACATGCAGTCAAACGAAAACAAGCAGATCCTGTATGACAAAATGAAGGAAATAATGTCAAACGACAGGACAAAGCATAACATCTTGCCATTGACGAAGTTCGGTCTGATGCAGATCACCAGGCAGAGGGTAAGGCCTGTAATGAATATTATAACAGATGAAATGTGTCCTGCTTGCCAGGGTACCGGTGAGACCAGACCGGCAATCCTGTTCACCGATGAGCTGGAAAGAAGCCTTGCCTTTATAGTCGACAAAATCAAAACCAGGAGACTGATACTTAATGTTCATCCGTTTGTGGCTTCATACCTGAAAAAAGGATTTTTCCCGGCCTGCCGGATATGGAACTTCAAATACAAAATAAGCCTGAAGGTACAGGCTGTGACTTCATACCACATGCTCGAATACCATTTCTTCGACCGGTATGATAATGAGATAGATCTGACCTGAAAGAATGCAGCAGGTTCATTTTACCTCCTTTATAATATCCTCGTAACATTTTATCTTTATTATTGTTATATGTTTATTATTTTTGAACCGGTAATAAGCAATAACATGCGACTTAAAAGAAATGTATTTTTAATACTTACCCTCCTTTTAACATTTACCCTGCAGGCCCAGATTTTTGATCCTGTGACCTGGGACTTTAGCTATGAGAAAAAAGGAGATAACCAGTATGAAATAGTAATTAAGGCAACTATTGAAGAGGGATCACATATATATTCAATGGATATTCCTGATGGGGGCCCTATTCCTACATCTGTCAGTTTTGATACAGTTCCCGGATATTCTCTCCAGGGGGTCGTATGGGAAGCAATCGAACCTGAGGAGCTTTTTGATGAAGCCTTCGATTTAAATATCAAATCATTCAGCGGCAAGGCGGAATTCAGGCAAAAAATTACCGGGAATTCCCCTTCATTCAAAGTCAACGGTATTGTGAACTTCATGGCATGCAATAACGTGACATGCTCGCCTCCGAAGGATGTGGAATTTGAGATAAGGATAAGCAATACGGCTGCAGATAAGTCAGTTGCTGGCAGCGAAGAGGTAGCTCCGGTTCGTGATAAAAAAGGCTTGCTGGGCTTTTTGCTGCTTTCAGTGATCGCAGGTTTTGCCGGGATTCTTACACCATGTGTTTTCCCGATGATCCCTATGACTGTTGCTTTCTTTTCGCAGGGTTCAGAAAACAGGAAAAAACCAGTTCTTAAGGCGTTGATTTTCGGACTCTCTATTATTCTGATCTATTCCTCGCTCGGGATAATTGTCTCACTTACCAGCGCAGGCGCGGGATTTGCTAATGCCCTGAGCACTCACTGGATACCGAATATCATCTTTTTTACCTTGTTCCTTCTGTTCGCCCTGTCATTTTTTGGAGCTTTTGAGATAATACTTCCTAATAAGTGGGTAACCGGTGCCGATTCACGAGTGGATAAAGGGGGAATGATTGCAGCATTTTTCCTGGGATTGACTACTGTGATTGTCTCATTTTCATGTACAGGGCCGATAATCGGTGCTCTCCTGGTAGAAGCAGCCGGCGGTGATGTACTGAGACCGACAATCGGCATGTTCGGATTCGGACTTGCATTTGCATTGCCCTTTACCTTATTTGCGCTCTTCCCGTCTGTTATATCCAGGATGCCGAAGTCGGGCGGATGGCTTAACTCAGTAAAAGTCGTTCTGGGATTTATTATGCTGGCTTTCAGTCTGAAATTCCTTATGACTATCGATGGCGTTTACTCAATAGGTATACTTACAAGAGATATTTACCTCGCTATATGGATTGTCCTGTTTGCCCTTCTTGGTTTTTACCTCATGGGTAAGATTAAATTTGTTCATGACAGCGAGGTAACTCATGTGGGAACATTCAGGTTATTCCTGATAATTGCTGTTTTTGCATTTACCATATATCTTATCACAGGGCTGTTTGGCGCACCTCTCAAAGGATTGTCTTCCCTTCTTCCTCCGCAGGAGACATCATGGTTCTATAAGAAGCAATTGCTTTCTGATGATAAACCCGTACCTCCTTCAGTAATTGCTCTTTCACCCGTGAGCAAAATTTGTTCTGAACCGGAATATGATGATCTCTTTGAGATGCCTCTCGGGCTTACAGGATATTTTGATTACGGGCAGGGGCTCACCTGTGCAAGGGAACAGGGCAAACCAGCCTTTATTGATTTCAAGGGGCATGCCTGTGCAAACTGCAAGGTGATGGAAGCAAAGGTATGGTCCGATCATGAGGTTCTTAAGCGGCTGAGGGAAAATTTCGTCATAATATCGCTTTATACGGATGACAGGACTCAACTACCAGAAAGCGAATGGATTACATCCGCTGTTGACGGAAAAGTAAAAAAGACGATCGGGAAAATAAATGAGGACCTGGAGATATCAAAGTACAAAACAAATGCTCTTCCTCTGTATGTTATTACCGATCATGAGGGAAATCCCCTCAACAAACCAATGCCCACAAACCTCAATATTGAGGAGTACAAAAAGTGGCTCGATGAAGGAGTAGCAGCTTTTAAATTAAAACTTCCCTAGTTTCAAAGTAACTGTATAGCTCAGTGTTCTGAGTGATTTCACATCGATACTGTACGATCCGGGCAATCCCACATCAAATGGCGTAGGAAGCCTGTAAGAGGCTCCAATTGCAAGCCTCAGGAATCTTGTCAGGTTGAGTTCAAGCTCTGCTGCAGGTTCTATAAGCAGGAATGCCTTTGAATCTTCAAGGAAATTCTCATTAAAATCATCGTCAACCGAAATAAAGGATATCCCGCCGAATCCCAGGAGAAAAGGGAATGAAAGATGAACGGGAAGGCGGGGAAATATAATTGGTTCAATATACAATCCGCCATATCCTCCGGTCAGAAAGACATCCCTGTCGATGGAAGGCTCATAATGGAATTCATTCATGAATCCGGTTGCGCCCATTCCGATCCCCATTGAATGACTTGCCATCCATGAGAACCTTCCGCCAAACATTATTGCGTCCATATTGTTGATGGATGAATAACCTGTTGAAAACGAGCAGTATCCTCCGCCTCCGCGATCGTGCCCGAGAAGTGTCTTCATCTCCCGGTTTTTATAATACTCAAATTCAGGTTCAGGCTCCTGGGAGAAGGTAATAATTGAACCAAGTAAAAGCAATGAAACTATCAATATTGTCTTTTTCATTTTGGAGAATTTTAATTTGAAAACTAGAAAACATAAGAAACGGAAATACCGATATCCGCAGGCATTAATCTCACGAATGCCGGTATCGATAATTCAACATATGGTTTTACATTGACACTTATGATCAGCGGAATATCCCTGAACCTGTATTCGGCGGCAACCCATCCGTCAGCTCCTACAACAGGGCAGAACCTCTCACCCTCAAAATTATAGCGTTCGCCCAGGAAGCTTAAATGATCAGTAACAATGAAGCCTGCATGTCCGCCGTATCCCCAGGCAAAATAAAGGTCCGGCGAGATATCAGAAATAACAGTTTCATAAATTATCCTCAGAGCTGTAAGCTGTAAACCGTTATTGTTGAATCCGAGCATTGCCTGATAGTCTACAACGCCATTTCCTGCTGCTGATGGCACCTGGATGAAAAGTCCGCCCCTTACACCTGTCCTGACCCCTGCCTGCCTGTATAGTCCCTGTCCTGAAAGTTCCGCCTGAAATAAAATTATTGCGGTTATAATAATTAAGTATAGTTTTTTCATGCTGGTATTCTATTTTATTTTAATGATCCTTCCTGAACCGGAGATTGTCTGTTCTATTTCAGGATCTCCTTTCACATAAATATTTCCGCTTCCCGAAATAAGTCCGTTCAGATATTCTTCTATGTTCGTATATGCGCTCCCCGATCCGGAGATAATAGCTGAAGAAGTCCCGGTTACCATGTCACTGCCGTATATATTTCCGCTTCCTGTTATTTTAAGATGAGATGTTTCACAGTCTCCTGCTACCGATGTATTGCCGGAACCTGATATTACAATGTCCGTATTAAGGCATAAAAGGGACTGTACATCAATATCGCCTGAGCCTGAGAGTATTGATTCAAAATCATCACTTTCAATTAGTTCTGCAGACATATCACCTGATCCGCTGTTTTTGATTGTAACTGTCTCACCTGTCATCCTGTCGGCAATGAATGATCCTGAACCTGAATTGACTGCTTTTTTCAGGGTGGGAGAGGAGACCATGACAACCGGCTGCTCGTGATAATCAAGACAGATCGAAGCCGGGCTGGTCCTTATCTCGAGACAATCATCGTAAACATTTGTTTCGATGTAGTTCATTATATTCTGCTCTGCACTGATTCTGATTCCAAAAGTGTCAGCCTGTTTGTATACTACATCAAATGAGGTTGAGTTTTCCAGCTGATCAAAAGAGGAGATCCTTCGTGTTTCCAGCACAGGAGTCCGGTCACCTTCAACGCAAAGAAGATCCTTCAGGCATGAATTACAGGTTATAAGACATACACCTGCAATTAAAAAGATAATCCTGGTTTTCATTGTAAGAATTTAAAGGTTGTTTGGTATAAGGACAGCTAAAAAGCAATGCAGTTGCATGCCCGGGGAATTATTTTAAATATATATTTCCCCTGGTTGCATCAATCACTACTTTGACATTACCTGGATTTTTGCCTACAGTACCATAGGTCATATATTCTTTCTTCTCTTCATTAAGAACTTTCTTTTCAAGCTTTGAATCATCTTCCGGAAGAACTACAAAAGCATTTAAATACCTGATATCCAGGTTGTAGGAAAGGGATTTATCAAATGCAAGGCTTATATCGGTATAATTAGAATTTAAGGTTACCATTTCAACTCCCTTTGTGATGAATTCTGCATCAAGGTCTCCGTATTTTGTAACCATATTTATCTCCTTCTGCACCTCCTCAATCCTGAAATCAGAAAAGTATGAATTGCCTCTGAGCGAGTTTACCGTACCGATAAAGAACTTATCTCTTCGCGATTCTGTATTTAAAGTGCCTGTTTTTTCAAGATTGAATTTTGAAGAGACAGCAGTTATTGAGAGATCAACAGACTCATCAATCTCAACCTCTGAAAACGAAGTATTAAGACGGCCTTTGACAAGTTTGTTTACTGTGGCGTCGCAGAAGATCAGATCAAATCCGTTCACCTCGTTCAGTACATTTGCCTTGAAGGAGCCGTTAGAAAGGTTAAGTGTAAGATTAGCGGTATTGTTTTCCATATATACATCACCATATTTGTTGGTGATCCTCATATCAATGTATTCCGGTGCATTTATGTAGTAGTTGACCTGGATCCTTGATTCATAGGGGATTATTTTGCTGGTCAGCCCTTTGAAACTCTCAAAAAGCATGCTTATATTTTGTGTGAAGCTGGTATAGGCTCTGATAAGGTAGCTTGTGGAGGATATGTTAACATCAATGCCCTGGAACATCCTTCTCAGCCTGTCAAGGTCAGATGAAAAAGCTTCTACCTCAGCACGGATCTCGACTGAATCCTTATTCCATGAGGTGATCTGTATTGTTCCGTATTTATTGTCAACTTCAAGAGTCGTCTCCCTGGTCACCGGCATGGTTTCACGGTAAGTCTTCTTTTCGGAAAATGCCTGTCCATGGAGCAATTCCGCCGTAAAGAGGAATGTAAGTATGAGAGTCATTAATTTATATCGCATTGTCGCTGGATTTTTCTGAATTGTTTTCATTTTGTTTTAATATCTCAAGCATATCTTCCAGGATCCGCGTCTTTATCCTGTAATTGCTAATAAGAGCTTCAATAACCTCCTGGTTGTCAACGTTATCCCTGAGATCCTTTTTAATATCTGCACAAATACTGTCAAGCTGTGACATATCTTTTATAAGCTCTTTTTCAATATCAGGATATCCTGTAAGCAGCAGTGTTGCCTCGTTATACAGGTCGTTGTTAAGGTTATTATAGTAGATCTCACTTTCAACAAGCTCGGGATTGGTTTTCATAAGTAGCAAGCCGGCATCTCTTTTGCTCAGTACATAATTCTCCCTTTCCCTTGTCACGTAAAAAAGGACCGCTGTACCAAATATCACAACTATCATGGCTGCAGCAGAGAACCACATAATAATCTCACGTCTTCCCTTATGCATATTCTTCCTGATCCCTTTCCAGACTTCAGGCGATGGATCATGCTTATCAAGCTCTTCCCTGTTTTTCCTTATATATTCTTCCAGTCTATCCATAATTTCAGGTTTTTAAAAGAATAGTTCTTAGTTTTTCCTTGGCACGGGAGTATTGGGATTTTGAAGTTGATTCGGATATGCCCATAATCTGGGATATTTCAGTATGATCGTATCCCTCAAGCAGGTAAAGTGTCAGTATTATCCTGTAACCGTCGGGCAGTTGTTCAATGCCCCTGAATATCTTATTTGTATCATAGTTAACTTCCTCTTCAACTTCTTCGGCGACTGGTGGAAGAGTCTCATAATAAACAAGATCTGCCTTCTTCTTCCTTAGCTGGTTTATGCACCTGTTCATGAGAATGCTCTTAAGCCAGGCTCCGAAGGTCGATTCAAACCTGAATGATCCGATATTCCTGAAGCATTCAGTGAATGTCTCCTGGAGGATATCCTCTGCATCCTCCCTGTTATTCATCATCCTGTAGGCAAGGTTGTACATAGCTTTTGAATATAGTTTATAAAGCATATACTGTGCTTTACTGCTTCCTTTTTTACACTCTTCAATCAAGGGAGCATGAATATTGAAATCCGGACGTTCCACTTTAACTGCTTACCTGGTTATAATGACAAGATGATAATTCAAGGGTTGCATTATTTTACGAAATACCTTTAATTTTTTTTCTTACCGGCAATGCAATGAAAACATAACCCAGTATAAAAATGCTTAAGACTGCAGCAAAACGCATCAGGTAATCACCATATCTTACATATGGTGTAACGGAAGTTTCAGAACTGATGCTGCCCCTGAGAACATCCTCAGTCCACCATTGGGTTTGCTGTGTTATTCTGCCCCGGATATCAATAAGGCAGGATATTCCTGTGTTCGCAGCCCTGGCAACCGGCCTGCGCGTTTCAATTGCCCTGAGTGAAGCATATGACAGGTGCTGACGGTATCCCGAAGTATTTTTCCACCAGCCGTCATTAGTGATGATGAATAATGCATTTGCACCATTTCTCACATAATCAGCAACATAGTCTCCGAAAACCGATTCATAGCATATTATCGGGGCTGCAATCTGACCGGTACGGGGATTTACAAAGCAGGTCCTTTCCTTCTGGGTTCCATAGCCCCATTTTGTACCGCCAAGGTATGGGACGATACTGTTGATAATCTTGCCAAGTCCTGCAGAAAACTGCATCTCAATGCCAGGCACCAGCTTTGATTTGTGATAAATACCACTGACTCCGGATGGATCAATAAGGAATGCAGAATTGAAATGATCATAGAAATATCCTGCAGAGTCGATCTTCCTTGCAGAAACAGAGGGTGCTTCAGTACCCGGAGGATATAGCCTGAAACTTACAAGTCCTGAAATTATGCTTATCCCATGATTTTTTCCGGCAAAATCCCTGAGGGTGATTACATATTTGTTACTGTCTGCCCGCTGCTCATCAACAGGATCGTCCACTGTTGTTTCCGGAGTAAGCAGCCAGGAGGTATTAGCGGTAATGCTCCCTGATGCCATGTCAAGGGCTTTTTTCAGCTGATTTTCAAAAGGTACAGTGAATTTTTCGGTATACGGATCAATATTGGGTTGAACAATCACTACTTCGTTTTCTCCTGCGAAGATATCCCTTATTGAGTAGAACCTTGTTATTGAGATGATTGACGGGATGATGATCACTGCAATCCATATCCCCAGGAACACTTTGTATCTGTTATCCTTTCTCCTGAAATTCACAAAAAGCATTGAAAGCAAAAGATTTGACAGCATGATCCACAATGTACCGCCGGCAACTCCGGTGGCTTCGTACCACTGTATAAAAAGAATATCCTTTGCGAGACCGTTGCCAAGGTTTATCCAGGGTGAAAGGATGGCAAAGTGAAGAGTAAGGAACTCAAATGCCAGCCAGAATGATATTACCGAGACTGACGCGGTGATAGAACCTGCTTTTATCCTTATAACATGTGCAAGCCAGAAGGTGAAAGCCATTAAGAATGACATACCTGTGATTACAGTGATTACTGCAGGGATGCTTGCTGCTCTTACCCAGCCGACAGTAATAATATTAAACAGGACTATCCCTGGGAGGATATACAGGAAGAACGAATTGCAGCTATGCTTTCCGGGGTTTTCAAAGATATGATTTTCAATGAGGAAAAACGGAACAAACGCCACAAGGAGTATCAGTCCCGGGAACCAGCTGGTCCAGGCAACACCTGCCAGGATACCGCCACAGGCAGACAGAGCCAGGAGATGATACCTGTTCATTTCAACCTGCTTATTAGTTTCCTCATTATGCCAGCCCGGTTAATAAGGTACACTCCTGCGAGGATCAGAAGTACGGATATCAGCATTGATGATGTAAGGCGCTCATTATCTGAGAGTCCCCAGATAGTTGCAACTATTGGTATAAAATAGGTAACCATTGATGCAAATACTGGTGAAGTATCCTGTATCAGCCTGTAAAACAGTATCAGTGCGATTGTGCTGCCAGCGACTGAGAGCACGGCTATAAATCCGAGATTCCTGAGCCAGTTTTCAGTTTCCACAGGCGCCTGAAGGTCAGTCAGAAGGAGGAGGCAGAGGGCAAAAGGCCCCATGACAAAAAATGCAAGTGATGTTATTTCCAGACCATTAAGCCCTTGTACCTTGCTCACTTCATTGGAGCTGATCCCGTAAAGAAGAGTCGCCAGTACTACAAAAAGTCCATAATAATTGAAAGTAAATGAACCGCTGTAAAGAAGTCCTGCAGCGCCGATCAGTCCAAGAATCACTCCTGCGATCTGTGAACGTATAACCTTTCTGTTATACAACAAAATACCCACTATAAGAGTAAAGACCGGGCTTAATGAATTCAGCATTCCGGCAACCGAACTATCAATTCGGGTCTGTGCCAGGGGAAACAGGAAAGCAGGGATACCGCTTCCGAAGAATCCGATCACCAGGATTGAAAGCAGATTCTCCCTGTTAAGTTTGGAAAAGCTTCGCAGGGCAAGTGGTAAAAGACATAGAAAGGAAATAAGGATCCTCAGTGAAGCTACCTGCCAGGTAGAAAAGGATTCAAGTCCTTTTTTCATTAATATATAACTGGTCCCCCATATCAGCGACAGGATCGCCAGAACCAGCCAGTGCCATAGTTTTCTTCCTTCTGACATACAGGATAAATGCACAAAATTAACAGAAGATGTGAGAGGAGCGATTTATTTCATAGTCTTTTTGACTTTTAGGTATGTTCACCACTTTAAAACGGCAGTTCATCCATTTTTTCCTGTCGCTTACGAAAATGAATAAAATAATATTGCTTTTTGTAAAAAATAAGTATATTTTTACAGGTAGTATTCGATTACCTGAATAAAAACATCCCTGAATGAAAAGGTACATACTTGTTTTCTGCACAGCATTATTTGCACTGTCGCTCAGCGGACAGAAACAGGAAGTAATAGCCAGCGCCGGAGGGTATAATTCTGCCGGAGGCATATCTATAAGCTGGACGCTGGGTGAAACAATTATCCCGACGTTCAAGGATAATCCTACAAATCCGACATTGATCCTTACTCACGGATTTCAGCAGCAGCTTATTGTAACAACCATAGAGGAGAATCTCCTGGAGCTGGTCAATGTCACTATTTTCCCGAATCCGGCCAGTGAAATACTGAATATCAGGTTTGAAGTGCCTCTTGACGGGGAGGTTGATCTGTATCTCCTGAACCAGCAGGGAAGTCTTGTTCTGACCGGTGTAATTGAAGCAACGACAGTTGAAAAACAGGTCAGCATGCAGGAGTTCCCGGCAGGTGTTTATTTTATCAGGCTTATTAAAGGTAAATTAAGTAACGTATATAAAGTTGTAAAACTTTAAGGAAGCTTTTACTGTCCAAAAGCAATTTTTCCATTCTTTTCATGGCTGCCCCGA
>CAZGGZ010000029.1:0-35986 GCA_964525415.1 uncultured Rikenellaceae bacterium | reverse complement strand
ATAACGCGTGGAAATCAGCTGAACCCGGGGTTCTTTTCTGGGACACCATAATAAGGGAAAGCGTTCCGGACTGCTATGCTGACCTTGGATTTGCAACAGTATCAACTAATCCGTGCGGTGAAATACCATTGTGTCCGTATGACAGTTGCAGGCTTCTTGCCATCAACCTTTACAGTTATGTGAAGAACCCGTTCACCCCTCATGCCGAATTCGATTTTGAGCTTTACAAAGAACACGTGGGACTGGCACAGAGGATAATGGATGATATCATCGATCTTGAAATGGAAAAGATAGATGTCATACTCTCCAAAATTGATTCCGATCCCGAACCGGATGAATTGAAAATGGCTGAAAGAAACCTCTGGAAGAATATAAGGAATAAATCCGAACAGGGAAGAAGAACCGGAATCGGAATTACAGCTGAAGGCGATATGCTTGCTGGACTGGGATTGCGGTACGGAAGCGAAGAGGCAACAGATTTCTCGGTTGAGGTTCATAAGACACTAGCTCTGGAAGCGTATAAATCATCAACATACCTGGCAAAGGAGAGAGGTCCGTTCACAATCTTTGATGCTGAACGCGAAAAGAACAACCCATTCATACTCAGGATGAAAGAGGCAGATCCTGTCATGTATAACAACATGGTGAAATTCGGACGCAGGAACATTGCCCTTCTTACAATCGCACCTACCGGAACCACAAGCCTCATGACGCAAACCACCTCGGGCATTGAACCGATCTTCTCTGTATTTTACAAACGCAGAAGGAAAGTAAATCCGAACGATAAGGACGTCACTGTAACATTCAAGGATGAGGTAGGGGATTCCTGGGAAGAATTCAATGTGTTTCACCATAAGTTTGTCGAATGGCTGAAGCTGAACGGGTATGATCCCCATGCGGTGACAAGAATGAATGATGAGGAGATAGAATCAATCATTGCAAAATCACCATACTATAAAGCAACTGCCAACGATGTTGACTGGGTTGCAAAAGTCCGGATGCAGGGAGCAATTCAAAAGTGGGTGGACCATTCGATAAGCGTGACCATCAACCTGCCAGCCGATGTTAAAGAAGAGATGGTAAGCGAGCTATACCTCACTGCATGGAAATCAGGATGCAAGGGAGCTACAGTTTATCGCGACGGATCAAGAAACGGGGTACTTATAACAGGAAAACCTGAGACAAGCAAGGAAAGACCAAAACGACCCAAGGTTCTTGACTGTGATGTGATAAGATTCAACATCAATGAAGAGAAGTGGGTTGCATTTGTAGGACTGAAAGACTCCAGACCGTATGAAATCTTCACCGGATTTGCCGATGAGGAGATATATCCGATTCCTAAAAGCATTGTCAAGGGGCAGATAATAAAGATCAAGAATGAAGACGGGAAAACACGCTACGACTTCCAGTATACCGACAAGTACGGCTATAAGAAAACGATCGGCGGGCTGTCGCATATGTTCAAGCCTGAATTCTGGAACTACGCAAAGCTTATATCGGGAGTGCTTCGTCATGAAATGCCTATCGCCGATGTTGTCAACCTTATCCAGTCGCTAAAGCTTGACAGCGAGTCAATAAACAACTGGAAGAACGGCGTTGAACGTGCACTGAAAAAATATATACCAAATGGCACAAAAGCAAAAGGCAAGTGCAGCGAGTGCCATTCAGAGAATCTTGTATACGAGGAAGGGTGCCTGATCTGCAAGGATTGCGGGTCGTCTAAATGCGGGTAGCAGTGTCTTACCTGATCACTCCCATTTCTTTCCCGATCTTTTTAAAAGCTTTAATTGCCTTATCAAGATGTTCCTTCTCATGTGCTGCTGAAAGCTGAACCCTTATCCGGGCCTGGCCTTTAGGAACAACAGGATAATAGAATCCGATTACGTAAATACCTTCATTAAGAAGCTTTGCTGAAAACTCCTGCGAAAGTTTCGCATCATACAGCATTACAGCACAAATTGCTGATTTGGTTGGTTTTATATCAAATCCAAGGTGAGTCATCCTGCTGATAAAGTACTCAGCATTCCTGTGAAGCTTATCCTGCAAGGTATTTGTACCGGTCATCATTTCTATCATTCTGATCCCTGCAGCCGCTACGAACGGTGGAATTGAATTTGAGAAAAGATATGGCCGGGATCTCTGCCTGAGGAGTTCAATTATCTCTTTCCTGCCGGTCGTGAAACCTCCGATTGCACCGCCAAATGCTTTCCCCAGCGTGCCTGTTATTATGTCAACCTGCCCCATGATGTTAAATAATTCAGTGACTCCTCTTCCGGTTTCACCAACTACACCGGCGGAATGGGATTCATCCACCATCACCATGGCATTATAGAGATTTGCAAGCTCAACAATTTTTTTCAGAGGTGCAACATTGCCGTCCATGGAAAAAACGCCGTCAGTTACAATTAAACGGAATCTTTGCTCCTGAGCCATCTGCAACTGAGTTTCAAGATCCTCCATATCTGCATTTTCGTACCTGTAGCGCTGGGCTTTGCAAAGTCTTACTCCGTCAATTATAGATGCATGGTTCAGAGCATCAGATATAATAGCATCTTCACTTGTAAGAAGAGGTTCAAACACACCACCGTTGGCATCAAAGCATGCTGCATACAGAATTGTATCTTCAGTATTAAAAAAATTGGCAATTTTCTTTTCGAGATTCTTATGAAGATCTGTTGTCCCGCAGATAAAGCGTACAGATGACATTCCATATCCGTGATCCTCAAGAGCTCTTTTTGCTGCTTTAATAAGATCCGGGTCATTTGAAAGGCCAAGGTAATTATTGGCACAGAAATTCAGAACTTTCTGTCCCGTATCAAGTTCAATCTCAGCTCCCTGAGGGGAAATAATAACACGCTCTTTCTTAAAAAGACCAGCCTCTTCTATTTCCCTGAGCTGGTTTGCTATATAATCCTTAAAAGCAGTATACATGTATTTTTTTACATTCCGTATTTTGCTATGATTTCTTCTTTAGTCAGACCCAGAATCTCATATTTTTTCCCGACTTTAATAAATGCATTCAATGCTTTTTCAAGATGGGTGATCTCATGTCCGGCGGATATCTGGGTTCTTATCCTTGCCTGGCCATTTGGAACTACGGGGAAAAAGAAGCCGATAGCATATATACCTTCATTGTACAGATCTTTGGAAAAATCCTGGGACAGTTTTGCGTTGAACAGCATAACGGGTATTATGGGGCTGTTTCCTTCCTTAAGGATAAAACCCGCTTCAGTCAGCCCCTTTCTCCACCAGGCAGCATTCTTTTCCAGTTTATCGCGTCTTTCAGTGCTTGAAGAGAGGATATCAAATACCCTCAGTACTCCGGCAACAATAACCGGCGATATTGTATTGGAAAACAGGTATGGCCGGGCTTTCTGTCTGCACATCTGGACTATTTCCTTTCTTCCTGAAACACATCCTCCTGAAGCCCCGCCAAGAGCTTTGCCAAATGTTGTTGTAATAATATCAATTTTGCCGAGGACATTAAAATGTTCATGAGTTCCGCGCCCGGTTCTTCCGATAAATCCGGAGGAGTGAGAATCATCAACAAGGATCATGGCATCATATGTTTCACAGAGCTTAACCATCTCATCAAGCTTCGCCAGATCGCCATCCATCGAAAATACTCCGTCGGTTATTATCAGCTTGATTCTTTTATCAGCATGAAGCTGGAGCTTTTCTTCAAGATGTTCCATATTGGAATGCTTGAAAGTGTCATGCTGAGCACTGCATAACCTCATCCCGTCGATAATGGAAGCATGGACAAGCCTGTCAGATATCATTATATCCTCACTTGTCAGGATAGCTTCAAAGACTCCCGCGTTTGCATCCATACATGAAGGGAAAAGAATTGTATCCTCGGTGCCGAGAAACTCTGTGACCTTATTCTCAAGTTCCCTGTGGATATCCTGTGTCCCGCAGATGAAGCGTACCGACGACATCCCGTAACCTCTTTTTTCAAGCCCTTCATGAGCAGCTTTAATCACCTCCGGATGACTTGATAACCCGAGATAGTTATTGGAACACATATTAATTACTTTCCTGATGCCGGCTCCGGAAGGAAATTCCACTTCAATGTCAGCTGCCTGGGAAGAATGGATAAACCTTTCTTCTTTATAAATACCGGCATTCAGGATCTCTGTCAACTGATGCCTGTAAAAGTCTTTGACTTTATTGCTGTAGCTCATAACTGATATTATTTATTTATATACTTATTCACAAGCTCAACGATTTTGTTTACTGAATCAAATGCTTCAGGAGTGGCTTTTTCCGGTGGTATTTTGATCTTGAATTTGTTTTCAAGAAAAACCAGCAGAGAGACCATTGAAAAGGAATCAACATATCCGCTGGAGATCAGAGGTGAGTCAAAAGTGATTTCTTCACCTTCATCAAGGTATTCACGGATGACATAGTCCCTGACGAGTTCTTTTATATCTTCCATAATTATTTAACAGTTAAGATTTTTATTTTAGCATTATCTGAATTAGTCATTTTCAAGAGTGGATATATCTCCGATTTCCTCGCCCCATTCCTTCGCGTGCAGTAATCTCCTCATTATTTTACCACTACGGGTTTTCGGAAGCGTATCCATAAATTCAACAGCCTGGGGCATGGCAAGAGGAGATAGTTTTTTTCTTATGAAATTCATTATCTCCAGTTCAAGATCAGGATTGGGACTGAATCCTGGTTTAAGGGTTATAAATGCTTTAACCACTTCCATGTTTATATCGTCCGGTTTGGAAACAACTGCTGATTCCCCAACCGCCGGATGTTCAAGCAGTGCAGATTCCACTTCAAAAGGACTAACCAGATGTCCTCCTGTATTAATAACATCATCGTCACGTCCAATGAACCAGAAATATCCTTCATTGTCGATAGTGGCCCTGTCGCCCGAAAGATACCAGCCATTGATAAATTTTTCCCTGAATTTTTCCTCATTGTTCCAATAAGTTCTCATCATTGACGGCCATCCCGGACGGAATGCAATAAGCCCGATTTTTCCCGGCTCCATTACAGGTTCATGGTTTTTCGGATCGAGCACCACACCTTTTATTCCGGGGAATGGTCTGCCCATAGATCCTGGTTTTACTTTCATCCCGGGGAAGTTGGTGATCATTATACAACCTGTCTCAGTTTGCCAGAATGTATCATGGAACGGTTTTCCAAACATTTTTATAGACCAGAGCACCGCTTCGGAATTTAATGGTTCTCCGACGCTTGCCAGATGACGCAGACTCGAAAGATCATATTGTCGGACAATTTCATCACCTGCTCTCATAAGTGATCTTATGGCTGTAGGAGCAGAATACCAGACAGTGATTTTATTGTCATCAATGAATTTGTACCATGCCTGGGCTGAAAATCCTGCATCAAGAACACACTGGGTAATTCCAAGACTCCATGGTCCGATGATACCATATGAAGTTCCCGTCACCCATCCCGGATCGGCCGTACACCAGTATATATCATTTTCCTGAAGGTCGAGCACCCATTTTGTTGTAAGGTACTGTGCTATAAGCGAATAATGAACATGCTTTACCCCTTTTGGCTGTCCGGTTGTCCCTGATGTATAGTGCAGGACAGAAGGTGATTCTGCAGTGGATGGAAATATTTCAAGATTCTCAACAGGTGTCGAATCGTTCAGGCTGAAAGCAATTTCACCGCTTTCGAGTTTCCTGGTACTGATGTGGTCAACAATGATAATAAACTCGAGATACGGGAGCCTGTCCCTGATCTTCCTGACCTTCGATAAATGTTTGCTCTGGGTTATAATTGCCCTTGTTTGTGCATTCTCAAGCCTGATGAAAAGTGATTCATCACCAAAAGCGGAAAAAAGCGGTTGTACAATTGCGCCTATTTTGAGAACACCAAGGAAAGACAAATATAATTCAGGGATCCTGTCCATAAACAGGCATACCCTGTCTTCACTGGTAATTCCAAGTTTACGAAGGAAATTACCAATGGTATTTCCTGCAATTCTGATATCATTAAATGAATATTTCTTTTTGATCCCTCCGAATCCTTCATAAATAAGAGCGGTTTTACCGGCTTTCCCTTTTAAACAAATCCTGTCAGAACAGTACCATCCTATATTTAATACATTACCGTCTCTGTACTCAAGCTCCTTTTCGGCAACAGACCAGTCAAAATCTCTGATTCTTTCCTCATAAAGACCAAACGCTGACATATATAAATTGCATTAGTAAGACCTTACCCTCCAAGATATATATTTTTTCAAAGGCAAAACACCTCTCTTCTGAGTTTATTCCCAGTTGAGGATCACTTTTCCGCAGCTGCCCTCTTCCATGATATCGAAGCCTTTCTGAAAATCGTCAATTTGGAAGCGGTGTGTAATAACCGGATCCAGGTCAATTCCGCCGATGATCATCATTTCCATCTTGTACCAGGTTTCCCACATCTCCCTTCCGTAAATGCCTTTCAGTGTAATTGCCTTGAATATTATATCATTCCATGGAACATTAAAATCTGAAGGGAGGATTCCCAGGAGTGAAATGCTTGATCCGTTATACATATTGCCAATCATTTCGATGAAAGCCTTTGGAGAACCTGACATTTCAAGCCCCACATCAAAGCCTCTCATACCCAGTTTTTTAACAGCGTCGGAAATTTTTTCTCCCCTTGCGGGATTCACTGTAAGTGTTGCTCCCATTTTCTTTGCTATATCAAGCCGGTAATCACTGAGATCGCTTGCAACTATGAATCTTGCACCGGAATACCTTGCAATGGCTATTGCCATACTTCCTATCAGCCCTGCTCCGGTAACCAGCACATCTTCACCCAGCAGGGGGAAAGAAAGAGCAGTATGTGCAGCATTACCGAAAGGATCCATTATTGCCGCCCATTCATCCGGGATTCTTTTATCAAGGGGTACTATATTTACTGCAGGCACTTTTACATATTCTGCAAATGATCCGTCGATATGGACACCAATTCCGATGCTGTTTTCACAAACATGCTCCTTCCCGCGCCGGCAGTTGCGGCAATGACCGCAGGCAAGATGCCCTTCACCGGTGACACGGTCACCTGTTTTAAGATTTGTAACACCCGCCCCCATCTTTTCTATGTACCCCATGTATTCATGCCCTATGACCATCGGGGTTTTAATGGTTCTTTGCGACCATTCATCCCACTTGTAAATATGAAGATCCGTTCCGCAAATAGCTGATTTCTTCACCTTGATTATTACATCGTTCAATCCGGGTTCCGGAACAGGCACTTCCTGCATCCATAAACCTCGTTCAGGGCGTGCTTTTACCAGGGCTTTCATCTTCTTCATATGATAGTATTTCCCAGCAAAGTTAACACAATTATAATGTATCAAAGTCTGACAAATGCCATACTATTAATATATATCATGGTTTCCCTATCTTTGCATGATATTAAACATATTCTGAGTTTATGCAACAGGTTAGAGTACGCTTTGCTCCAAGTCCGACAGGTCCGCTGCATATCGGCGGTGTAAGGAGCGCATTGTATAATTATCTCTATGCAAAAAAAAATAACGGCGTTTTTATACTGAGGATTGAAGATACTGATCAGGCAAGATTTGTTGAGGGAGCCGAGGAATACATTATTGATTCGCTTAAATGGTGCGGTATAATGGTCGATGAAGGCATTCATGAAGGAGGCAAATATGGCCCTTACCGTCAGTCGGACAGAAAACACATTTACAGGCAATACGCTGATGTTCTTATTGATAAAGGTGATGCCTATTACGCTTTTGATACAGCTGAAAAGCTTGAAGAGCTGAGGAAAAACGCAGAGAAGGAGGGGAAAACATTCTTATACAATGCGGAAGTGAGAGGGGAGATGAGGAATTCAATATCATTGCCTGAAAAAGAGTGGAAGAAAATGCTGGAAAAAGGTGAATCTTACGTGATCCGTTACAAAATGCCCCTGAATGAGGATATTCATTTTGACGATATGATCCGCGGTCATATTGTTGTCAACACCAGCACGCTTGATGACAAAGTCCTTTTTAAATCGGACGGAATGCCGACGTATCACCTGGCACATCTTGTAGATGATCATCTGATGGAAATCAGCCATGTAATACGCGGCGAGGAATGGCTGCCGTCACTCCCCCTGCATGTGTTGCTTTACCGGTCCTTCGGATGGGAAGCGCCTCTTTTTGCACACCTTCCCCTTCTGCTAAAACCTGACGGTAAAGGGAAATTAAGCAAGCGCGACGGCGATAAAATGGGATTTCCCGTATTCCCGCTTTACTGGCCGTATGGTGAAACAGCAAAAGGCTACAGGGAAGAAGGATATTATCCTGAAGCTTTTGTAAATATGCTTGCCCTGCTGGGCTGGAATCCCGGCACCGAAAAAGAGATCTTCAGCATGGATGAGCTTATTGAAGCTTTCTCTGTTGAAAGAGTCCACAAATCGGGCTCCAGGTTTGATCCTGAAAAAGCCAGGTGGTTCAACCATCACTATCTTCAGCAGAGGAGCAACAACCAGCTGGCTCTTGAATTCAGGGATTACCTGAGGGCACAGGGTTATCAATATGATATTGGTGATCTTGAAACCATTGCAGGGCTTGTCAAGGAGAGGGTGAGTTTCGTTAAGGATATATGGAATGAGACAGATTTCTTTTTCAGAAGTCCGGACTCCTATGACAAAGATGTAGTAAAGAAACGCTGGTTTCCGGAAACGTCTTCTCAGTTACTTGAACTTAAGTCACTTCTGGAGGGCATTGATAAATTCATTCCGGAAACTACAGAACAGGTTGTCAAGAGCTGGATTACAGAAAAAGGGTACGATACTGGCGCTGTGATGAATGCTTTCAGACTGGTCATAGTCGGGGCATTGCGCGGGCCTCACCTTTTTGATATTATTTCCTGGATAGGGAAGGAAGAGACTCTGAACCGGATCGAAAAGGGTATCTCGTCAATCGGAAATCAGGTAAAATGAATCTCCCCGGGAAAAACGACTTTATTGACATTCATACACATGAAGCCAAGCCGGTCACGGGTATTTATTCAGTCAATGTGCTGATGGCTCATGAAAAAAGGGAACCGGAAAACAATCCGGGGATTATATATACTTATGGCATTCATCCGTGGTATCTTGACGAATCCAATCATGACAGACTGATAGCTTCTGTTATAAATTTAACAGCAAATCCTTTAATTATTGCAATAGGGGAAGCCGGCTTTGACAAAACAAAAGGACCCTCCCCGGAGCTTCAGAGAAGGACATTTGAAGAGCAGGTGGTAATTGCGGAAGAAAACACCAAGCCTGTTGTGGTGCATTGTGTAAAAGCATGGGATGAACTTCTCAGGGCACACAAGAAACTGAAACCAAAGATGCCGTGGCTCGTTCATGGATTCAGGGGGAAATATGATCTGGCATTGCAACTGATATCCAGGGGAATGTATATCTCATTCTGGTTCGATTTTATTTTAAAGCCGGAATCATCGGAACTGGTAAGAAATCTGCCGAAGGAGAGGATCTTCCTGGAAACAGATGGTGCAGATATTGATATAAGGGATATATATAATAAGGTATCGATAGATCTTGAAATATCTGTTGAAGAGCTTAAAAAGATACTACTATCAAACTTTATTGATTTTTTTGATTAGATAAAAATAATTTTTACCACGGATCGACACGGAGCAGCACAGAAAAGACCACGGAATTGATCCGTGTTGATCCGAGAAATCCGTGGTGAGAAAAGTATGGAATCAAATTGGTTATCAAGAACGGAACTGCTGTTTGGAAAGGAGAAGCTTGAAAAGCTGAACACCTCCAGGGTTCTTGTTGTGGGGCTTGGCGGGGTAGGTTCCTATGCTGCGGAAATGATCTGCAGAGCGGGGATTGGCTCGATGACAATAGTTGACGGTGATACTATACATGCTTCAAACCGGAACAGGCAACTGCTTGCCCTCAGGAGCACCGAAGGGAAATCAAAAGCTGAAATTATGCAGGCAAGGCTTCTGGATATAAATCCCGGACTAAAGCTGACAGCTGTTCATGAATACATTAAGGATGAAAGGATGATTGAGATACTGGATGCAGGATTTGATTATGTTGTTGACGCTATTGACACCCTGTCTCCAAAGGTGTTTCTTCTATATCATTCAAGGCAAAGGTATTATCCTCTTGTCAGCTCGATGGGTGCCGGAGGGAAATATGATCCGTTAAAGATCAATATTACAGACATATCAGAGACGACTGACTGTACTCTCGCACGGATATTGCGTAAAAAGCTTCATCGTCTCGGAGTCAGGGAAGGGTTCACAGCAGTCTGGTCCCCTGAAACTACTGACAAAACAAAAATTGTCCCTGCTTCAGGGGAACAGAATAAAGCTTCAATAGTAGGAACGATCTCCTATATGCCGGCTGCATTCGGGATAGCCTGTGCATCAGTAGTCATCCGCGACCTTGCAGGAATTTAACCTCACCCCAAACCCCTCTCCCAGGGGAGAGGGACTTATTAAATCGCATTAGCATTCCCCTCTCACACCGGGAGAGGGAAATATGAGGGGGTGAGGTAGATGTACTCTTACTTTTCTTTCTTTTCTTCTTTTTCGTCGGTTACCTGTTTTGCAGTATAACCGAGTTTTTCAATAGCTTTCTTTATATCCTCCGGATTATTCTTATCCTTCTGATATGTTACTGTCACCTCTTTGGTTCCAAGATCACATTTAACGTCTTTGATGCCTTTTTCCTGAGGCAGATTAGTCATCACCTTGTTGACGCAGTTATTGCATTCAATTGATGTCTTGAATTTTACTGTTTCGGTTGTCTTGTTTTGATCCTGAGCTGAAAGAAGCGCCGGAACTGCAACAAGAAGCATTGCGATAAATAGTTTCTGAATGGTTTTCATTTAATGTTAATTTAAGATTAGTAATTTATTCTAAATCCCGGTTAAAGAATATCCGGAACCCTGCATAGATCTTCCTTCCATGGACCGGTCCCCAGATAAGGCTGGAATCAAAGTATCCGCCAAAGGGATCTTCAGCGGCAATAACAGGCTCGTGCTGCATGAAATTGGTCAGGTTCTCTGATCCGACATAAATGTTCCATTTCCTGAAATTCCTTGTAACCTGGGCATTCATAACAACATATGATTTAAAAGTATCATCCCGTCTGTAGATTTCAGGATTTGCAGAAGTCGATGGAATCCTGCCCGGTCCGTTAAGCTGAAGTGTGTAGTCGAACTGCCACTTTCTCAGATGAGTCAGCCACGAGGCGGTAAGGAGCCCTTTGTATTTGCCTGTAAGCGGTTTATCTCGAAGCATACCGTCAATTGTCATCTTTACATCATTCCACCTCCATGCGGCAAGCAGATCAAATCCTTCAAAGATTGTTGATGAAGCTTCAACCTGCAGGACATTTGAAAATGATTTTCCTTCCAGGTTGTAAAACCTAACCTCGTTGACGTCAGCATCCATATCAGTAATGACCTGGTTCAGGAAGCTGGTACGATAAGCTTCTCCTGATATTCTGATGGTCCTGGCTCCGGCGGGAATAGAAGCAGCAAGGCTGAGTCCTGTGTTCCAGGCTTCTTCAATATCCAGATCGCCGGCAATCTGCATTGTCCTGCTGCTTGCCAGCAGAAATGCATTTTCAGCAAGTACATTGCTCGCGCGGAATCCCTTGCCAATCGAAGCTCTTATGGTGAATACCGGATTTATCACGTATCTAAGATGCAGGCGGGGTGTAATAAGCGTTCCGTAAAGATTGTGAAAGTCGGCCCGTACACCTGCGATCAGTGTCATTTTTGCACTGTCGGTATATGTATATTGAGCGAACAGACCCGGTACAGACTCTTTCCTGTCAAATGAGAGGCTATCGAGCAGTTCTTCATAATTATCATATTTATAGCTGAAGCCGGCATCAATTGTATGCCTGCTCAGTCCGGGATTCCACTGGAACAGAACATTTGAATAGTATGTCTGCTGGGTTCCGTCATAAGATTTATGGCCAAAAAATGATTCCTGACTATGATAAGCAATATTCTGGATCCAGCCAAGTGACATGGTCTGTTCCTTGCCAAACACACCCCCCACCTTTGTAAATCCTTCATATCTCCTTGTGTTTATATCAATACCAAAACCGTTTGTCCAGGTATCCTCATTACCAGGTTTGTATGTAAACTGGCCACCTATCCTTTCCTCACCAAGGATCTTTATTCCGGAGCGAAAAGTAAACCGTTCAGTCATATAGTCCCACCTGTTAAACAGGTTGTACTGTACTATGTCAGGTTCATCCCTGAATCCGTCATCATTATGATCGCTGACGCTGTTTTGCAGTTCACCGTGTACCATAAGCATCGTACTGAGCCTGTTATTCATCAGAAGCGAGGAATTTGCGTTAACCTCTTTCCTCCCGGCATCGCTTAAGAAGCCATTCATATAGAATTTCTCGCTGGTCCGCGGCTTCTTGTACTCGACATTGATCTGTCCTGCCATGGATTCATATCCGTTCCTTACAGAGGATGTCCCCTTGGAGATTTGAATTGATTCCATCCATGGTCCCGGAATATAATTAAGCCCGTAGGCGGTGTTCAGGCCATAGACTGACGGGATATTTTCTGCAAGGATCTGTGTATATGTTCCGGCGAGCCCCAGAAGCTGGATCTGTTTGGCACCGGTTGCAGCATCGGCATAATTAACGTCAACGGATGCATTGGTCTCAAAGCTTTCGGAAAGGTTGCAGCAGGCTGCCTTGCATAGCTCAGCGCCTGTAATATTCACAGTCATTACCGGGTCTATCCTGTTTATATAGGTGCCGGGTGCTCTTCCGACAATAACCACTTCACTCATTTCATTCTGCTGCTCAAGTGAATGTTTAATGTAGTCCTGCTCCGGAGCTACTGTAATTGTATCAGTTTTATAACCTACAAAGCTGATTACCAGCTTGTCAACGTTTTTGACATGTTTTATACTGAAATATCCTGCTGCATTTGCTGTCGCGCCGACAGTAGTGCCAGCCCAGACAACATTGGCGCCGGGAAGTCCCATCTCATCCTTATCGGCAGCATCTGAGATTTTCCCTTCAAGCTTGTCCTGCCCCAGCACTAACAGCGGAACAGTGAACAAACCTGCAATAAGAATATATAGTTTGATTTTCATCCTGTTTAACTTTAATAAAATAATCAGAGAACGCCGTTTGCATGGAATTGCAAACGTTCCATTAACTGAAAAACAGGATGGATTCAGGAGAGAAGCTGGCAGTTACATGTAATAAGATGCCGTCCCCCGTGTTTATTGTGAAGTTCATGAGGAAGTGCAATACTCTCATGAACAGGGTAATTATTGAATAAATCAATGACTGACGGCAGCTCAGCAGGAGCTGAAATCGTTAACGGGAAAACAGGCGAGTAATTGGCAAGCCTCAGCTTTTCAATATTATAATGACAGCATGAACTTTCCAAAGATGTACCATTTTCAGGAGTACAATGCCTGTCTGCAGCTTCACAGCAATTATCTTCCGGCTCGTCAGGAGACAAATATATTCCGGTTGTGACAGTGAATTTATTGCATACGTCACAACTATGTATAATAAGCGTGATTCCGGTGCTTCCTGCCAGGAATATTATGCCAAGGAAGAGTGTTGATAATGATGATATGATATTTCTTCTTTTCACCTATGCAAAAATAGAACAATTAGCTTTTACTATATAAACAAATGATTAATAAAAGAGTTCGGGTATGTTAAATAAACATAAAATCAATACATCAGTTTTTCGATATGTTCCTGAAGATCAGGTAAGCCGGAATACCCACAAGGACCGTCAGCAAGGCAATTGATGATTCAAGAGGTCTTTCAAGGAACGAAAGGACAAGAATCACAATTCCGGCAGCTACATAAATTATTTGTGTCACGGGGAATCCTTTTATCCGTAATGCTCCGGGATTATCCTTTCTCAGTTTCCAGACACCTATAACCGTAAGAATGGGGAATATTCCCAGAGCAAATCCCATATAGGTAAGAACCTGCTCGAATGATCCGGACAGCACCAGGATGATTGCAATAAGAGCCTGAAGTAATATTGAATTTGAAGGAACCCCGAACCCGGGATGAATTTTTGCAACAGATTTGAAAAAGAGACCGTCCTTTGCCATCGAATAATAAACCCTTGGGCCCAGAATGATGAAAGCGCTCAGGGATGAGAAAAGGGCAAATGAGATCAGAAGTGAGAAAAGAACCTCTGCTGATTTTCCGAACAGGTTTCCCATAGCAAGTCCGCCTACTGATATTACTCCCTTCATTTCCTCAGGATTGATCCCGTATACATAAAGAATATTCAGGGCAAGATAGATAAGGATCACTATCCCGGTTCCGTATATAAGTGAGCGGGGAAGTGTTTTCAAAGGATCCTTGATCTCAGCTCCGAGATAGGTAGAGGCGTTCCATCCGCTGTATGCGAACATTATCCACATAAGCGAGAGGCCGATAGTTTTCCATCCTGCAAATCCGCCACCGGAAATATTTTGTCTGCTGAAATTGGCAATATCACCTTTCCCCGACATCAATCCGGCGAAAATGAGCACCCCGATAAGGAGTACTTTCAAAACCGTAAGAGCATTCTGAATCCTGGCGCCTGTTTTGATTCCGCGGTAATGTATGAATGTAAAGATTAGAATTACAGTGACAGAGAGAAGCTTGTGCGGAACAGGAAAACCAGGGAAAGCCCTGATGAAATATTCGCTGAACCCCATTGCCGATGCAGCAATAGGAGCTGAGAATCCTACAATAAAAGATACCCATCCGCTGAGAAATCCGAACAACGGATGAAAAAGCTTTGACAGGAAGAGATATTCTCCGCCGGCACCCGGCATAGCTGCACCCAGCTCACCGTAGGACAATGCGCCGCAAAGCGCAATTATGCCTCCGGCAGCCCATAAAGCCAGCATGAGCAAAGGATCATTGAGTCCCGACATAAGAAGCCCGGATGTGGTGAATATTCCCGCACCGATCATATTGGCTATGACAATATTTGTTGCCGGGAAAAGACCTAGTTTCCTCTGAAGGTTTTCTTCAGCCATTGATCAGCAGAATTATTTTGCGGATTTTTTATAGCTGATTGAAACTCCCCCGCCATTCGAGTTTACAGTGGTCTCATAATTAGGAAGGCTTCTGACATATTCCAGGAAAGCGCCCTGCCCTCCATAACCTCTGTAACCACGTCCGCCGTCATATATGTTATGTGCAGTGAAGCAGCCTCCGGTCTTCAGCTTCGGATCGACATCAATGAAATAGTTTTTGTACCATTCCTTGTCTGCATCGCTGAAAACAAAGTCAAACGGACCGTTCAGTTCTTTTACCAGCTTATGTGCATCAGCCAGCCTGGCATCAATATATTCTGAAAGGCCTGCCTCTTTGAAATTCTGAAGAGCCTCCCTGTGCCTGCCCGCGTCAATCTCAATTGTGATAAGCTTACCTCCTGTCTTGCTAAGAGCCCAGGCTATCCAGATACCTGAATGTCCTGTTGAGGTGCCGATCTCAAGGGCGTTCCTGTAATTGTTCTTGACAATGATGTCATATAGAAGCTTCCCATCGACTGACGGAACATTCATATCATACCACTGCCGGGAATGATCATTCAGGAACTTTCTTACTTTATCGTCAAGTGCGGAATTTGAATCTGGTGTCTGGGATGAAGCAGTCAGGATGCTTAAAAGAAAACCCAGGGCAACACATGATGCATAAACAGGGTAGTTTTTTCTTTTCATGGCAAAGAAGATTAAATACCAAAACAAAGCTATAATTATTTGACATATTTGACTCACACTTTATTCCCGATTGAAGGGAAACCTATAACTTTAGTGAAAACAAAAAAGGGGAAAATGAAAGCTTTTCTTAGAGAAAATTCTCTCATGCTGGCATTGTCCGCACTGGCGCTTTTCAATGTGATTCTGCATCTAGTAATGTCGTATAATCTTGAATTTCACAGGGATGAACTGTTATATTTCTCACTTGGACAGCATCCGGGATTCGGATATGCATCGGTTCCGCCGCTTATAGGATGGATAGCCTGGCTTATGCAGAATATTTTCGGATATTCACTGTTTGCAGTAAGATTCTTCCCGGCTCTGATGGGCGGGTTCATGGTGTTTCTCATTTCGGATCTTGCTAAAGAGCTGGGGGGATCAGGTTTTGCAAGGATACTGGCTGCTTTGGGAATAATCATATCAGGATTCGGACTGAGAACATTTATTCTGTATCAGCCTGTGCATATTGACCTGATATTCTGGACTCTCTCTTTTTACCTGGTAATTAAGTACATAAACACTCAATCTGACAAATACCTGGTGCTTTTAGGAATTGCAGCAGGCTTCGCATTGTTGAATAAATACCTTATAGGATTGCTTTGGCTTTCATTCCTTGTTGTAGTGCCTTTCACCCGGCACAGGAATATCTTCAGGAACAAAAAGTTCTGGATTGGCATACTGGCGGGCACGGTTGTTTTTCTTCCCAACATAATCTGGCAGATTGTTAACGGACTGCCAGTCATCCGCCACTTTTCCGAACTTGCCAGGACACAGCTGGTAAATGTTGACAAAACCGGTTTTCTGATCGACCAGCTTATTTCCCCTATGGCTGCCACAGTTCTTACTCTGGCAGGGATCATTTTCCTGTTTGTCAGCAGGAAGGTAAAACAATTCAGGTTCCTGGGAATTATTTCAGTACTTATTATACTCATTCTCATGCTTCTGCAGGGGAAGAGCTATTATACACAGGGCTTGTTTCCGCTGCTGATTGCGGCAGGAGCAGTGTCATGGGAGAGATTATTGAAGAGACTCTGGTCAAGAATTCTCCTGGTAATCATACTTATTATCATGACAATACCCATTTTGCCTATTGGGATACCGCTCTTTAAAGCTGAAAAGCTGATCAATTACTTTAAAGATCTGGAGGAAAAATACGGGATGACCTTAGGCCGTCGTTTTGAGGATGGTTCAATCCATTCGCTTCCGCAGGATTATGCCGATATGCTGGGATGGGAAGAATTGACTGCCGTTACCAGTCAGGCATGGCAGATGATTGAGAGCAAGGAGGCTGCTTTTATTTATGGTGAAAATTACGGACAGGCAGGTGCAATTACGGTAATAGGAAAGAAATACGGATTACCTGAAGCAGTCTGCTTCAGCGAAAGTTTCATGTACTGGTTCCCGCATAAGTTCGATCCTGATATAAAATCGATGGTTTACATTAATGATGAACCGGGTGAGGATGTAAAGGCACTTTTTTCGAAGATTACGAAGGTTGGAAGTATAACCAATCCCGACGCACGAGAGTACGGAACAGCAGTATACCTTTGTGAAGATCCGGTAAGGAGCTTTAATGAATTCTGGGTAGAGAGAACCGCTTCCTTAAGATAAAGGAACTGATTTTTAAAATAATTGTTTAATAGCCGGAACTGGTAATAATTTTATAAATTTAGACCTTTAACCTGAAAGGATTTTAATCATTCAATTTAAGGAATATGAACTTCACAGACTTCACAACACCTCACGGCAAAAAAGTAAATAAAGAAGCTTTTATTCATCTTGTACAGATTTCAAGGACTGACAAGAAAATCAGCAAGGAAGAGCTTGAACTTCTGCATAAAGAGGGACGGAAATTCGGACTGACCGATCCTGAAATTGACAATCTTATGCATGCCCAGAGAGGCCATCATTATGTCCCTCCGTACAGTCTTGACGAAAAATTCGAACATCTGTACCTGGTTGCACAGATGATACTGGCAGATGAGGTTGTTAAAGAAAGCGAAATGAAAATGATCAGAAAGTTTGCCATTGAAGCGGGATTTGCCTATGATAAAATAGATGACCTGATTGAGCTGCTTATTGATGGTGTAAAGAAGGATCTTGATGAAGAAAAACTCTTCACTGGTTTTAAAAAGAAATTATTTTGAAATAATCTTTCCGGCGACTCCTGATACGTTAAACAGGATTAAAAAATGCTGAAAAGCAGCATTCAAATATTTTTTGATGTAAGAAAATTATTTTTAGCTTGCACTACAAACTAAGAATAATTTATGGAGACATCAGATCAGTACAATTTCAGTATTTTCAGACCCCGTAATCTTCATGGAAGGAAAAACAGGAATGTGATCTTTACCATGCTGGTGATATGGGCAGTTGCTGTTTTCGGATTCCAGTTCCTCCTGCGGGTGATTCAGAAGCCGACACCAGAAAAAGCTCTTTTAATGTTTGAATCAACATGGCCGGAAGCCCTGAAGGGAAATTCTGCCAGCGCTGATTTCAGAACGTTGCTTAAATCACTTGTTCTTGTTAAAGGAAAGAATATTGTAAAACCCGAAGACCAGAAAGTGATATCCGAAGCGATAAGCTGTGTTATGTATAGTTTTGTCTCCGACAGTATTAAATCGCAGATTATCGGCAGAGTATCTGATCTGAAGTCATTGAAAGCAAAAATTCCAGCAGCTGAGGATGAGGAGTATCTTGATATTAAGGCAGGAATTTCAGAAAAAACGGGAATGCTTATTTCTTTAACTGAACCGTACACCAGTTTCGGGCAAACATCACTTGAAGCAACAATTCTGGTGAGCAGCCTGGAAATAGAATGTCCCTTATTACTTTCCGATAGCTCATTTTCCGGTTTGCCCTCGATAATGAAATTATACCTTACTCATAATCAGAGCAAACTCACCGATACGAAATTTCTTGGATTTCCATTCCATTATTTTTATACGGCAGTATTTCTTCTTATACTGTTTATCATTCTTTGTATCGTTTATAATGTATTGATTGAGTGGCGGTTAAGAAAGGAAGGAATAGTCGAATAATCTGCTTAGATATGATGATTATGAAAAGGATATACTTATCATTTATATTGTTGTTTTCAATGGTATTTTCATTGAACGCGCAAAATCTTACCCAGCTCGAGGGCAGCTTTAAACCAGGACCTGCGATTATTCTTATTGCTACACTGGTAACCTTTGTTCTGGTTGGGTTGTTTTTCAAGGCAAAAGATCCGGCTGATTATTATGCAGCCGGAAGAAAGATATCCAGAGTTGGTTCAGGTATGGCCATAGCGTCAAACTGGATGAGCGCTGCTTCCGTTCTGGGAATGGCCGGGATGATGTACGGATTCGGATATAACGGACTTGCTTATGTTGTAGGTTGGACAGGAGGCTATGTGCTGCTTCTTATCCTGATGGCTGCCCAGATAAGAAAATTCGGAAAATACACGGCACCCGATTTTATCGGCGACCGTTATTATTCACAAAACCTGCGAATTGTAAGCGCAATTTTCACAATCCTGATCTCATTTACCTATTGTGTGGGACAGTTTGGTGGTATAGGATTGATATTTAGATGGATACTGGGACTTAACTATACATGGGCAGTGATAATCGGCAGTTCTGTTGTATTACTCTATACTCTGATATCAGGGATGATAGGAGCCACGAAGAATATGCAGATTCAATATGTCATTATCGTTGTTTCTTTCCTGATACCAATATTTATAATGACATTTAAGTTCGACTATTTCTGGCTTCTTCCGCAGATTGGTTACGGGGCAGCCGTTACAGATATTGTCCAGGGTATCCCGGCTCCGAATATCTCTGACGGAGTAGCATTGCTCAATGCCTACGGCCATGATTTGTCGATAGTTCCAAGTCCCGAATTTGCCATGCCCTGGGATCCTTCAACGGGGACAACATTCTTTCAGTGGGTGGCAATCTGCTTTTCGCTGATGGTAGGAACGGCAGGTCTTCCGCATGTCATTCAGAGGTTCTATGTGGTTCCCAAAGTAACAGATGCAAGGTGGTCTGTTGTATGGGGACTCTTCTTTATCTGTCTGGTATACTGGACTGCGCCTGCCTATTCAACTTTCGGTAAGCTTCTTTCGTCCAATCCCGATGCCGGAGTCCTGGCAAAAGATGCAATAGTTGTTTATACTGCCCAGCTTGGCGGTGTTAATTCACTCATAGTAGGGTTGCTTGCGGCAGGAGCCATTGCCGCCGCATTTTCTACCGTTGCAGGTCTCCTTGTTGCGGGGGCATCAGCATTTTCTCACGATCTTTATGTAAAAGTGATCAATCCGTCATCTTCACCGAAATCCCAGTTAGCTATTGCAAGAATTGGAACGATTATCATGGGAGTTACGGTTACAATCGTCGCTCTTCTCAAGCTGGGGCTGATAGCACAGCTTGTATCAGTTGCCTTCTCAATGGCCGCATGTACAATCTTCCCTTTGTTTTTGCTCGGGATATGGTGGAGCGGATCAAACCGCGCAGGAGCCAAGGCAGGCCTGTTTACCGGGATACTGGTCACGACTATCTCTCTTACTTATTTTATTGTAGGTTTAAGCGGGGGAAGTCTGCCCGGACAGGAATTTATCTCATACTGGCTTAATGTGTGGTATTTTGCATGGATCGGAGCTCCACTGGCAATTATAGCAAATATTGTTGTTTCATTGCTCACGAAGCCCACTCCGCCGGAGATCAAGAAATTCCTTGCTGAACAGGTGCACAATTGATGAAATTCAGTGACATTTTTGTACTGACAAAAGGGACAAAGGTGATCCTTGCGATCACCTTTTCAGTTTCTGTAACCGCAGTAATCTTTGCTTTTTTTTATTATCGCGGCATCAACCGTTCTGAAGATCCCCGCATTGAAAGTGCCCGTAAGTTTCTGCTGAAGTATGAAAAGGAGGGATCAACAATCAATGGTATCGGTGCGTTCTCATATCTTGACTCAGCTTTTGTAGTTTTCAAACAGCTGGCCGATTACAGATCATCTTATGAGACAGGGATAATATATAACAACAAATGCAGCGCCCTGCTTCTCAAAGCAATATATGACAGCACGATAGCAGAGAATGAGAAAGCTGTCCTGCTGGAACTTTCTTTCAGTTACAGTGACAGCAGTATTGCTGTATACAATAACTGGATAAAAGAATGGGGTAATCTGCCGGAAGAAGAGATACGGCAAAAGATAAAGCCCTTTATGAGTATGGATGACCGGGCATTTTCAGGTCTCAGTTTCGATAAAGTATTTGACCGGAGAGTTAAAAACATTATCCTGGCTCAAACTGAAACACCCAGGCGGTTATCAGTAAGCTTAACCAACAGGGGAACTCTTTTCCGTCACCTGGGAGAGACTGACTCAGCATACTATAATTACTCAAAAGCATTATCGCTATGGAAAGAGAACAGGACGGCCAGAAGCAACCTGAGTGTTCTGATGGGAGGGGACCCTGTAAAACCGACACTTATAGAATCGCTCTTCCCTCCCGACAAAAACAAAAAATAATGTATATTTATTAATTAAACCGTAAAAGTATGAAAAGATATTTTTTACTGATGCTTTTATCATCAGCATGCATATTAAAGGTCATTCCCCAGGATGCTGATCCTTCATGGGGGATAAGATTCACAGGCTTTGTAAAGAATGATATTTTTTATGACACAAGGCAGTCTGGTGCATCGAACGGACTTCGTGAAGGGCATTTTTATCTTTATCCTGATAACAAACTTTTAGATCTTAACGGGAAAGATATCAATGCTAATTCAAGCCTGCATTTTCTCAGCATTCAGTCCCGGATAAGGGGAGATATTACCGGTCCTGATGCTTTCGGAGCTAAAACCTCAGGAGCTATAGAGGCAGAATTCTTCGGCACGAGCGAAGCCGATCTGAACGGATTCCGGCTTCGGCATGCTTATGTTAAAATGGATTGGCTTAAAACAACCCTTCTGAGCGGGCAGTTCTGGCACCCGATGTTCATTACGGAAAGTTTCCCGGGAACAGTCAGTTTTAATACCGGGGCGCCCTTTACCCCATTCAGCCGTAATCCGCAGGTAAGACTGACACAAATGCTGGGGAAGGCAGGTCTTTCACTGACAGCTTACGGGCAGCGCGATTTCACTTCGCCCGGTCCGGACGGAAATAACAATAAATACTTAAGAAACAGCAGCCTGCCTGGCTTAAACCTTCAGATACGCGTTCCTGCCGGTACAAATATTACAGGCTGGATAGGGATTGACTATAAGAAACTCAGGCCTGAACTCAGGACTACTATGAATTTTGAAACAAATGCTTCCGTAAGCAGTTATGCGGTTTTTGCTAACTTAAAGATTAAAAGCGCCCCTCTGAACATTTCTTTGATGGGTGTATATGCTCAGAATGCAAGTGATCTGATGATGATCGGAGGTTATGCAGTTACATCCATTGATCCCCTGACTTTTTATAAGACATTTACAATCCTGAATACCGGAAATCTGTGGATGGATATAGGAACAAACGGCAAGAAAACCACATTTGGATTGTTTGCAGGCTTAAGCAAAAACCTCGGGGCCGGCGATCAGATTAACGGGACGGTATACGGACGCGGAACTGACATTGACAATGTTTACAGGATATCTCCCCGTATAACATTCACCGAAGGAAAGCTGAGCCTGGCAGGCGAAGTTGAATATACTTCCGCAGCTTATGGTACACAACAATCTGACGGGAAGGTTATTAATACAGATAATGTTGGTAACTTAAGAATACTCCTGAGCACAATTTACAGATTCTAAATTATATCAGTGTGGAAATCACTTCCGGCTTTCAGCAGAAGATTATTGATCGTAATTATTGCCTGCTCCGCAAAGTACCGTAAATCACTCTTCACAATTTGAAAATCAATAACGTTATCCGGCTCGGCGCCATTGCTGATGCATAATGCCTGATGAGACAGACGAATAGATGTAAGATCTTTCCATGCTTTCAGTGTATCTGCAAGAAGCTTGCTGTCAAAATGTTTTCCTGTGTAGAGTTCAATAATTCTTTCAGGAGTTGAGAGGCCGGTTGTCCGGTTTTTAAGTGCATAAAGCCTGATTATACCGGTAAGAGGCATAAGCAACCTCTTGATATCAGTATCTCCTGAAGAAAGTTGACCGACAGAAGGATTGAACTGCTTCCACGCATTTGTCATGTGATGAAAATAAATATCACTGGTTTTAAGGTCATTCTGAATATAATGTCTGAGTTCTTCGCAAAGAACCCTGTCCCCTGCGCAAAACCTGAAATCAAAGAATATGCTCACTTCAAGCAGCTCATCAGGTCCCGGCATTTTTATCCAGTCTGAAAAGTATTCTTTCCATCTGTCAAGCGGCTGACACCACCTGGTATTACCTGCCATATTTCCGCCTTTGCAGATCTTGTAGCCAATATCCGAAAGTAATTCATTCACTTTTTTCCCCATGTTCAGGAAATAATTCTGTGCATTTGCAAGACTATCTCCACTGAGGTTTTCAAAAATTATTGCATTATCCTGATCTGTCGATAACGAGGGTTCTCTTCTTCCGGAACTTCCGGTTAAAATAAAAGCAAACCTGCATGGAGGTATGCCGGATTCCTCAATGCATAATGTCAGGGCTCTTTGATATATTGTATCGGCAACATTGGAAAGATGGAGGGAAACTGAATAAGGGTCTGCATGTCCCAGGATCATTGACATGGCAAGTTTACGGCTGCTCAAAAATATTGTTCTTAACGCAGCAGATGAACCTGCCTTCAATATTTCAGAAATTATGAGACCGGGCGCTGTGAAGAAAGCATTTGCCAGTTCTGCACATGTGATGATGCCGGCTACTCTTTTTTCATCTGCAGTTACCAGGAGGCACTTATTCTGGCTGTTTTGTATTATTCCAAACGCTTCAAGGATTCTTGCGTTTTTATTTATAAATAATGGAGGAGAAACCATCCACCTGAAGATTTGTGTATCGGGAGAACCACCCTCGGACAATCTGAATCCGATTATGGAAGAGTCAATGATCCCCATTGCTTCACCATTCTGGTTGATTACAACAACAGCCTGAATATCATTCTCTTTCATAATTGAGGCTGCACGGATTACCGGCAGGTTTTCAGGACACAGGACCGGAGGCTTCATAATTGAAGTTACCGGAGCATCCATAATAAATGAAGCGCTGAATGCACTCAGGTCTGCAAGCGGCGAATCATGATTTACAGATGCTGCTGCAAGCTGTTCAACTGATCCTTCGCACCAGATCTCATGATTATCCGATTCAACAACAGTTATATTGACAATAGCCCTGAATTCATCCCCTCCTTTCCTCCGGAGCAGGAGCTCCCTGCCGGAAATGATTTCTTTTGCAGCCAAAGAAGCTCTGAAAGCTTTCATCTGGGACGGATCGGCAAAAAAGGAATCAACAGGATGCAACATTAGCTCATGTAAGGTGTTATATCCCAGCATTTTAACAGTTACGTCTGTAGCATAAATGAATCTGTTCTTTCTTCCAAAGGTAATGCGGAAAAAACCTGCAGAAATATTTTCAAATATCTGACCAGGTAAAGGAAACTGGAAAACAGCGGAACTTCCCTTAGCTGGACGGATGACTGCCAGCACGGCTTTTATTTCTCCCATGAGGATACGGGAAAAGTCGGCATGAGATTTTAACAGATGACCGCTTTTTGTTTTAAGATTTCCTTCATGGTATCTCCTGGTTGTCAGTTCATCATAAAATGTACCGGCATCTGCGGGTTCTTCAATCCAATCCGTGATGAAGATATCACGTAATGGCACACTCTTCAATTCAGCTTCTGTATATCCGAGCCACGACAGGAGAGTCTTATTAGCCTGCAAACCCTGATCCGACCAGATCAGGACTCCTTCCGAGGCTGCTTCAGCAAGGGTTCGGTATAATTCTTTTGACTTAGTAAGTTCTTCCTCTGCCTTCTTTCTTTTTTGCTCAATTTTATGAGTCTGCCGTGAGATTGCACTCAGAAGTACTACGATTACTGCTCCTATTATCAGTGAGATCATCAGGGCTTTGAATTCCATTTTTCTTATTTCGGAACGGACATCGTCAATATAGATACCTGTACCGATGATCCATCCCCAGGGTTCAAACAGCTTCACGTATGATAATTTGGGCACTATACGGGTAGAATCGTCGTTCCACTGCCACATGTACTCAACATAACTTTCACCTGAATGAGTTGCAGCCCTGACAAACTCAATAAAAATGGTTTTACCTTTAGAGTCGCGGAAATCCGTTAGATCCTGGCCGTTCAGATCCTGCCTGTATGGATGGATGATCATTTTAGGATGCAAATCGGTGATCCAGAAATAATCCTTAAGAGCCTCTCCATACCTTATCGAGCTGATAGCTGTCATAGCCTGGATCCTTGCAGTATCACCGTTCATTAAACCTTTCGTTTCCATTGTGTGATAATAGTCGAGAAGACTGTACGCCGAGGATGTCATCTCATGTATAAGGTTTCTTTTCCTTTCCATCATCGTTTTTTCGAATCCGGGAAGAAGATAAAGAAAGATCAGTCCGGCAAACAGTGCAACAGCAATAAGCGCGGGCAGGTCAATCTTAAGAATAAGCAGGCTTTTTTTCAGGAGATCTTTCATTGTCGGAAGATCTTAGGATGTGAAGATCGGAATCAGGCTTAACTTCATGTTCTCTGTGTCAATGATCGAAAATCCGGTTCTGCCCTTTTCCCCTGACAGAGGAGGGAGAAGGATAACAACCGGTTCATCACCAAGATAAAAACTGTTATTTGGCAGGGAGTGAAACGCTCTCAGGAATGACCTGTTTCTGTTGTAGGCAAACCCTGCAAAAGAACTATGGGCATGACCGATAAATGAAAATTTAAGGTTATGCGATTTCATGAAATCCCAGTGCTTCTTCAACTGGTGATTCCTTTCTATGTATAGTGTTGTCGAGCCGGTGAAATCGGGGAAGATATAGTGCGAAAACAGAAAAGTATCATTAATACCTGATGGAATAAGAAATTCAGGTATTTCCGTTAGAAATCCGGATTCATTAACTGACAGGTCGTTGGAGGCTTCGCTTTCATAACACCAGACTTTTCCTGATGATACTTTCTTTCTTTCCGGACCGCTGATTACGAACCAGTTTTCAGGATATACGAATCCATTTGACCAGGAAGGAAGACGTGCAGATGCAAAAAGATCATGATTCCCGGCCACGATCCAGCGGCAGCTGGATCTGATCAGTCCAATGCACTCTTTAGCGCTTCTGCTTGCTGAATGATCGTAGAACCTGGTATCGCAGCCGACAATATCACCCAGGCAGGCCAGCTCATCACATTTATGATTATCAGCCAGCCTGAGAGCTTCACGGAGCAGGTTTGCATTTTCATGAATGTCAGTTACAATGCCTATTCTCATTTCAGCAAAAGCCTGATTAACTGGTTAGCAAAATAAAGTTACTGTTTTTTTTTGTCCTGAGTATCAGCATTTAATTCAAATCAGATGCTGAGTGATTTTCTTCAGAAAATTTGTTTAGCATCTAAACTATTTGTAATTTTGTTTAGCATCTAAACAATATTACCATGAACAGCGAATTACAGTATCTGATTGACCAGTTTCTGAAGATCCTTCATCTCTATTCTGTCATCTCCAGGAAGCCCGTAGATTACGGGACAGGAGATAAGCTCTATTTTACGGAGATACATACAATTACAACTGTGGGTAAGAACAGGGAGATTAATATGACACACCTTGCAGAAAAGATGGGAGTTACAAGGGGAGCCATCTCCCAGACTATAAGGAAACTGGTCAGCAAAAACCTTGTACTGAAAACAAACGCCATTAACAGGAAGGAGTTCAGCATCAGGCTCACTGAAAAGGGTCAGATCGCATATAAGGGACAAATGTCGTTACAGAGGGAGATCTTCACTTTTGCCGAAACCCTGTATGAAAAGGGTTCGGTGCAGAACAGGGAGCTTGTAAAAGGTCTGTTCGAAGCTATTATCCACAATATGCAGGAGAGAATGAAAGCCATGGAAGAAGTTAAAGCAGCAAAGTCATGAAAGCCGGCGCTTTGATTGTTTTTCTGCTGATGCCCGTATTGGTTGACGGACAACCGGTACTGGAAGGATATATAGCTTATGGGCTTGAGAATAACCTTGCACTGAAGCAAAAGCAGTCAGACTACGAGAAAAGCATTGAAACACTTAAAGAGGCAAGAGGGTTATTTTACCCCGGAATAAGTTTTAATGCCCGGTATACGGTCTCAGAAGGCGGACGTGAAATAGATTTCCCTGTTGGTGATCTGCTGAATCCGGTTTATGCCACCCTTAACGCCCTCACTTCATCAGGTCTTTTTCCTTCAATAGATAATCAAACGATAAAATTCCTCAGGCCCGCCGAGCATGAGACAAAAATGCGGATAGTTCAGCCTCTGTTCAATACAGATATATATTACAATTCAAAAATAAGAAAAGAGCTGACTTTTATTGGAGAAATGGATGTGGAGCAGTATAAAAGGGAACTGACAGCAGAAATCAGAAAAGCATATTACAACACAGCAATGACCGGTGCCCTTGTGACAATGCTGACAGAAACCCGTAAGCTGCTTCTGGAAAACATACGTGTTAACCGCAAGCTGTTAAGCAACGATAAGGTCACTGCCGATTACCTGTACAGATCTGAAGCGGAGCTCAACAAGTTTGACCAGGAGCTTCTGAATGCTGAAAAGAACAGGAAGATCGCAATTGCATATTTTAATTTCCTGTTAAACAAACAGTTAACTGACAGTATAATTATTCAGCAACCCGAAGTTTTCCCGGCTCTTATACAAATGACGGATAATTATACCTCAGCTGCCATTGAGAACCGGGAAGAGATAAGGAAGCTTGAGAATTATGAAAAGATAACCGGGCTGCAGGTCAAAATGAACCAGTCACAAAAACTGCCTGATCTGTTTGCGGTTGCCGATTACGGATTTCAGGGCGAAGAATACGCATTTAACAAGGAACAGGATTACATGCAGGCTTCAGCTGTTCTTACATGGAACATTTTTGAAGGTTTCAGCAACAGGGCAAGGGTAAGACAAGCCATAATACAGAATGAGATGGCCGAAAATCAGCTTGAGGAGGCTAAAAAGCAGATAGAGCTCCAGGTTATAGGGGCGCTGAACGAACTTTCTGCTGCTGACAAGGGAATTGCAGCTGCAGGGAGCCAGCTGAAAAATGCCCGCGAGAGCTACAGGATTGTCGAGAGAAAATATGGTGAGGGACAGTCAAGTCTCATCGAATACATCGATGCAAGGACCAGCATGACTCAGGCTGAGGAAAACCTGATCATTTCAAAGTTCAGGTACCTGTCGGCATTTGCCGAATTTGAAAGAATCACGGGAGTTAAAGAAACAGAATAACCGTACCAGATGAAAAAATCAGTATTATACGGATACTTTTTCCTGTTACTGCTCAGCGGATGCAGGAATGATGCTGTACAGAAACCAAAAAATGAAATCACGAGGGTGAAAATCGTGAGTATCACACCTGAAGATCTCAGTATTTCTGTCCATTCAAGCGGAATACTTGCCTCGGAGGAGGAGATAAAACTATCATTTAAAACCGGTGGCATAGTTGCTGTTATAAATGCAGAAGAGGGCTATAAAGTAAAGAAAGGAGATATCCTGGCATCACTTAACCTTTCAGAGATCAATGCTAATGTTAACCTTGCAGGTAACGGGCATGAAAAAGCGCTTCGTGACTGGACAAGGGCAAAAAGTCTTTATAATGATACAGTAGCAACACTGGAGCAGTTCCAGAATGCAACAACTGCCCTGAGTGTTGCAAAATCAAATCTTGAAATTGCACGGTTTAATCTGATCCATTCAACCATCAAAGCACCCTCCGACGGTATAGTGCTGAAGCAGCTCGTCAGGGAGAATGAGATGGTGGGTGCAGGTTATCCGGTTTTTCTTTTTGGCACAATGGGAAAATACTGGAAGGTCAGATCAGGTCTTGCTGACAGGGATGTGGTCAGGATAAATCCCGGTGATTCAGCGGTTGTTGTTTTTGATGCCTGGCCGGGAATAAAGTTTCCGGCTGTTGTTGATCTTGTGAGCGAAATGGCAAGTCCTATGACCGGAACCTATGAAACGGAAATGAGTCTTGACGGAATGGGATACCGTCTTGCTTCAGGTTTCGTTGCAGCTGTGGACATCTATCCTGCGAAGCGACAAACCTTTGTCATGATTCCGGTCGGAGCCATCACAGGGGCTGACGGGAAGAAAGGTTTTATCTGGTCAGTATCGGATTCCGGATCAGCAATAAGACACAGTATCGAAATCGCATCGATCAGAGGTTCGGAAGCGGTTATTGCAGGTATACCGGAAGATGTAACTGAAATAGTATCGGAAGGAGCAGCTTATCTCAAAGAAGGGATGAAGGTGGAGATAGTAAAATAAGGCACAACGGCGCAATGGCACAGAGGAAGGAGGGCGGGAGGGCGAGAGTGGGGGAGGAAACAGTGCAACTCTGTGTTAAACTCTGTGTGACTCGTGGTTTATAAAAAGTATTATGAAAATATCAGAATTAGCGGTTAAGAATTACCAGTTCACCATAGTTATTTTCCTGCTGCTGGTTTCGCTCGGGATCTATTCCTATATTAAGATACCGCAGGCGGCTGATCCCGAATTCCCTGTCACGATCTTCCCTGTCATAGCTGTCTATCCTGGCGCCACACCCGCAGATATTGAAGAACTTGTTGTTGACAGGCTTGAAAAAAGCTTCAAAGAGCTTGAGGATATTGACAGGATGACAAGCGAGATTGAGCAGGATGTGGCAATAATTGTTATTGAATTCTCTCCGCAGTCTGATCCGGATATCAAATTTGATGACCTTCAGCGTCAGATCAATTCATTGAGACCTTCACTGCCGGAGGACCTTTACAGCGTTGAAGCCCTGAAGATACAGGCCGGAAATACCAACATAATACAGTGTGCCATAGTATCGGGAACGGCGGAATACTATGAGCTTGGCAGGATTGCCGAAGACCTCAGGGATGAAATATCCGCTCTTCCCGGAATAAGAAAGGCCCAGTCAGTGGCATATCCTGATCAGGAGCTGAGAGTGGAAATCAATTTACCCAAAATGGCACAGCTGCATGTCACTGTCAGCCAGGTGCTGAGCGCTATCCAGAGTGAAAATGCCAATATCCCGGGAGGCTCCCTGGAGATAGGGCCAAAGAAATTCAACATCAAGTCCGGCGGAGGTTATGAAAGCCTTGAAGAAGTGGAGCAAACCATTGTAGGAGCAGGTATGGGACAGGTTCTCTATCTGAAGGATGTTGCGGATGTAAGCTGGCAATATGAGGATCTTAAATACTTAGGAAGATACAACGGCAAAAAAGCCGCATTCGTCATTGCCAGCATGAAGAAAGGACAGAACATACACAGGGTGCGCGATTCAGTCTATGAGGTTTTTGATTCCTTTGAGAAGAACCTGCCTGCAGGTACAACTCTTGAAAGGGGCTTTGACCAGTCAGCAAACGTGAAGGCAAAGCTGGGACGTCTCCAGGTTGATTTTCTGTTTGCCTTTCTTCTGGTTCTGGTTACTCTTCTGCCTCTTGGTTTCAGGGCTTCAGGAATAGTTGTGATTTCCATCCCGCTCTCTGTACTGATCGGCCTGACTGGTCTTTACATAACCGGATTCAGCATAAACCAGCTGAGTATTGTAGGAGCGGTGATAGCACTCGGTTTGCTGGTCGATGATTCAATTGTTGTTGTTGAGAACATATCAAGATGGGTGCGGGGAGGCACCGCTCCTGTTGAGGCTTCAATTCTTGCAACTAAACAGATAGGACCCGCTGTGATTGGCTGTACTGCAACGCTCATACTCGCTTTTCTGCCGCTGATGTTCCTCCCGGGGAAAGCAGGACAATATATGCGCGCGCTGCCGACAACAGTCACTTTCATTGTTCTTGGTTCATTATTTGTCGCGCTCACAATAATCCCATTCATAACCAGCAAGGTATTCAGGGGAAATGTTGATCCAAGAGGCAATATAGTTCTGAGGGGCTTTCATAAAGTCATTGATTTCACTTACACAAGGGCGCTGCACTGGTCGCTGGGCAATCCGGTGAAAACAGTAGTGGTCGCAGCATTAATGTTCATTGCATCTCTATTCTTAATAGATATTATAGGATTCAGCCTTTTCCCGAAAGCCGGATTGCCGCAGTTCTTTATAACAATTGAAACGCCAAAGGGAAGCAATATACATGAGACCGACAAAGCTGTAAGATTTGTAGAATCAGTTGTGAGCAGGAAGCCTGAAGTGATTTATTATATGTCAAATGTAGGGAAAGGCAATCCGATGATATATTATAATTCATTTCAGAAAAGCGAGCAGACTACTCTTGGTGAAGTCTTCTGCGAGATAAAACGTGATCTTGTTCCGGAGATCAGCAGATTTATCGATGAGCTCCGGGATACGCTTAACACTTATGTCAATGCCAGGATATATGTCAATGAATTTGAAAACGGTTCTCCTGTTGATGCTCCGGTTGCTGTCAGGCTTATTGGCGATAACCTTGATACATTGAAGCGCTATTCGGGTATCATTGAGAAAATATTCGATTCTCATGAAGGCACTGTTTATGTGAAAAATCCTCTTAGTCAGTCTCTTACGGATATTAAAATAAGCATAAATACAGAAAAAGCAGGGATTTTCGGAGTTCCTTCAGCGGAGATAGACAGAACGGTCAGGCTGTCGCTTGCGGGAATAGTTGCAGGAAAATTCCGTGATCCTGAAGGCATGGAATATCCGATTAACGTAAGGATGCCTGCCGGAGAGAAGAGTTCATCAACGGTTCTTGATGATATTTACATTGCTTCCCTCACGGGTTCACAGATCCCGTTGTCACAACTCGCCGGCATCGGATTTGTCAACTCCCCGACTCTCATTCAGCATTACAATAATGAGAGAGCCATGACTGTTTCGTCGTCAGTCAGGTCAGGATACAACACCGATAAAGTTGCAAAGGAAATAATTTCACGTATCAGGGAGCTTAAGCTTCCGGAAGGATATAAGATTATTGAAGCAGGCGAGATAGAGAGCAGGAGGGAGAATTTTGCCGGTGTCGGAACCGCGATAATAATCGCCATTTTCGGGATTTTTGCCGTACTCATTCTTGAATTCAGGACTTTTAAAAGTACTCTTATAGTTCTTTCGGTAATTCCGCTTGGAATTATCGGCGGCCTTATAATGCTTTGGATCGCCGGATATACTCTTTCGTTTGCAGCTGCGATTGGTTTTGTAGCATTGATCGGGATCGAAATTAAAAACTCCATTTTGCTGGTTGATTTTACGAACCAGCTCAGGAAGAAGGGAACACCGCTTGATGAAGCTATTGAAAAGGCTGGAGAAATAAGATTTCTGCCTGTTCTGCTTACAACACTGACTGCGATAGGAGGGCTTCTTCCAATTGCACTCGGAAGATCTGCTCTTTACTCTCCCCTGGCTTTTGTGATAATAGGAGGACTCATAACATCCACACTCCTGGCGAGACTGGTTACGCCTGTGATGTACAAGATCATACCGCCAAAAATAAGCTGAAAAATCTCAAAATAACCCCTGCCCGGGAATGATTAAAATTATCGGTAATAAGATGCCATTGATTTGATAAAAATTTCCTAACTTGTAAGGATTAAAACCCGATCTGTAACTAAACATAACCGATATGAGAATTTTTATTACTGGATTTATTGCATTTGTCATCTGGTGCGTTTTTTCCGCATGGCTGTACAACAACCATCTGCTGCCCGCGCTCAGGGAACCTGCTCCTGTTGTTACGGTCCCGGATGCCGCCGCCAGGGAGGCTGATTCTTTAATGAAACTTAAAGCATTGATGCCTGAGGAGCTCACGGTCTATTTTGAATTCAATGATGCAAAATTCAAAGAAGATCCGCAATATGACAACAGCATTGCCGAATTCAAGGCGTGGCTGGAAAAATATCCAACGCATAAATTATCTGTAGTTGGCCATGCAGATCTTGTTGGTACACCTGAATATAACGCTGATCTCGGGATGAAAAGAGCGCAGGTGGTCGGTAAATACATTGAGGGACTGGGTATCGCTTCTGACAGGATGATGATTGGATCAGCCGGAGAGTCCCAGCCTGCCGCAGGGTACATCACCGAAGAGGAGAGAGCAAAGAACAGAAGAACAGAAATTACCATTAAACTAAACTAATATGACACAATCATTTATACCACTCGCATCTGTTACCGGGGCAGTCATTACAATAATTGCCTTGCTCCTGGTCGCAGCAATCATTGGTTATCTCACCGCATGGTTTTATGCCAAGTCAGTCTATACCCCGATTATCAAAAAGCTTGAAGAAGAAAAGGCAGATCTTCAGAAGCAGGTTGCCGATCTGAAAGATAATGTCAGCAAGCTGAACAGCAAGGTTGATGACCTGAACGGGAAGATTGTAAAGCTTGAGGAAGAAGCAGCTAAAAAAGAGAAGGAGATAAAAGAGCTTAAGAGTAAAATAAAGGAATAAGCTGACATTTCTTTTCCCGCATCTGTATTCTGACAATTACTACCCTTAAATGCTTTAAGGATCAATATGCTATTAATAAATACTTGAATATGAAAACATCACGAAGAACTTTCATTAAGACAGGCACCCTCGCAATTGCAGGAACTGCAATATTACCTGAGCTTGTCTTAGGCTGCAAGCGACAGAAAGGCATAGTTGGACTCCAGCTTTATTCCATCCGGGATGAAATGGGAAAGGATCCCCTGGGATCATTGAAACAGGTAGCAGGAATGGGCTATGAATATGTGGAACATGCCTGGTATATTGACCGGAAGTTTTACGGCTATCCTCCCTCAGAATTCAGGAATATCCTTGACGACCTGGGATTGAAAATGATAAGCGGTCACACAGTAATGGGCAAGGATCACTGGGATGAGACAAAACAGGATTTTTCCGACAGCTGGAAATGGACGATAGAGGATGCCGCAGTACTCGGGCAGAAATATGTTGTCAGTCCCTGGATGGACGAAAGCATGAGAAGCACATATGATGACTTCATGAGATACATGGATGTCTTTAACAAATGCGGAGAGCTGTGCAGGAAAAGCGGCATGAAATTCGGGTACCATAATCACGACTTTGAATTCAGTCAGAAGCTTAATGATAAAAAGCTTTTTGACATAATGATGACGAGTATCGATCCTGATAAAGTCGTCATTCAGCTTGATACCGGGAACCTTTACAGCGGAGGCGGAGTTGCCCTGGATGTGGTGAACCAGTATCCGGACAGATTTGAGAACCTTCACGTTAAGGATGTAATAAAAACAACCGGGGAAAATGAGGGATATGAAAGCTGTGTGCTTGGTGAAGGCATAGTAAATATAAAAGAAGTGACAGACCTTGCTACAAATATAGGAGGAACAGAGGTTTATATAATTGAACAGGAGTCGTACCAGGGAAGAACTCCGATGGAATGCATAAAAAAAGACCTTGAGGTGATACGGGAGTGGGGATACGCCTGATTCAGTCTTCTATGGCAGCATGATAATCCTGTATCGACCTTACCTCATATTTGCCATTCTGTCTCTCCTTAATACCTTTTGTTGCAGAAAGCGCCGCTGAGGTGGTAGTAATATAAGGTATACCGTATTTAATGGCGTTTTTCCTGATATAGGAATCATCATACTCGCTGAGGCGTCCTGCCGGTGTGTTCACCACCAGGTCTATCTCTCCGTTTTTAATGGCATCAACAATATTCGGCCTGCCTTCATGAACCTTCAGTATAAGAGTTGCAGGCACTCCCTGTTCTTCAAGAAACTTTTTTGTGCCCCCGGTTGAAAGTATTTTAAATCCCATATCCCTGAAATTCCTTGCAGCTTCAATGATACGGTTTTTATCCCTGTCGGCGATTGTGATCAGGACACACCCTTTTACAGGCAGGGGCGACTGTGTTGCTTCCTGGGATTTGAAGAATGCCATTCCGTATGAATCGGCCATACCAAGAACCTCACCGGTACTCCGCATTTCAGGACCAAGCAGTGGATCTATTGCAGGGAACATATTGAACGGGAATACTGCTTCCTTGACGCCATAATGTTTTATGCTCCTGTTCTTAAGGTTAAAATCCGAAAGCTTTTGCCCGAGCATTATCTGGGTAGCGATCCTTGCCATTGAAACATTGCAGACTTTTGAAACCAGTGGTACAGTGCGGGAGGCTCTCGGATTAGCTTCAAGGATATAAACAACATCCTCATAGATAGCATACTGGATGTTCAGAAGGCCAACAACCTTTAATTCCATTGCAAGCCTCCTGGTATAATCGTAAATTGTCTTCTTGTGTTCCTTCGGAATTACAACCGGTGGTATCACGCATGCTGAGTCGCCGGAATGAATGCCGGCATATTCAATATGCTGCATCACGGCAGGAACAAAGGCATCCGTTCCGTCAGATATTGCATCTGCCTCAGATTCAATTGCATCCTCAAGGAAATAATCGAGGAGAAGAGGTCTGTCGGGAGAGACTCCGACTGCTTTGGCAACATATTCCTCAAGCATCTCCTCATCGAGGATTATTTTCATCGCTCTTCCGCCAAGCACATATGAAGGTCTTATCATCAAAGGATAGCCGATCCTTTCAGCAATCGCCAGAGCCTCTTCAAGGGTGCTGGCCATTCCCGATTCAGGCTGTGGAATTCCCAGTTTTTCTATAACATGCCTGAAACGGTCGCGGTCCTCAGCCAGATCGATTGTATCAGGAGTCGTACCAAGTATTTTTACACCGGCTTCTGAAAGTTCTTTCGCAAGGTTCAGCGGCGTCTGTCCCCCGAACTGGACGATGACACCCTCGGGTTTCTCCTTATCATAAATGCTAAGTACATCTTCAGCCGTCAGAGGTTCGAAGTAAAGCTTATCTGAAGTGTCATAATCAGTTGATACAGTTTCAGGATTACAGTTTACCATTATCGATTCATATCCTGCATCACGTATCGCAAAGGCAGCATGAACACAGCAGTAATCGAATTCAATTCCCTGGCCTATCCTGTTTGGACCTCCGCCGAGCACCATTATCTTTTTCCTGTTGCTTACCTTAACCTTATCGGGTGCATTATATGTGGAAAAATAATATGCTGCATTCTCAACACCGCTTACCGGCACAGGTTCCCAGGCTTCCTTGAGTCCCAGGGATATCCTTTTCTGCCTGATATCCTTTTCAGG